>JBLICT010000070.1:0-14484 GCA_047632415.1 Maribacter sp.
CATCAGCTATAATAGGTTCTGAAATAAACTTTACGGTAAATGATTTTTGCTTTTCTTGGCCAAAAACGACCAAGAAAGTGAAAAGAAATATAAAGGAGAAAAAAGCTTTGTTCATGATCTAATAGTTAATTTTAAAATAGAAAACGATATAGTAAAACCCTAATATAAATTCTAGCACTAAATTTTTATTGAACAGCTGGCGCTAGATATTTAGCCAGTAAGAAAGTTTAAGGTTGATAGAGCGAAATCTAGGAGCAAATAGGTCTACCGAGTAATTATCATTGTATACAATAAATAGGTCGGACAAAGGTGCAAAGCGCCATTGTAGCCTTGAATTGATGCCCAAATTATCACGTTGATTACTGTACTGAACTAGGGTAGACCAGAAAATTGACTTGCTGAAGGTAATCCCCACTCGTGGGCTTATCAAGAAAATATCTGCGCTGGAATAGGGTTGTGGGAGGGCAATCCTATCATATTGCGCGTTAAATCCTATACGTACTTTCGGTTGTAATCTAATATCAAAACCAGTCTCTAATGAATACCTATTACCATTAAAAAACCCACCAAAGCCAGGTTCAATGCTGTATGAAAATACCTTACGCCTATCGGATTCAAAAGACATCTCAAAGCTACTAAAGTTGTATCCTAGATTTCCAGGCAAAGCTATTGCTCCATCGTTACCCGTTGGCTCAAAGTCTTCTGTTAGGAAAACATACCTCCTAGAAAATTGTGTACTCAACTTCTCCAGGCTCTTGAATTCTGCAGTGGTTTCTAGGGAAATAGCATGATCTCCTAGTTGGTAGTCTAAGCCGGGCCGCCAAACAAATTCATTAAAAACCTGCGCCTCATAATTATTTATTTTACCTTTTTTTGGCCATAGACGCGCCTCAAAAACATTTACAAGTTTAAAAATGTCAGTTCTTGGGATAAAACCAAGGTCTGAGTTAAACTCTTCATCTATTTTAACCGCATCTACAAATGCAGAAAAGTTCCGAGTGTTTTTACCTAGGTTAAAACCTAAGGAGTAGTTGCCCTCATTATCTTCAGGTTGAAAGGACTTGTGGAGGTAGAACTTTCCTGTCCAGCTATTGTCTTCCGATGCCAGATTATAATCAATACCCATAACACGGTTAAACTCTTCATTTTCAGGTAAGAAATCAGATGCTCCTACCGCTTGTCTATTAATAAAGAAAACGCCTAAATTAGAGCGAGAGAACATTTTTTGTTGAAGCGAAAACATCATGTTGTTATTGGAAGGTATTCCATTCTCGCTATCCTCTTCTGTTTGTAGGTTCAGGAAACCCAAACGCAGGTCCTTGTTAATTTTGCCACTAAGCCGAAGTCCACCAATAATACGATTCTCTATAGTATTGCCGGCGGTATCGGTAGCAATACCTATTCGTCTAGAGAAAAACGGATTTGCATCACGGCCACCTCCAAAGCCTCCAAAAAGGTCATTATTATCAATGAAAAATTGACGCCGTTCAGGCAATGCAATTTCAAAACGGGTAAGATTGGTTATAAAATTATCGACCTCCACTGTAGAAAAATCTGGATTTAAGGTAAGGTCAAGATTTAAACTGTTGCCTACCGATATCTTGGCATCAGCACCCACTTTAAAATTATTGAGGCTCTCACCGCTGTCAAAATCGTTGGTTGTTATACCGTTTACATAAGGGATTAGGGCTAATGGTGTTCGGGATTTGCCCAGGGGTTTTTCAAACATCATATCTCCCATAAAGGCAAGATTAAAGATGAGTTGGTTTTGAGGTATACGTACCCAAGTACTCGTTTCGTTGGATTGCATATCAAAACGGTAGCTGTTGAAGCGCCACTTGGTTTCCCCTTCTCGAAATTTGAACGACGTTAACGGTATGACCATTTCTGCTGTATAATAATCATCATATATTACGGATTCGCCTTTCCATTTAATATCCCAAGATGTTGTAAAACCTTCCAGTCCAGAACCACCATTAGTAATTAGTGCCTCACGCCTTACACCGTAAGGGTTTATACCGAAAAGAAATGCGTTAGTTCCATCGTTGAAAGTATCGAATAAAAGACTTATATTATCATTCCCTCCAGCCCTAAAATCGCGTTCTAGGGAAGGTATGACATAATCTTTTCCAATGGTATTTATGCGGATACCGATATACAGGTTTTTGTCATCGTAGAGCATTTTAATGTCGCTAGGAGCTTTCGCAGTAACAGAGTCTGTAGGAAAGTATTGTTGAAAGGTATTGGCACTTTCTGCCATTCCCCAAATTGGGTCATCCAAGACCCCATCTAAGACGATGTCCTCTGAAATATATTTAACGGTAAACGACTTTTCTGAATTTTGGGAGAAGGCATGTATTGATACAAATAAAAGTGCCAGGACACTTAGAATTTTGGTCATTATGAATTGAATTATCTAAAATTCAAAGCTACGGTTTTAGATTGTTAAGTAAATATTAAAACTAGTCTACTTTCTTAGATTTTGGGCCGCGTTTTACCTCTTTTAAGCTTTTCATCAACATCCATTCTATTTGTCCATTGGTGCTTCTAAACTCATCGGCTGCCCATTTCTCTATAGCCTTGAGCATATCCTCGTTTACCCGTAATGCAAATGCCTTTTTTTTACTCATTTGTTTTAATAAATACTATCATTACCTTTAGCATATTTAGTGAGATAATACTACTAAGATGCTTACGCTTATTCGTTATTAATGGTATTCCTGTCTTTTAATCACTAAGGTTTGACGCTGTGTCCTATGTACAATGGTTTTTTAAAACTATTTAGCTCGTTAGAAACAAAATGGATGCTACTCATGTTTTAAATTTGTAAGTACACGTTTAGCTATTTTTATCCCTTGCCAACTCGATAGAACTATAACTATCAACCACCTGAACCAAGTAGCATCCTTCTATTAGGTATGTGTTACGTGTTTCTTCCATTCGTTGGTCGTTTTTACTGAAGCTCATTTTCCACGTAGCTACTTTATATTCTTTTATCGTTTTTAAAATATTGGTTTATAACAATCTGTGCTTCTTCAGGACTTTGAGTGCCAAGAAGTAATTTTTTACCCGTGCTTAATTCCAGTTGAATACCTTGGTTTCCTTTTACGTTAAGTGCTTTGCCATTATTGAATCCAAATCGGTAGCCCCAGCCGCCATATTCCTTAAGTGGTTTATATTTTCTGGTATGGCAGTTTTTCAGATTGTTCCACAATATTTTTTTGGTGTTCCTGTGGAAAGGGAAAAACCTATAAAAAACACCACGTTCATCAATAGTTGTTTCCATTTTAAAAATATAAAGAATACAAACTGCGAAGCTAATTATTGTAATGAAGATAACTTGCCCCATGGTGTCATCTGCCCCTACATTGCCCATGCCTTGCTTAAGTACATACCAGGTATAGCAGCCAAAAATAATTAAACCTAATAAGGATAGATTAATCACCTGCAGCCACCATTGTGTAAATCGTTGGGTCTTGTTAAAAACACGCATGGTTTAGTGGTTTAAAGTTCCGGTATTAACTATAGGTGAAACATCCTTATCGGAACAAAGTACGACCATGAGGTTACTTACCATGGCAGCTTTACGCTCTTCATCTAAGGTCACCAGCTCTTTTTTGCTGAGCTCGGTTAAGGCCATTTCTACCATGCTTACTGCACCTTCAACAATTTTATGCCGTGCGGCTACAATCGCTGTAGCTTGCTGTCGTTTTAACATAGCATTTGCAATCTCCTGTGCATAGGCCAAGTAGCCTATTCTTGCCTCCAACACTTCTATGCCCGCCATGGAAAGCCGTTCTTGGACTTCTTGTTCCAACGCATCACTTACTTCGTTAACACTGGACCGTAACGTAATATCTTCGTCCAGCCCTTCATCTGCAAAATTATCATAGGGATACATACTAGCCAGTTTACGTACCGCAGCATCGGTCTGTACACGCACAAAATTTTGGTAATCATCTACGTCAAAAGCAGCTTTATAGGTGTCTGTTACACGCCAGACCAAGATGGTGCTGATCATAATGGGATTCCCAAGCTTGTCGTTGACCTTTAACCTTTCGCTGTCAAAGTTACTTGCTCGCAAGGATATTTTCTTTTTAGTAAAGAACGGATTTACCCAGAATAATCCATTTTGTTTTATGGTGCCAATATATTTCCCAAAAAGCAGTAGCACCCTAGAGCTGTTTGGATTTACTAACACAAAACCTGGAAATAGCAACAGTGCTGCCAAAATCATGAAGGCACCAACATAAATACGAAGGAGTAAAACGCCGCCAACGAGCAGGGCAAGCAAAACAAAAAGAATAATGTAGCCGTTAATAGGACTGTTGTTTTTTTCAGTTGACATAATTTATGATATTAAAATGATATCATAAATATATCATTTTATTTTAATCGGACTGGTTTTTACCCTTATTTTTAAATTTTTTACGTTTTGTCTTGTTGGGATTTTTAAAAAGTCGCTTAAAAAACCCATCTCTTTTTACGCCTTCACAATTCAGTGCTTCTAACACAGCTGCAGTTGGGCTTGGAAATTTAGCTTTGGTAATGGCATCAAAATCTTTATCAGAATTCAGTTTTTGCAGCCATAGCGCGAATAGGGGTAAGGCAGCATTGGCTCCTTGTCCTAATCGGGTATTCTTAAAACCGATTTCATGGTTGTCCAGACCCACCCAAGTAAGATGTATTAGCTTTGGTGTTAAGGCAACAAACCATGCATCTTTGTTGTTTTGGGTTGTTCCTGTTTTTCCTGCAATATCATTTTTAAGGCCATAGGTAGATCTGATTCTGGATGCTGTGCCCGAGTTAACGGTAGATTTCATCATTTCTATCATTAGCTGTCCATTTTCTTCGGAAAATGCCGGTTTGTCGCTTAGTTTGGATTCAAAAGAGGCTAGGACCTTACCTTCATAATCGGTTATCTTTTTAAGAATGAGCGGTTTTACGGTTTTTCCTTGGTTTAAATAACTCGTATAAGCCATGGCCATTTCTGTCATTTTAATTTCTCCTGTTCCCAATGCCAGTGAAGGCAGGTTTGGAAGTTTTTCCTGAATTCCCATTTTTTTGGCTTGTTCCAAAACATTAGCGACACCCGTTTTTTCCATCACTTTTACGGCAATGGTATTTACAGAATTACTTAGGCCTTCCTCCATAGTATAACTTAAGTACGCTTCTTCTTTATCTACAGAATTACTGGGTGACCAGCCTTGCAAATTCTCATAGGCCACCTCTTGGGCAGAAAAATAAGTGCAGGGACTTATTCCATTTTCCAATGCGGCGGTGTACACAATTGGTTTAAAAGTGGAGCCTACTTGTCTTTTGCTTTGGGAGATATGATCGTATTTAAACCGTTCAAAATCTATTCCTCCTAGCCATGTGAGCACTTGGCCGGTTGTTGGGTCTAAGGAAAGGGAACCCATATTCAAAAATTTCATGTAATGCTGTAAGCTATCCATAGTGCTAGCCTCTCTATTTAGGTCGCCTTTCCATGTAGTTAAGGTCATCTGTTTTTTATCGGTTCTGAGCTTTTGAAAGATTTGGGTATCGTTAAGTCCTGTTTTCTTAAGATTTTTGTAGACTGCAGTGCGCCTTGCCGCATTCTGAATGATTTTACTGTTTTTTAGCCAAGGTGCATTTTTCCCATAACTTTTTTCAAAATCTTCTTGTAACGAACTCATATGCGATACCATAACTTCTTCCGCTAACTGCTGCATTCTATAGTTGAGGGTCGTATATATTTTTAAACCCGAGGTGTATAAGTTAAGATTGTTCCCCTTGCTGTTCCGTTCTTTTATCCATCGCAGTAGTTGCTTGCGTACTTCTTCTCTAAAATAAGGGGCTATACCAGCGTTATAGTCGTAATCCCTATAGTCCAATTTAAGTACAGTAGCTATAGCATCATTCAGTCTTTCTTGGTCCAAGAAATTATTTTCTTTCATGGACTTTAAGACAAGATTACGTCTGTCCAGGCTTTTTTTAGGAAATATTCTTGGGTTATAGCTGTAGGTAGCTTTTAACATGCCCACTAGGGTAGCGGCTTGTTCGAGTGATAATTTTTTCGCATTGCTATTAAAGAATTTTAGCGCTGCACTTTCAATACCAAAAGTGTTGTCACCAAAAGAAACCGTATTTAAGTAGTAGGTTAGTATTTCCTCTTTTGAATACACAGATTCTAATCGTTTGGCGATGATCATCTCTTTAAATTTATCTATAATTAAATGGGCAGACTGCCTATCTTTTCTTGGGTATAGATTTTTAGCCAACTGTTGGGTCAAGGTGCTTCCTCCTCCAGAAGAGCTGTTACCCATTAGTATGGTTTTAAAACCTACTCTGAGCAAACTTGAAAAATCTATGCCGGAGTGAGCGTAAAAACGTTCGTCCTCAATAGCCACCAATGCCTGTATTAAATGTTCGGGAAATTCTTGAAAAGAAATGGGCTGTCGGTCGTTTAGATAATATTTTCCTATTAGCACACTATCCGAAGAAAACACTTCGGAGGCCATTTGATAGTTGAAATTAGATAACTCCTTTTTTTTAGGAATAGGACCCCACGCCCCTAAATAGATGCTGAGTATAAAAATAAATAGTACGAATGAAAATCCTAATACTATCTTAATGGCAAATTGAAAATAGCGCAGTTTTGTTTTCTTTAGAACTGATTTTTTCTTTTTCATGGGTGCAAGTTCTTTATAAAATGTAAGCCTTTTCAAGTTTTAACAATACCTTAAAATTCGATATGCTATTTTTGCGCAAAATTAAAGCAATGAAAAAGTTTTTCTTACTCTTATTTTTATGTGTTCATATCACTTTTGCCAACGATATGGTCTGGTCTAAAACCGGACATAGAGTGGTTGGGGATGTTGCCGAAAGCCACTTGACCAGAAAGGCGAAAAAGGCTATCGATAAATTACTGAATGGGCAAAGTTTGGCCGAAGCTTCTACGTTTGGTGATGAAATAAAAGCAGATAGATCCTATAGGGAATTCAGTGCGTTACACTATGTAAATTTTTCGCTGGATAAAAAGTACGGGGATGAAACGCCCAGTGCACAAGGAGATTTGGTAACAGGAATTAATAAATGTGTTGCTGTGATTAAGAATGCTAATAGTAGCCGTGCCGATAAGGTATTTTACTTGAAATTCTTAGTTCATTTGGTAGGAGATTTACACCAACCAATGCACGTTGGCCGTTTGGAGGACAAAGGTGGTAACGATATACAGGTACAGTGGTTCGGTAGGGGAAGTAACCTACATAGGGTATGGGATTCCAATATGATAGATGACTACGGTATGAGTTTTACAGAACTGTCGGATGCCCTTCCTGAACTTACCAAGCAACAGCTTAACGAATTACAACAGGGTACCGTATATGACTGGGTAGAAGAGTCTCAAGATATAGCCAATACGCTTTATGAATCTGTTGCTGTTGGTGAGAAAATAGGGTATCAATATAGCTACAAATGGTGGTCTACTGTAGAGTCTCAATTACAAAAAGGGGGCATACGACTAGCGGTAGTGTTAAACGATATTTTTAAATAAGCATACCGCTAAGGCAATTATCTTTTTGAAATTTTATTGCCTGTAATCTGTTTTTGGCGGCTGCATTTGAATCTATCTACACCATCGGTACATAATTTTGCATGTTTGGTAGCTCTTCCTTGAACCCTTTTTCGCCACATGCGAAAACTACTAGGTTTCATTTCCCTACGCATTATTTCAATAGTCTCTTGTTCCGAGATACCGAATTGAAAGCTAATGGCATCAAATGTGGTACGATCTTCCCAAGCCATTTCTATAATGCGATCCAATTCGCGGTCTGTAAATTCTTTTTCCATAGCAGTACAAAGATACAAAGCAAAATTTGATTTGATTTTGGCACGACTGTTGAATATATAAAGTGAATTCGAAAATGAGAAAATTAAGATACGTCGTCGTCATCTTAAAGATAGTTATCGATTTTATGATAGGCGAAAAAATCGGCTCTCACAGCCGATTTTTTTTATTTTATAACCCTAAAGGTCAGATTTATTCGCTCTCCAATAAGTTTAGCCGTTTTAGGTATTTGGTGTTTCCAGAAATGTTGGGTTTCGCCCGTCATCAAAAGAAGGCTGCCGTGTTCCAATAGTATTTTGTGTTTTAAATCGGGAATGGTGTTGTGTTTTAAATGGAAATAACGTGGCTCCCCTAAACTTATGGAAGCAATAGCAGGGTTTTGTCCCAGTTCTTTTTCGTTGTCCGCATGCCATCCGTTACTGTCCTTGCCATCCCTATACAAGTTTAGAAGACAGGTGGTGAAATTACATTTTGAAAGTACTTCAATCTTTTCCTTTATACATTGAAGCTCCTTGGTGAACTCGTAGGGCTTCATTGTAATGTTGGAATAGGAGTAGGGCTTGTTATTGTTTGCATATAAGGCCGTTAGCCTTGGCTGGGCGTATACTTTTCCAAAAACTTTAATATCGTCCTGTTGCCACGCAGTGTTATATTTCAATAAGGTAAAATAGTCGTCTGCTACTATACTGTCCATAAAATTCGGATAATAAGTAATAGCGCTATCGGGTAGGTTCAGATGCTGAGGTTCGCGGTCAAAGAGTTGCTGCATTAGGAAATAATCACTTTAAGTTGATTTCTATATTCTGATGGATTTTGACCTGTAAATGCTTTGAAGGATTTATTGAAATGGGAGAAATTATTAAATCCGCATTCAAAACAAACCTCGGTAATGCTCAGTGGTTTTTCTGCTAAAAGTTTTGAAGCATGCACCAAACGGTATTCGTTTACAAATTGTACGAACGTTTTATTGGTTATCTTTTTAAAATATCGGCAAAACGAAGGAATAGTCATGCTTGCCATGTTGGCTATTTCCACTAAGGTTATATCTTCTTTAAAGTTATTTTTAACATGGTTAAAGACTACATTGATTCTATCATTGTCCTTAACGTCTGTAGCCAATGAGAAACCTTCAGCGTTTAAAAGCTTAGTTTCTTTTGAGTTTGCTAATTCATTTAGGATATTAAGGATGGACAACAAGCGTTGAAAATCGGTTTGGTATTCCAGTACTTCTATTTTCTCACCAATTTTCATTTTAGTCTTGCCTGAAAAGCTGATTCCTCCGTTCGCCACCTCGAAGAGTGCTTGAATTTTTCGCATCTCAGGTACATTAAAAAAATCATTACCCAGAAAATCTAGCTTCATCTGTATGACTGTTTCGTTGGTGTTACCTGTGAGTCGGTCTGTAAGTCCGCAATGTGGAAGGTTGCTCCCGATTAAAATAAGTTCTCCGTCGGTGTAATAGGATACATGGCTTCCCACTTGCCGTTTCCCGGAACCTCCGTTTACGTATACCAATTCAATTTCTGGATGGTAGTGCCATTCGTAATTCTTATTCAATTTAGACTCATCGAATTTTTGATAGGTAAAGGAGTTACCAAACGTGGGGGCTATGGCTTCAAACTTTGGTTTTTGTGTAATCATTCTTTTATATTGATTCTAGTATAAAATTAAACAAGCCTTTTAAAGCTGTGCTTTACAAAATTAACCAAAATATGTTCAAAATTAACCTAATTACCTATTTTACTACGTTAGTAGGTTAAAATAGAACATAAATAAGAAAACTGTGTTGTAGTAGGGGCCGTGAATGCTGGGTACATTTGTAGTGTAATTAGTAGTAATCTAAAAAAAGGAATATCATGAAAAGATTTTTAAAAGTAACAACAGTACTAGCCTTATTGTTAAGTTCAACTTTAAGTATGGCAAAGAATTCAGAGATTCGTCTAATAGCAGCCAAAGAAGCCAAGAGCTTGGTGTTGACATTAGATAACGCAGCAAAGGATTTGACCTTGACATTTACGGATACAGATGAAAATGTGCTGTATTTCGAAAAAATGGAAAATGGAACCGTAACGAAAAAGTTCAATTTACACAGTTTGGAAAATGGTAAATACTACCTCACTACTTCGGATGCTATTCGATTAGTCGTTTACACGGTTTCTATAGGTGACGAAAACGTTACTATCATAGAAAAAAAGGAAACGTTGAAGCCATACTTTCGTAAAACGAAAGAAAAGATATTCGTAAACTTTTTAAACTTAGATAAGTCCAAGGTAGACATCAAAGTATATGATGATGAGAACAGAGTGGTGTTTTCAGAAACGGGTGCAGACGAAATGATTATTGAAAAAGCTTTTAACTTTCAAGGAGCCTATGCTGGTAATTACAGAGTGGTAGTTTTGGATGCTAAAAAAAGCTACTCGGAAAACTTTATAGTTGATTAAGTTGATTTAATTAAATTTCAGTAAAAGGGGACGGGAGCGTCCCCTTTTTGTATTTATACTCCTAGGTAACTAAAAGCCCAGTACATGAGCCCAAATTGTAAGGGCAAACGTAATATAAGTACCCAATTTGGAATGCCGGCAGCGACTTTCTCATTACTCAACATATAAAAATGTGCCAATAGGAATATGGCTAAAAGTGTAATGATACCATAAATGGCAAGGCTCTTTGTAATAGCAAAACATAATCCAATTCCCAAAGCAATTTCTGCCAGACCGCTCCAATATACCATGGCCTTATGACTGGGAATGTATCGGGGCATTATGCGCATGTATACTTTGGGCTTTATAAAATGAAAGATACCGGCAAGAATATACATGCTTGCCATAAGGTATAAGTGCCAAGGATAGCTAAAGCTCATTTTAGATATTTTAGAAATCGGTCTTTTTTGTATTGAGGAACCGATTCATTGGTCATGAATAATTCAAGAATTTTCTTAGTTTTTTCCTTTTGAAACATGAGTTCGTAGAATTGCTGTATCGTAAGACCGTTTGTTGATTCTTCAATAAGTTCAACAACATCGCCAGAAACCACGTTGCCTTCCTCTAAAATCTTGACATAAGTACCTGGATGGTTGTGCTGTATAAATTCCTTAAGAATAGCTTGGGTTCCAAATCGGATACCAAGTTTGTAACAAGGTTCTCTAGGTTGAGATACCTGTACGATAGCATTGCCGATTTTGTAAATAGTGCCAACTCGTATTTGAGCTTCGTCCATTTCAGAAATGGTAAGGTTTTCGCCAAACATGCCCCAGTCCCAGTCGTGGTAAGGGTAGCGTTCCTTCCAATAGGGATAATAATCGGCTGAAAATAGGTAACAAGCCTTGTTGGTACCACCGTGGTGTACCCTATCTATAACCGTATCTCCTTGTACATCATTTTTGCTTAGGAAGAGTCCGTCTTTTACTGGATACTTAAAAATACCAGTTTGTTCTTCTGCTCCGTTCCAAGTAAAGCTTGTAGGAGTACCAATATTTGTTGCTATTACCTTCATCTTGTGAAGATAAAAAAACCACCTCAATTTTTGAGGTGGTTTCCTTTGATAATAAGTGAATATCCGTTATTATTCCTTGTCCAATTTTTTGGTTAAAAAGAAACCGATGAGTAACCCGGTGCCAGCCAGAAGGAATATAGAGCCAGGTAGCGCAATTTCATCTTGTACATTGAAATTACTGTATAGAATGCCACCGACCATGATACCAGCACCAATACCCATAAGTAATAAGGCGATATTTAATATCAATATCTTCCAGAACGGTGCTGCTTTTTCCCGTTGTTGACGGACAAAAATACTTGCTTCCGCGCCTTTTTCTATTAAGGCCAAACGCTCCTTGTTCCTTGTGGAAAAATAGAGATAGAAAATCCCGAATGCCACTAAGAAAAAACTGATAAATACAAATGCTACTTCCATAAGATGATTGTTTTTTAATTGATTAAATAAACGTTAGTTGCCTATAGGACGATACCTTTACCAAAGAGGTTACACTTTTATTCGTGAATTTCTGTTTTAAAAAAGTTGGGCAGTAACAAAGCTAGAGCAGTTAATTGAGCCCTCATGCCGGCGGCGAGGCCAATTCCACTTTTTTAGCTGCATAGCTCAGGTCTATTGTCTTTATGCTTACTTTGATAATTTTTGACTTTTTACTTTGTCTGCCGCTTTTAAACTAAAAACATTTTTTAGTCTTAGTTTTATAATATCATTTTTTTTAAATTTCCTGTAACCTTATATTGGTTATTAGCGTCCTATAGGCAATAATGAGCAAAGACAAAGACCAACCTTTAATTACGCTTGCTCGCACTGGCGATACTGAGGCATACGCCCAACTTGTAGAAAAATACCAACATATGGTCTATACTTTGGCGTTAAAGTTAGTCGGCAGGCCAGAGGATGCGCAAGAGGTGGCCCAAGATGCTTTTTTAAAAGCATACCAAGCTTTGAATAGTTTTAAGGGAGAATCCAAGTTTTCTACCTGGTTGTATAAAATAACATACCATAAGGGATTGGACCTTCTTAAAAAAAGAAAGCGAACAGTAGCTGCGGATTCTGTTGATGGGGATTTTAATATTAACATCCCAGCATTGGAGAACACGTGGGATGCATTGGAGAAAAAAGAACAAAGTGAGACCATTAAAAAAGCCGTGGATGAATTACACGCAGCTGATGCCATCGTAATCACACTTTTTTATTTTGAAGAATTATCTTTAAATGAGATAGCCGCCGTATTATCTTTAACCTCTAACGCGGTCAAGGTAAAGGTATTCAGGGCCAGAAAACGTTTGGCCCATATTTTAAGAAGTAAATTAGATCCTGAAATTATTGAGGGCTATGAAGCGCATCATGAGCGTTTTCAAAATTAATAGAACTATCAACCAAGTGTACATATATCAAATAGTTAGTTTATTTTTATAGAGATGAAAAAGCAAAAAGAAAAAGAATTGAATGCCTTTCTAGAAAAGACTACCAAAGCTTTGGAGTGGGAAAAGGCTCCCAAGGATTTTGTGCGGTCGGTTATGCAACAAGTAGAACTACAGAAAGAAAATACTCATAGTATTGGGTATACACCTTTGGTTTCCAAAACGAGTTGGATTGGTATTGCATTCGTAGTTGTTGCTTTTTTTGGGTTTTTGGGATTTGGAAGGAATCATACGAGTACAGACTGGTTTTCTACCTTTAAACTCAATACTATTGGAAATACGGACGCGTTCAACTCCTTTTTAAATAGTCTATCTGTATCGGACAATACTATTTATGCCCTTGCTGGTCTGTTGGTTTTTCTAGGTATTCAGGTAATTTATCTAAAGCAGTTTTTTGCAAAACGACAGGTGCTACTATAGGATGCCTATCATTGTAATACCAAAACGGAATGGTTGCAAAATCTTTTGTAGCAGTGCTGTCCACTTTAAATTTTTTATGTTTTATAGTGAGTATATGTTTGCCTCTGGAATAGCCTAATAAATCTACGAACATTTCCAAATCCAAACGTGTATCTTCATTAGAGGCAATAATTAAGTCACTTCCAATCTTTGTGCCATTGATTTTAAACTCAAACATGTCATTTATGTGTTGCAAATAGGTGACGGCTTCTACCTTGGTGGTATCCTCGTCCGGACCAAATTTTATATTCACCCCAAATTCATAACCTCTTTCATCTGATTCGGGTTTCAATACTGAATCGTAGACGATAATATCGTCCTCAATCCATTTAGTATACGGCATGGTTATATGTAAAAACGGTTCTGTTATTGTTTTGATGGTATTGCCACGCGTCTTATATAGGTGCCTTTTTTTGCCAACATATCCTTGTAATTACTCCGATTACTAACTTCAGTTGAAGATGGTTCGCTGATATCGAAAAAATCACTAGGATTCCTCTCCAATGAAAAGAGGAACAATAGAATACCATAAACTGGAATTAAACTATAAATTATTTTTTTCCGAATTTATTATCTAATAAATTATACAGTATAGGCCGATCAATAAAGGAAAGTGTTAAGTTGCTAAAGTGTATATGGGCATATACACTTTAGCAACATCTTGGGAACGTTTTACAATCCCGGGAACTATAAAATCTATGATGGTAATCAGATGTCCAAAGATAAAGGCAGGGAACAAAATAGTGCCTAAAACCGCTTTTACCTCAAAAGGTAGAAAATCGTTTTCATAGAAGAAGAACACAAAAAATAAGAATATCAGAAAATTTAGGGATATGGCAATCGTAATGAAAGCTATTAAAAAGGTAACCCCAAAAAGAATACTAGAATAATTTTCTAGCTTAATAATGTAGTTATCAAAAGACCCTATTTTTTGTTTCAGATGGGTTTTGAAAACCTTAGACATATTTAGTTTTTCAATATCTATATCCCCAGAAACTGACCGAATACCAACCGCACCAATCCATAACCCGCGCAGCAATACATGAAGGATGAGGTTGAAAATGGCAAGCACACATGTTATGTAGATGGTATCTATAAACATAGATTGGAAACCGCTCCCTTCCATTTTTTTTAGTGCTGCGAAACCTTCTAACAGGTCTAAAGCGCTAAAAAGTCCAAAAATGGCAAAACCGGAAATTACTAATTCTAACTGCCAGCTTTGTACTTAGAGTTCGTCCAGTATTTCCTTGTATTTAGCATCGTTCTTTGGGTCTTGCATGA
>JBLICT010000071.1:0-14328 GCA_047632415.1 Maribacter sp.
GGGAGGCGGAAGTATTTGCCACAAGTCGTATTTCGGACTCGGAAGACGATTATGTTTCCAAGAGGGAAGCTATGGAAGCCAGTTACTTGGACTCCATTAGTGAGAATACTATTCTTGGGTATACCAACTATGGTGAAGCCAAGAAAAAGGAACTGAATAAGGGACTCGATCTTAAAGGAGGTATCAATGTTACCCTACAAATTTCGGTAAAAGATATCTTAAAAGGCTTGGCAAATAATACCAAGAACCCTGTTTTTAATAAGGCCTTGGCCGATGCAGATCTTGCATCCAAAGAGAGTGATGACACCTATTTGGATTTGTTTTTTGATGCTTTTGATAATATAAAAGGAGAGACTAAATTAGCTTCACCAGAAATATTCTCGAACAAGGGACTAAGCGATGAGGTTAATTTCCAAATGTCTGATGATCAGGTAAAGCCGATTATAAGAACAAAAATAGACGAGTCTATTATTTCTGCTTTTGAAGTATTACGAGAACGTATTGATGGTTTTGGTGTAACTCAGCCGAATATCCAAAGAGAAGGAAATTCTGGCCGTATTTTAGTAGAACTACCAGGAGCACGAGATATTGCACGTGCGCAAGATTTGTTGTCCAGTACGGCTCAATTGGAGTTTTGGGAAACCTATTCTCAAAGCAACACGAGCTTTAGTACTTTTTTAATTCAAGCAAATGAAAAATTAAAGGGAATTGTAAGCCTCGATAAGCCGGAACAAATCAGGGAAGAGACCGAATTGGATTCTTTATTGTCAGATGTAGCAGCTGATTCTTTAGATTTGGCAACTCAGGTAAATCCACTTTACGAATTGTTGATTCCTGCAAACCCAGGAAGTAATGCTATGTTCCAAGCGGCGATTAAAGATACCGCTACGATTGGTGGTTATTTAAGATTGCCGGAGATAAGAAGACTCTTGCCTGCAGATATTCAGTTCACAAAATTTGTTTGGGAACGTCCAGCAACTGAGGATACCGAAATCATCAATCTTTACGCTTTAAAATCTAATCGTGAAGGTGCACCAAGAATCAGTGGTGATGTGGTAAGTGATGCGCGTGGTGAGTTTGATCAGTTCAGTAAGCCTGTAGTTACTATGGGAATGAATTCCAAAGGATCCAAACTTTGGCAAAAACTGACTAGTGATGCCAATGTAAACCAAACGGGAATTGCAGTAGTATTGGATAATAAGGTGTATACAGCGCCAGGTTGTTCTGTTGTAGGTGGTATCTCTGGTGGTAGAACCGAAATTTCTGGAGACTTTACTGTAAACGAAACAAAAGATATTTCGAACGTATTAAGAGCTGGTAAATTACCTGCCTCTGCTGAAATTATACAGTCGGAAATTGTAGGTCCGTCCTTAGGTCAAGAAGCTATTGATAGTGGCTTTATGTCGTTCTTGATAGCTATGGCTATTGTATTGTTATGGATGATTTTCTACTACGGTAAAGCGGGTATTTTTGCAGATATTGCTTTGTTACTGAACATTCTGTTGATTTTTGGTGTGTTAACAAGCTTAAACGCGGTGTTGACCTTACCTGGTATCGCAGGTATCGTATTAACTATTGGTATGTCCGTGGATGCGAACGTACTTATCTTTGAGCGTATAAAAGAAGAACTTGCGAAAGGCAAAGGTAAGAGCTTAGCGGTTTCTGATGGTTTTAGTAATGCACTCTCTTCTATTTTGGATGCCAACATTACTACGGGACTTACGGCAATTATACTCTTTGTCTTCGGCTCTGGCCCAATCAAAGGTTTTGCTACTACCTTATTAATAGGTATTCTAACTTCTTTATTCACGGCCATTTTCATTACTAGATTATTGGTAGACTGGTACATTGGTGGTAAAGGAAGAACATTGGATTTCTCTACGGCACTAACAAAAGGTCTCTTTAAGAACATAAGCATAGATTTCTTGATCAAAAGAAAGATAGCGTATGTGATTTCAGGAATTTTGGTCGCTATTGGTTTGTTCTCATTGTTCGCAGGTCCTGGCTTGCAACAAGGCGTTGATTTTATTGGAGGACGTTCCTACACCGTACGTTTTGAGCAGCAGGTTAATCCGTCTGAAATAGCATCTGAATTGAACGATGTTTTTGGGAGCGGTACCAATGTGAAAACATTTGGTGAGTCTAATCAAATTAAAATTACTACACCGTATAAAGTAGATGTAGAGGGAATAGAGGTCGATAATGAGATACAAGATAAACTGTATACTTCGTTGCAAAAATACCTGCCAGATGGTATTTCTAAACAAGACTTTATGGTAGGTAGTGCAGACAAGGCCATAGGTATTATGAAGTCTGTAAAAGTTGGTCCAACCATTGCAGATGATATTAAGAACAATGCGTTCCTTGCTATTTTAGGGTCTTTAGCGGTGGTGTTCTTGTATATCCTTTTCCGTTTCCGCAGATGGCAATTCTCTCTTGGAGCAGTTGCAGCGGTTTTCCACGATGTTTTAATCGTATTGGGTGTCTTCTCAATTTTAGGAAAGATAATGCCTTTTAACATGGAAATAGACCAAGCATTTATAGCAGCTATATTGACGGTAATCGGGTATTCCTTGAACGATACTGTGGTTGTATTTGACCGTATTCGTGAAATCATTGCGGAACGCGGTTGGAAGAGTGGAGAAAATATTAATTCCGCTATCAATAGTACCTTGAGTAGAACATTGAATACTTCCTTAACAACCTTAGTAGTGTTACTTACCATATTTATTTTTGGGGGGGAATCCTTAAGAGGTTTTATGTTCGCCATGATTATAGGTGTGGTTGTAGGAACCTATTCTTCCGTATTCATTGCAACACCGATTATGTACGATGCATTGGGTAAGAAACTAAGTTCCGGTGCAGAGGATAAAGAATAAAGTAGACTAACTCAAACTAAAGAGCCGCTATTCCTTAAGGAGTAGCGGTTTTTTTATTAGTATAACACTGAGTTAAATCCCAACATTTCGAGAGCTCTGCAGCGACTTTAACGTAGTTAATTGAAGTACTCTAGGTTTTTTTAGCAGGATAGCTATGATTCAATAGCTAGAAACCTTCTTACGTTCGTATATAACAAGTGTAGGTTATGCTATTAACTTTAGTTAGTAAAACTTTAGCTACTTCTTTAGTTGCTAAATATGTTGTCTAGGGCAGCTAATACGCTCTTTTGTTTAGTTAATAATTCCTTCTGAACCACTAGGTGTCATAGCTAGTTTAAAAATAGAGGTAGGTGATAACCCTGGCTCGTTACGATGAGAGACGAAAACAATACTCGTATTGGTCTCATTAGCAATCTTATTTACGAGTGCTACTAAAAGCGCTGCAGAGGTGTCATCCATGCCAGCTGTAGGTTCGTCCAGTATCAATAATGGTGGATGCTTAACCATGGCTCTGGCCGTCATCAGTAAACGTTGTTGGCCTAGGGAAAGATCTTTAAACAGTGTATGTCGCTGGTCCCAGAAATCGAGCAGTTGTAACCATTCCTTGCTTTTTTGTTTTTGCGTTTCTGTAGGTTTAATATATAGGCCTATCGAATCCCTAAATCCGGAAATAAGCATATGTTCTGCGCTGTGCCTTCCTCTGAATTTATCTGTCATATTAGAAGAGAAGTAGCCAATTTTTTCTTTGATTTCCCAAACACTTTCCCCACTTCCTTTTTTTTGTCCGAATATATAGATGTCTTGTCCAAAGGCTTTTGGATTGTCTCCAACAATCATGGATAGGATTGTGGTTTTTCCTGACCCGTTTTTCCCCATTAATTGCCAGAAATCCCCTTGGTGTATTTTCCAGGTGATGTTTCTTAGTATTGATTTATTTGCATAGGATATGGACACGTTTTTGAATTCGATTAAGGTATCCGATTTACAATAAATGCGTTGTATGGGTTTTGGAATAGATCCTTTAAAAGGGGTTTTTGAGACAAACACGCTATTCAAGTCTTCAGCTTTAAGTTGGGAAAACTCTCGCTCTTTTAATACCCCAAAACTACCTATAATAGGTAGTATATCAGATTTTCTACTGACAAGTTGTATAAAGCTTGTTTCCTGTGCCTTTTGAGTAAGCAACTGCTTTAATTCAACTTGAAAATCGGCATCCAGATTATCAAACGGATTATCTAGAATAATATAATTGGGTTGTGAGGCTAAGATGTGTTGCAGAAGGGCTTTCTTTTGTTCGCCGCTGGACATGGTTTTTAAAGGCTGTTGTGCATTTATTAATACAGTACTGCCATAACGCTCTTCTTGATTTACAAAGCTAGTAACGGCCAAAGGAGAGAACAATGCTCCTTTTTGATTTTTAAAAGCTTTGAAGCTTGGATGGGTCTGACTTAGGATAGCCTCAATGAACCTTGATTTTTGTGAAGCGTTATTTACGAGGATGGCCCAATGCTGTATCATACTAGCTATTTATCCTATAGATGTGTACAGGAGTGTTCTTATACGTTGTTGTTTGGTAACGTTCCATCCCATTTTTAATCGCAACGTTTTGTGAAGGTAAATTATCTATATGTATAATGGAGATTAGGTGTGTGGTCCATTCATTTTTAAAAGCGACTTCTTTACATTTTTGGGCTGCTTCTGTTGCATACCCATTACTCCAAAATTCTGGCAGTATGGAGTAAGCTATTTCTAGTGCTACCGTTCCGTCTACGGTTTGAACTAAGAGTCCACAAAGCCCTATAAGTCTATTTGTTTCTTTGGAGATAAGGGCATTCATTCCACCTAAACGATTCGCATAGCGCTCAAAGATAGTGTCAAATTGTTGCTGGCAAGCAATCCTAGGATCTGATGGTAATCCGTTCCAATACAGGGAACTTAGGGGTTCCTTGTGAAAAGGGAGCCACGTGTCGTAATCCGATGAGACTACCTTTCTAAATAGAAGTCTATCGCTTTGCTCGCCTGCCAAGAGATACTTCATACTACTATTCTCTTTTGAACACGATACGGTCTCCAATTTCTAATAACCATTCTTCTGCGAGTCCAGCATTAACCTCCAAAACATATTTCACCGGTACTTGCGAAGGAAGTCCATTTTGGTTAAATGGCTCTGCATTTTCTTGGAAGCTGGCAATTTTTTGGTTTTCATCAATGAAGATAATATCTAAAGGAAACGCCGTATTCTTCATATAGAAGGAATGGATGGCAGCCTCTGGAAAGATAAAGAGCATGGCTTGGTTTCTTTCCATTCCCTTGCGGTACATAAGTCCTGTTTGTGTTTCATAATCAGACTCAGCAATTTCAATATTTAAATCAATCAGAAGTGTGTCCGTCTCTTTTTTTAATATTTGAAGTGTTCCTTCCTTAGTGAAGGTTACTTCCTCGGTTTTATTACTTTCTTCTTTACAAGAAAAAAGAAAAACAAGGACCAATAAAAAAGAAAAACTATGTTGTATTCTCATCGTGTAAAATTAAACTAGGCCTTTTTGCCTGTTGGTCTGAACATAAGATAAAGCCCAATAACGATAAAAGGAATACTAAGCCACTGTCCGGTAGAAAGTAGTCCCCAAGATTCCTCAAAACCACCTTGGCTCTTCTTTACAAACTCCACAAAGAAGCGAACTGTCCATAACAGCACTAGGAATAATCCTAAAAGATAGCCTGGTTTATTTTTCTTTTCGGTTTTCCAATAGAGGTAGTATATCAATATAAATACAAAGATATAACAGAAGCCTTCATATAACTGGGCTGGATGTCGATAGGGTATTTCTGCTAAATATTGGGAAAATTTTGGATTGTTCTCAATGGCGTCGTAAGCGGCATTTAGCGTTTTTTCTTTGGTAATTGCTAGCGCTTTTGAAGGGTGCAGGTCATCGGAATCACGAATGAATCTTGTTGCGAAAATAAAAGATTTGTCCACCATTTTCCCGTTAATTTCTGAATTGAAGAAATTCCCCAATCGCACGCAGAAAGCACCAATTGAGAATGGTACTACCATACGGTCCAAAATCCACAAGAGCTTAAATTCAGGGTTTTTTCTGGTATACATATACATTCCAATAATAACGCCAATGGTAGCGCCATGACTTGCTAAACCTGTAAATCCGGTAAACTGATAGCCATCTATTAAGCCAAAGAGCAAACTGCCGGTACTACTTTCTCTAATAGGTAATAGAATTTCAACTAGATGGTCTTTATAATATGCCCAGTCATAAAAAATAACATGTCCCAAACGCGCGCCTAGCATCGTACCTAAAACGGTGTGGATAAAAAGGGAATCTAACTGCTCTACAGATTTTTTTTCATTATCAAAAATACGCTTCATGATATACCAGCCCAAAGCGAAAGCAATAATCCATAGAAGATTGTAATATTTGATTTGAACAAAACCGATATTAAAAAGGGTTTCGTTTGGATTCCATGTAATACCTAAAAAATGCATATATGATTGTTTGGAAGGGCTAAGATAATAAAATAGAACCCCCTTTTTGGTCAAATGACTTAGCATTCTCTCGAAAACTAGCTATGTTTTAGTTCTTGTTAATAAAAATAATATTATGTGCTATGTTGGTTTTTTTCATAAACTAGGAATACAGTGTGACAGTCGAAAACAGGAAAAGCATGCTCTGTTTTTATTTTATTGATTGTCGATACTTCATACCGGTTTGGGTTTTAAAAATCGGTTTAAACGGTGTACATCGCTAAGCATGCAAGCTACTTTAGTAAGCTGTTAATCACTGTGTTTTTGAGAGATATTTCCTTTGTTAGCCCCTCTTCACCTGTAAAACGAACAAAAATAATAGTAACAAGAAGGTTTTTGTTTTGGGCTAATTACATGGTGCTTTTGGTGGGTCTAAACATAAAATAGAGTCCTATGAATATCATAGGAATGCTTAGCCATTGTCCTGTAGAAAATGTACCCCATGTATCTTCAAATCCACCTTGACTTTTTTTGAAATATTCTACAACAAATCTGGACGTCCATAAACCCACCATAAACATACCAAATAGGAAGCCTGATTTCTCACTCTTATTGGTTTTCCAATATGTAAACCAAAGCAACCCAAATAGAATTACATATAAAAAAGCTTCATATAATTGCGCTGGATGTCTGTAGGGGATATCTTGAAGTATATGAGCAAATTCAGGTTTGGATTCAATCGCCTTGTACGCAGCACTGGATGTTTTTTCTTTTGTCAATCGAATGGCTTTATATGCAGACATATCATCAGAATCGCGAATATATCTAGTGGCGAATACGAAAGATTTATTTACGATGTTACCGTTGATTTCAGAGTTAAAAAAATTCCCGACACGAACAAAAGCGGTGCCGATAGCGGCAACAACGGCTACCCTATCTAATAGCCACAAAAAGCTCATGTCCTTATACTTTTTAGAAAATAAAAATAACCCGACCATAGCGGCTATTGTTGCACCGTGGCTAGCAAGGCCAGCAAAACCTGTAAATTCATAACCATTTATCAAACCGAAAAGAGATTCGTTTGCGTTTGCGCGAATGGGTAACAATATTTCTAAAAGATGTTGCTGATAATAATCCCAATCGTAAAAAAAAACATGGCCTAGACGGGCACCTAGTATAATCGATACAACACAATACACAAAAAGAGAATCCAGTTTTTCCATGGACTTATTCTCTTTCTTAAAGATTTGTTTCATGAGGTACCAGCCCACTATAAAAGTAAGAATCCAAAGTAAGTTGTAATATTTTATTTGAATGAAACCGATTTTGAAAAGTATGTCATCGGGATTCCAGTTAAAACCTAAAAAGTACATAAGATGTATTTTGAGCTAAGATATAAGTTTTGAACAGGTAGTGGGTAGGTTTTATAATTTTTAAAGATATTTAAATGTCACTTTTTTAAGGCACAGGGTCATGACCTTTACCACCCCAAGGATTACAACTGAAAATGCGTTTTGTGGCTAACCAACCGCCCTTAAAAAGGCCATGCTTCTTTAAAGCCTCTAGTGTATATTGGGAGCAAGTAGGAGAGTAGCGGCATGTTGCCGGTGTATAAGGAGATATGGCCAATTGATAAAAACGAACCAATAAAACAAATGGGGCTATTAGAATGTTTTTCATTGTGGTCCCAATTAAAGTTTAGCTTTTTGCTGTGCAATCTCACTATCCTAATAGAATCTAGTTATCGGTTCAGTTTTAAGAAACGCTAAAACTGGTGCCCTCTTTGCCATCTTTGAGTTGAATTCCCAAAGCTGCTAATTGATCACGAATACTGTCCGAAGTAGCAAAGTCTTTGTTTTCCCTTGCTTCTTTTCTTAGTTGAATAAGCAATTCAACTGTACCGTTAAGCTTTTCGGTATCTGCTGCCGAGCTTTTTTTGTTTTCTAAACCCAACACCTCAAAAACAAAATTATGAATCGTTTCCTTTAATAAGGCTTTGTCGGAAACACTTATGGATTCTTTCCCTTCTTTTATTAAATTGATGTGTTTTACAGCATCGAACAATTTAGCTATTAGGATGGGCGTATTAAAATCGTCGTTCATGGCGTCGTAGCAGGATTGCTTCCATGCTAAGACGTTGAATTGGGTTTCTTTTGCGGTGCTTAGGCCATCTAATGTGTTAATAGCTTCCATTAATTTATTGAATCCTTTTTCCGAAGCTAGTAATGCATCATTACTTAAGTCCAGAATACTGGTGTAATGCGCTTGCATCATAAAAAAACGCACCATAGAAGGTAAAAAAGCTTTACTTAAAATCTCATTGTTTCCAGAGAATATTTCACCCGGTAATATGCTATTTCCGGTAGATTTTGCCATTTTTTTCCCGTTTAGGGTCAGCATATTAGTGTGTAGCCAATACTGTACTGGGGACTTGCCGTTACTGGCTTCCGCTTGGGCAATTTCACATTCGTGATGTGGGAATTTTAAATCCATTCCACCGCCATGTATATCAAATGTTTCGCCTAAGTACTTTGTGCTCATTGCAGTACATTCTAAATGCCAACCTGGAAAGCCATCGCCCCAGGGGGAAGGCCAACGCATGATATGTTGTGGTTCGGCTTTCTTCCAAAGTGCGAAATCCTGTGGACTTCGTTTATCGTTCTGTGCGGTAAGCTCGCGGGTGTTCGCAATCATATCTTCTAACTTACGGCCGCTCAATTTTCCGTAATCGTTGGTTTCGTTGAATTTTACAACATCAAAATAAACAGACCCATTGATTTCGTATGCGTATCCTTTTTCAATGATTACTTTTATGATTTCAATCTGCTCAATAATATGACCCGTAGCCGTTGGTTCTATACTTGGGGGTAGGAAATTAAATTTTTCAAGGATATTATGAAAATCTACTGTGTAGCGCTGAACCACTTCCATGGGTTCCAATTGCTCCAAACGCGCCTTTTTTGCTATTTTGTCTTCTCCGTCTTCAGCATCATCCACTAAATGCCCAGCATCCGTGATATTTCGCACATAACGTACCTTGTATCCCAGATGTTTAAAGTATCTGAATATCATGTCGAAAGACATAAAGGTTCGGCAATTTCCAAGATGAACATTGCTATAAACTGTAGGTCCACAGACATACATGCCAATATGGCCTGGATTCAAAGAAGTGAATAGTTCTTTTTTACCGGTTAATGAGTTGTATACTTTAAGTTTCTGTTGTTCGTATAGTTGCATCTTTTTTTGAAAGAATTAGAACGTTGTATCTAGATTAATAAAGTTCAAAAATTCTCTGCGTACGGCTTCCTTTTTGAATTTTCCGCCATACTCTGCCGTTACAGTGCTACTTTCTATATCCCTGATGCCTCTAGAATTTACACAGAGGTGTTTTGCGTCTATAACGCATGCCACATCATCCGTGCCTAATACTTTTTGTAGTTCTCTTACAATTTGGATGTTAAGTCTTTCTTGTACCTGTGGTCTTTTTGCAAAGTAATCCACAATTCTATTCATTTTGGAAAGACCTACAACTGTTCCTTTAGAGATGTAGGCAACATGAGCCCTCCCTACAATCGGAAGTAGGTGGTGTTCGCAAGTGGAGTAGAGGGTTATATTTTTTTCTACCAACATCTCTCCATACTTGTATTTATTATCAAAAGTAGAGGATTTCGGTTTTCTGTCTGGATGTAGGCCACCAAAAATCTCTTTAACGAACATCTTGGCAACACGGTTTGGGGTTCCTTTCAGACTATCGTCATCCAGGTCTAGTCCTAATGTGAGCATAATTTCCCTCACATTAGCGTTTATTCGCTCTATCTTTTCTTCATCACTTAGAACAAAAGCGTCTTTACGAAGTGGTGTTTCTTCGGATGAAGAAATATGGTCTTCACCAATGTGTTCAAAACGGTCTTCCAATGTACCTTCAGTTTTCATTTAAACAATGCTTTTACAGGGCGCAAAGATATACATTATATAGCACTTTATGCAACAGAGCGCGGTGTGTAGAATATAAATTAGTGTTAAGTAAAACCGTTTAGTGCTTTTACTTTTCAATAGCAAATCGATGATGTGGTGTATCTCTCTAATCCTTTGGGTACAGGGATAAGTGGGTACTTATGTGGACTTTGATAACAGGTGAATAGTTGCCATTATTCTTAAAAATGAGCCTGTTATAGGATTGTAGAAGGAGTAAATATCCAGCTAAGATTGCATTTCATCGATTAAGTGCGTAAAAAACCGACGTATAATACGAAAAGCGGATACTGCAAGTTATCATATATGTTGTAGTATACTAAATAGCCTCATTGTTTTATGCGAACGCTACCTATATTAATTTGCTGTTTGTTCCTTTATATTGGGAATTTACAAGCACAAAATTCTCCTGATTGTAGAACCGCCATACCTGTTTGTGCAGATATGCCTATTATGGGCTTGGCAGACGGTGGTGGAGATATAGAAGATTTTGACCCTGAAGTAATTACCCAAACCGGATGTTTGGAAAAAGGCAGTGTGAGCTCTGCTAATATCGAAAACAATACCTCTTGGTATGTGTTTAGAGTAGGAACTGCTGGACAAGTTGGTTTTGATATTGAAGCCATGCCTACGAACGGAGGCATGGGTACACCTACTGCAGAATGGGATTTTGCCGTTTATGGTCCTTATGATGAAACTGATGGACAAACGTACTGCACGATTATTGGAGATGGGACTTCCGAACCTATCCGTTGTAACTACGAAGTAAATAATACCACTTTTACCGGTATAGGAATGAATCCAGAAAACGGTCAAGAAGGTGCCCCTTTTTTAATAGGGAGTCAGAATACCTACGATGAATGGTTAGATGTTCAGCCCGGAGAACTTTACTTTATTTTGATAAATAATTTCAATACTAATTTTGATGATGACCCAGAACCGTTTATGCTTTCGTTTACGGGAAGCTCGGTACAGGCCGACCAAAATACGGCTTTGGACTGTACGCTTAGGGATGAATTTTTAGGCTTGGATGTTGTTGCCTGTGAAGGTGACCCTGATATTGTGTTAAGTGCATTGCGTTCCCCTGCAGGTTCTGATATTGCCAATGTGGAATGGTCAGTTGATTACGAGGATGACGGTACTGTAGATGCAACATTGCCTGGTACTGGTCTTTTTGGGGCAGAATTAATCGTATCCAGCCCAAACTCAGGAAGGTATTTTGCAGAAATAACTACAAGCTCTGGCACACCACCTACTGTAGTAGATCCAGGCGGTGTTCTTATCACGTTTTATGGTGATCCAATTTTGGAACGTGTAGAGATTTTGGACACCAATCTTTCAATAGACCCAGATCAGAATGACGTAGAATTTATAATGGATGGAGATAGTTCTTATGAATTTGCCATCAATGGTGGTGAGTTTCAAGACAGTCCTATTTTTATGAATATCCCGCCGGGAGAGAATACCGTAATTATAAATGACAAGAATGGATGTGGCATCACCGAACCCATACCTTTTATCGTGTTCGCATACCCAAAATTTTTCACTCCAAATGGTGATGGTATCAACGACGATTGGAATATACAGGGAATAGATGCTACCAGTATATCCAATGTAGTGGTCTTTATTTTTGACCGCTATGGTAAACTATTAAAGCAGTTAGGTGCAGCCGATACTTGGGACGGCACCTTTAATGGAAGTGAAATGCCATCTACGGACTATTGGTTTAGGTTTGAATATTCGGAAAACGACAATGTAGCTCCCATTGTAGCTAAAACCAGAAGAACGCACTTTACGTTAAAGCGATAATTGAGCATCGATCAAATATTTTTAAGCTAAGTTTTTTCCTATTTCTATTCTTTTTTTCCTTTTCTCAAGAGATTATGTTCCTTTGTACTATCCACCTCGTATATACTGCTTAAACCAAAAACTTTCCATTTGGTTTAAAACCAAATGGAAAGCAATAGAAATATATTGATTTTTGGACCTGAACTTTGTAGGAGCAAAATGCTTCTTTTATTTCTAGAAGCTTTAGCTCTGGTATCCCAATTTACTATATGGACTGCTGTCTCTATCGAAAAAAGACTAAGGTATAAACTCTCTAAAAATTTATCGTATAACTCAGGGTTGCGTTGGTGCGTATGCGATTTATGGTTGCCGGCGTAATTAATCCTGTATCCAGTAATTGCTCGTTTACCTGTTGGTCTAGCCTATTTAGTGAAAAGTCCAATCTATTTCCGCCAAAATTATAACCTATTCCTCCAGAAATACTGTTCAGGTCACCAATAGTGTCAGTATCTACATACGGACTCTGTTCAAAACGGTAGCCCGCTCTTAAGCTTACTTTTTCAATACGGTATTCGCCACCCAGCCTAAAAGTAGATACGGCGCCCAGTTGATTTGCAATGTCGTTATTCACGATTTGGAAATTAGGATCACTTTGTGGGCGCAGTTCTGCATTCGAAAAATCTTGGTAGCCGTAATCAAAACTCAGGAGTCCGTTTTTTCCAAAGATGATAGCCATACTACCGGTTAATTTGCTCGGGGTTTGAATGGTGTATGTTTCAAAAAGGTTGATAATGCTAAAATCTATAAAATTGATATCCTCATCTGCTAAATTAGAATTGATTCGTTGAGAAAGATCATCGTTTAATCGGTACCAGGTTGGGGATTGATAACTTCCTCCTAAACGCACAAATTCATTTAACTTAGCGATAGCTCCCATTGTAAATGAAAAACCGTTTCCTCGTGTAGTTAATAAGTTGTCGAACGTAGTCCGTTGTATTTCCGAATCCGTATCATAGCCTGTTTCCGTAAGCCGGTCAACACGCTCGTTAAAAACACTATGGAAATTTAAGGAAGCGCCTAGATAAAGCTTGTTTTTATATTCTGAAGCCATGTTCGCTGTAAACTTTGAATTGTAACCGATACTGCTCCTTTGAAACTGTTGGTCTACGGTCGTGTAGGATGCATTTCTTACGTATTGGTCTGTTTGTACGTCATCATCTATAGGGTCTATTACTCCTCCATAATACCCTAAAAATGCTTGTTGATCGCTAAAGCCTCCATTAGCCCCTATGTCCAAGTATCCGTTTTCAATCAGTTCTCCATCTTCTAACAAAATAGCTCCCAAGGGTGTTCCCTGTGCAAAGTCCAGAAAATAGGAGTCAACCCCTTGGTTGCTTCTACCGGAAACTAAATAACTATTTTCAAAACTTTGTGCCAAGTCATAATTGAAGGCTAGGGAGAATTTTTTCCAGTCAGAATTTGAGTTCGTGTTGTTGAACACAAAAACACCCCCTATTTGATTGATGTTGATGTCGTTTACATTGCTATTGGTTTGCGTGCCAAAATAGTTAGCTTCGTTGTCCGTAGTAAAGTAAGTTCCAGAAAATGTAACAAGCGAATTATTAAATACTGCAGCCCCTGCTGGATTAATGTTCAATGCGGATAGGTCACCTCCGAGAGCTCCAAAAGCACCGCCCATACTTTGAAAGCGAGCTGTTCCTTGGATATTTTCGGTACCGTATCGTAATACATCATTTATGTTTTGTGCGCTCACGAAAGCACATAAGAACACTAAAATGAAAGTTAAATGACTTTTCATTGCGATATTTTTTTAAGATTTATGAAATAAAAATTGATTAATTACGTCTTCCTCCACCAGAACGTCCTCCACCGGAAGACCGTGAGCCTCCACCTCCGGAACTTCTCATGCTTCCGCTACTGCGCGAACTTCCACCAGAACTTCTCATGCTACCGCTACTTCTAGAACTTCCGCTAGAAGAACTTCGAGTGGTTCCACTACTTCTAGAGCTGCTGCTACGACCAGAGTTATAACTTCTTCCGCTGCTAGAACCACTTCTCGAATTACGATAGGTAGATGTTCTAGGCGTCGTTGCTCTAGAAGAAGATCCAGATCTATAACTTCCTGACCTTGGTGTTGCACGGTTGTATGCAGAATTACTTCTTGATGAACTGTACGTTCTTGGAGCTGTT
>JBLICT010000072.1:0-14317 GCA_047632415.1 Maribacter sp.
ATAAAAATGAAATTATTTTACTGCTTTTTTAGCTAAATCATATCCATGACACGTTAAGGTTAACATATTATCATATTTTTGTTATTAGGGTTACCGTTTAATAGTCTGTAAATCAATTAAAAAAAAATATCATGAATAAGTTGACGTTAGGTGTTATAATGTTGTTTTTGTTTTCCTGTGGGTCTAATTTGGATAAGGAAATAAAATCCCAAGCCGAGGTGGTTAAAGCAGAAACAATACCTAGTGATTACAATCCAGAAGCTAAATTATCAGAGTTGAATATTATCCTTCGAGATCAGGGCATTCCGGTTGCCAATTATGTGCATGCGGTAAGAGCCGGGAATCTTTTGTTTTTGGCTGGGAAAGGTCCCAAACAAGCAAATGGTGAGAATATTGTTGGAAAATTGGGGGCAGCGTTGTCTGTTGAAGAAGGCTATGCTGCGGCAAGAGAAGTGGCGATTAACCAATTATCTGTACTAAAGGCTGAATTAGGAAATTTAAACAAAGTAAAAAGAGTAGTAAAGGTAAATGGTATGGTTAACGCCATACCAGAATTTACCGATCAATCCAAGGTAATCAATGGGTATTCCGACCTTATGGTTGCTGTTTTTGGTGATGCTGGGAAACACGCCAGAGCTGCGGTAGGTATGGGTTCCTTACCGGGTAATATGGCAGTAGAGGTAGAGATGATTGTTGAGGTGTACGAATAGTTTTTAGTGATCTCGGCAAGAATCGAACTTGCATCTAAAGTTTAGGAAACTTCTATTCTATCCGTTGAACTACGAGACCAAATAAGGGCGCAAAAATAGAATTTTTTATCAATCTACCCTAAAAAACAGGAAGGCTATTAATTACCTGTGGGTCTCCTGCTCCAAATCTCGTACATGGGTGCTCCTTTGCTGTTTTTACCGGTGTGGTGCCAATCGTCTCCTTTAATTTCATAGTTGAATTCCAAACTAGCGCCTACCCGAGTATTGTCTTTTGAAAAGTACTCAATGTTTTCGGTGTAAATACCGTCTATTGACGTGTATTTCCCACCTCCAGTACCTTTAAACTGAAGTCCATCGGTATCGTAAGCAATCCATTGAAAACGACCATCTTGTAGGTATTTTAAAGTTTTTCTGGTATTGGCCTCTCCACGGCGTTCCTGTCCTTCGTCCGGTCCTCTTGTGGCAAAAAGCCATGTACCGTCTAAGTCTTGTTCCGTTTTTTTTGATACTGTCAATTTTAATTTTTCAAACCAGTTGAGGTGTAGTGTTTCGCCATCCATATGGGTGGGGATACTTAACTGCCGAATGGAATCTCGCTCGTAGGTCGAATTGAATTCTAATAAAACGATTAACTGTTCTCCAACCACGGTTTTTTCTAATTGTGCAAAACCACCTAGGGTTCTTATAAATTCTGGGGGACTGATTTTATAGGCGGAATAGATGAAATAGTCATGATTAATTTTTACTTCATGCTGGACATTTTCAGAGTCAGAAATGTAAATTCCTGGGGGCATTTGAGCACTTATAGTTAGTAACCCTCCTAATAAGGCACAACAAATAAGGGAAAATAGTGATTTCATAGGGCAATGGTGTATAATTTAAACCTAAATATAGGAAATGAATACGCTAAAAATCAAGCTGTTGAACTATAATTTAACCATACACAGTTAATTTGGAATATTTTTTTTTGAAAATGTTGTTTTTCCAATTTTTTATATTTCATTTGTTATGTCAAATCGGAACATAACGATTTGCTTTTTTTGGCATTAGCTGAACATCATGAACCGTGTTTCTGTGTTCGGGCTATGGGGAATTAAGAAGTCAAACCCTTTAGCAGCTCATCAGATGGGCAACCGAATTTTAAAGCTAACTTCTGATTACCATATTACCATCGTGCAAAGTCAGCACGACTACTTCTTCATTCCTACAACTCAGGAACAGATTCTTATTTGAAAATCGTAATCAATGTAATTTTTTGATAGACCACGTTATTATGTTGTCTGCGTTTTATCAATTTTCAAACATTTATTCAAAAATGAATACTAAATACATTGATCTAATAGATCAAACCTATCATTTTCCTCAAGAAGAATTTACTTTGGAGGACGAGCATCTGCGTTTTCATGGCATAGACCTAAACCAAGTGGTGGCCCAGTACGGTAGCCCTTTAAAGTTTACGTATTTGCCTAAAATATCTGAGAATATTTACAGAGCTAAAAATTGGTTTGCCAATGCCATGGAAAAACACCAATACAAAGGCAACTACAAATATTGCTATTGTACTAAAAGCTCCCACTTTCAGCATGTTTTAAACGAGGCTTTGAAGAATGATATTCATATAGAGACCTCTTCTGCCTTTGATATTAATATTGTAGAGCAGCTCAAAGCCAAGGGCAAGATAAAACAAGATACGTTTGTTATCTGTAACGGCTTTAAACGTGATCAGTATATCGAAAACATCGGCAGGCTTATCAATGAAGGGCACCGGAATTGTATTCCCATAATCGATAATTATGAGGAAATAGATTTATTGTCCGACGTAATAAAGGATGATTTTCAGGTAGGAATTCGTATCGCTTCTGAGGAGGAGCCTAAATTTGAGTTTTATACGTCTAGATTAGGAATTGGATATAAGAATATTGTTCCCTTTTACGAAAACCAGATAAAGAATAACGAGAAGGTTGAACTGAAAATGCTTCACTTTTTTATCAATACTGGTATTCGTGACAACGCGTATTACTGGAACGAACTTGCTAAGTGTTTAAAGGTGTATGTGCGATTGAAAAAAATGTGTTCATCTTTGGATAGCTTGAATATTGGCGGCGGATTTCCTATTAAAAACTCATTGGCGTTTGATTATGATTATCAATACATGATTGACGAAATCATCAATCAAATAAAGATTACGTGTGATGAAGCCAAGGTGTCCGTTCCTAACATCTTTACTGAATTCGGAAGTTTTACGGTAGGGGAAGCTGGTGGTGCCATCTACGAAATCCTATACCAAAAACAGCAAAACGATCGTGAAAAGTGGAACATGATAGATTCTTCTTTCATTACTACGTTACCTGATACATGGGCAATAAACAAACGTTTTATTATGCTTCCCATAAACCGTTGGAACGATGAGTACGAGCGTGTACTTTTGGGCGGACTTACTTGTGATAGTGATGATTATTATAACAGTGAGCAGAATATGAACGCCATTTACTTACCTAAATATAAAAAGGATAAACCCTTATACATCGGTTTTTTCAACACGGGAGCCTATCAAGAAACCATTGGGGGTTATGGTGGTTTGCAACACTGTCTTATCCCACAGCCTAAGCATATACTAATAGATAGGGATGCCGAAGGAAATATCGTAACCAGCTTGTTTAACCCACAGCAAAAAGCGGAGGACTTATTGAAGATTTTAGGGTATGATGTTAATGCGGAAGTTAAAGAGGAAAAAAGAGAAGTACTAAGCGAGGGGGTTAGCTAAAAATTTAAAAACAACAAATAATAAAATGAAACAGTCAAAGAATTACGCCGGTATACCCGATGAATTCGCACAATTAGAAACCGCTAAGGTGGTTTTAATTCCGGTTCCTTATGATGGAACCAGTACTTGGGGCAAGGGAGCTGATAAAGGTCCAAAAGCGTTTTTGGAAGCATCAGAAAACATGGAGCTGTATGACATAGAAACGGGATCTGAAGTTTATGAACAGGGCATACACCTTACCGAACCCATTACGGAAAACAGTTCGCCTGAGGCCATGGTTAATGAAGTGCATAAAATAACCAAGGACTTTATAAAACGTAACAAATTTGTCACCCTTTTTGGTGGGGAGCATTCGGTTTCAATTGGCTCAATTCGTGCTTTTAATGAATGTTTTGATAACCTTACGGTGTTACACATAGATGCGCATGCTGATTTGAGAGAGTCGTATGAGGGCACCAACTACAACCATGCTTGTGCTGTTCATGAAGCTAGTCAGACGACGAACTTGATTCAAGTAGGGATACGTTCTATGGATGCTATCGAAAAAACTTTTATGGATGAGGAAAAGACCTTTTTTGCTCATGATATGGTCAATGATGAATACTGGATAGACAAGGTAGTAGAAGGGTGCACGGATAATGTTTTTATCACCTTTGATTTGGATGTACTGGATTCTTCCATAATGCCCTCGACCGGAACACCCGAACCAGGTGGCTTGTTGTGGTACGAAACATTGGAATTTTTAAAACAGGTCTTTGAGGAGAAAAATGTGGTTGGTTTTGATATTGTGGAACTGTGTCCAAAGGAAACCGACAAATCTTCAGATTTTCTAGCGGCAAAGTTGTATTATAAGATGTTAAGTTATAAGTTCATGGGGCAGGAAGCAGAAGATAATTACGATAACACCTATGACATAGATCATAAACCCAATACCAATTCAAAATTTGAAGAGGATGAAGACTAAAGGAGCGATTTCCAATTTTATTGAAAAATATTATTTACATTTTAATGCAGCTGCCTTGGTGGATGCAGCGAAGGCCTATGAAGCACAACTGAACCAAGGTTCTAAAATGTTGGTTTCGCTCGCAGGTGCTATGAGTACTGCGGAAATAGGTAAGATTTTTGCAGAAATGATACGTCAAGACAAGGTTCAAATAGTGTCTTGTACAGGTGCGAATTTAGAAGAAGATATTATGAATTTGGTAGCGCATTCCCATTACAAACGTGTTCCCAATTATCGTGATCTAACGCCACAAGATGAGTGGGATTTGCTTGAAAAAGGATTGAATCGTGTTACCGATACCTGTATTCCAGAAGAAGAGGCATTTAGAAGAATTCAAGAGCATATTGTAAAAATATGGATGGATGCCGAAGCAAAAGGAGAACGGTATTTGCCACATGAGTATATGTATAAGCTTTTACTTTCTGGCGTTTTGGAAGAGCACTATGAAATCGATTTAAAAGATTCATGGATGTATGCCGCTGCAGAAAAAAACTTGCCCATTATCTGTCCAGGGTGGGAGGATAGTACCATGGGGAATATATTTGCTTCCTATGTCTTAAAAGGCGAGTTGAAGGCAAGTACTATGAAATCTGGTATCGAATACATGACCTTTTTGGCCGATTGGTATACCCACAACTCTAAAAACGGAATAGGATTCTTTCAAATAGGTGGTGGTATTGCCGGGGATTTTCCAATCTGTGTGGTGCCTATGCTATACCAAGATATGGAACGTACGGACACGCCTTTTTGGAGCTATTTTTGCCAAATTAGCGATAGCACAACGAGCTATGGGTCGTATTCCGGAGCAGTGCCCAACGAGAAAATAACCTGGGGGAAATTAGATATTAATACGCCAAAGTTTATTATTGAGAGCGATGCGACCATTGTTGCACCCTTAATTTTTGCTTACCTTTTAGATATGTAATTATGGATAAACACGCACATTTAAACAAAGTTATCGTTGATTTTAAAAAATTGACGCCAGAAGTTTTGAAACTTACTGTAGAGCGCTACCCAGATGGGTACGATGATCGTGATGTTATTTCCTTTCGTAACTCCAAAGGAGAACGTGTAGAGGCTGTTGAGGTTATAACGGCAGATACCAAGTTTTTGGTAAAAATCAGTGAAAAACTGGAATATACCATGGAAAATTACGACGTAGCCGATTACGAGGATTTTGAGGACGATGACCCAACTGCCGTGGTGGAGCCAGACCCAGAGGATATGGCAGATGCTGAAGATTCAGACGACTAAGGTGTTGTGTTAGAACCTTTGCCTTATCTGCAGACTACTATGCCGTTTTTGAGTAGTTTCTAAATAAATTACACAGTGCCAACATGTGTTGGCACTGCATTACTATTTCCTTCACTTAAGGGTACTTAATTAATTACAGATGAAAATAGAGGAAATTGAAAATATTGAATTAAAGTTTTTAGACCTGGATGATTATCAGGAACTAAAGACCGCCATGATTTCTGCGTATACCAATATGCCTGGTGCCTATTGGAAAGAAGAGCATATTACATCTTTGATTCAGAAATTTCCAGAAGGCCAAGTGGTCATAAAAATCAATGGGCAGTTGGCGGGTGTAGCTCTTTCCATAATTGTAGATTATGATAAATACGATGATGACCACACCTACGAGCAGATAACCGGTAGCTATTCGTTTAGCACCCATACCGCTTATGGTGATGTCTTATATGGTATAGAGGTATTTATAAAGCCTCAATTCAGGGGTTTGCGTTTAGGCAGAAGATTATATGATTACCGTAAGGAACTGTGCGAAAAATTAAACCTTAAGAGCATTGTTTTTGGAGGTAGAATGCCGAACTATAATACCCATTCCAAGGAGTTGACTCCAAAGGAATATATTGCCAAAGTGCGCAGAAAAGAAATTCATGATCCGGTGCTTAATTTTCAAATAAGCAACGATTTTCACCCTGCCAAGGTCATGAAAGGCTATTTGCCAGGCGACGCAGCTTCTAATGATTTTGCGATTTTGATGGAATGGGATAATATCTATTACCAAAAGCCTTCTAAAAAAGCAGCTACCAAGAAAACGATTATTCGTTTAGGATTGATACAATGGCAAATGCGCCCCTATAAGGATTTAGAAGCCTTATTGGAGCAGGCGGAGTATTTTATAGATGCCGTTTCTGGATACCGTTCGGATTTTGCACTGTTTCCTGAGTTTTTTAATGCCCCGTTGATGGCTAAGGATAACCATTTGTCTACTCCGGATGCTATTAGGGAGCTTGCAAAACATACCCAGGCCATTGTACAGAAGTTCTCCGAATTTTCTATATCCTATAATATCAATATCATCACGGGAAGCATGCCCGAAATGATAGATGGCCGCTTGTACAATGTGGGCTACCTGTGCCGTCGCGATGGTAGTATGGAGCGTTATGAAAAATTACATGTAACTCCGGATGAGGCCAAGGTTTGGGGAATGCAAGGAGGCACGCAGCTAAAAGCATTTGATACCGACTGTGGAAAAATAGGGATACTTATATGTTATGATTCTGAGTTTCCGGAGCTAAGTCGATTATTGGCAGATGAAGGCATGGATATCCTTTTTATTCCTTTCTTAACAGATACGCAGAATGGCTATTCAAGAGTCCGGCACTGCGCGCAAGCAAGAGCCATAGAAAACGAGTGTTATGTAGCCATTGCCGGTAGCGTAGGGAATTTGCCTAATGTTCAGAATATGGACATCCAGTTTGCCCAATCCATGGTATTCACGCCCTGCGATTTTTCTTTTCCCACCAACGGTATAAAGGCGGAGGCTACACCGAACACGGAAATGATACTCATTGCCGATGTAGATATTGATTTGTTGCGTGAATTGAATCAATTTGGTGCGGTAAGGAACTTAAAAGACAGAAGAACTGATATCTTTGAATTAAGGAAAAAATAAAAAAGATTTGAAGGATTTAAAAATAATAGGAAGCGAAGAGTGGTGTGTTTTTGAAAGTTTGGGTGTCCCTGCAATTAAGGCTAGGGTAGATTCCGGAGCAAAAACCTCCTCTATACAAGCGACCAATTTAAAAGTTTATACAAAAGGAACACAAGAGTGGGTGCGGTTTGAAGTCAACCCGCTTCAGGAAAACAGAAGTATCGCTATTGAGTGTGAAGCTCGTTTAGTAGATCGGCGTATGGTAAAGAGTTCCTCAGGAATTTCAGAGGAGCGATTGGTAGTAAAAACACCAGTGACAATAGGCGACGATACCTTTGATGTAGAGCTGACCTTAGCCAATCGGGACACCATGGAGTTTCGTATGCTTTTGGGTCGTGAGGCCTTGAACGACCGGTACATCGTTAATCCGGTATTGAATTATGCAGCTAAGGAATTTTCCGATATAGAGATAGACCTAAAATATGCCCCGTTTAAAAAGGAAAAAACAGGGTTAAAAATAGCACTGCTTGCAAGTAACCCAAACCTGTACAGCAATATGAGAATCATGGAGGCTGCAGAGGCCCGTGGGCATGAAATCCAGTTCTTGAACGTAGAGCTGGCCTATATGAAATTGGATGCCAATTCTCCCGAAATACGCTACAGAGGCGGAAATATTTTAACCGATTTTGACGCAGTAATTCCGCGTATAAAACCATCCGTTACTTTTTACGGTTGTGCATTGATTAGGCAGTTTACCAATTTAGGGGCCTATTGCCAAAATTCAGCGGAAGCCATAACACAGTCAAGGGATAAATTGTTTGCTTCGCAATTATTTTCCAAGAACGATATCCATATTCCTATCACCGGTTTTGCAAAATCGCCTCAAGACACAAAAGATCTTATTAAAATGGTTAACGGGGCACCATTAATCATAAAACTATTGGAAAGTACCCAGGGGAAAGGTGTGGTCTTGGCGGAGACCAACAAGGCAGCAGAAAGTGTAATTAATGCCTTTAAAAGTGTCAACACAAACATCTTGGTACAAGAGTTTATTAAAGAAGCAAACGGACAGGATATTCGTTGTTTCGTAGTCAACGGAAAAGTAGTAGCTAGTATGCAGCGACAGGCGCAAAAAGGGGAGTTCCGTGCCAATATTCACCAAGGCGGCATGGCATCTATCATAAAGATTACCTCAGAGGAGAAGAAGTTGGCCATAAAGGCAGCGAAGATACTAGACCTGGCAGTAGCCGGTGTGGATATTATCCGTTCCAATAAAGGCCCTTTGTTGTTGGAAGTCAATTCTTCCCCTGGCTTGGAAGGTATAGAAAACGCCACAGGAAAGGACATAGCTAACGAAATGATTGTATCTATTGAAAAGAAGTTGAAGTTTAGGATTTAGTAGAAAATAAAGCGAAATATGACATACCCATATACTATACTTTATGTAGAAAATGTAACTTAGACCATTGAGTTTTATAAAAGAGTATTCTAATTTAGCCAAAAATTCATTACTCCTGAAAAGGATTATGGAGAATTGCTTACGGGTGAAACGACTATCGCATTTGCTTCAATAGCTTTAGGGCATTCTAACTTTAAGAGCGGATTCGAAAAAGTAATAATTCCGGTAAACCATTTGGAGTCGAATTGGCTTTTACGACCGAAAATATTGAGATGGACTTTCAAAACGCACTAAATATGGGCGCAAGTGAATTTGAACCGTTAACCGAAAAACCGAGGGAACAGAAAGCAGGATATGTTTGGGATAATAATGAGTTCTTGATTGAAATCTGCACACCATTAAAATCTTAATAACAACAAAATCCGCAGTAAAACAACCTATTGCAACTTCAATTAAAGTAATGGAAATTATATTTTTTTATTTCATTATAACATATATCGAGAGTACAATAAACCGGTGTAACAACGCTATTCAAAAGAGAGTGTAGTGGGCGTTTTAATGGGCCATTTTATTTCCGTCACAAAGATGCATAATGTGATGTCCTATCTCGAAATCTCATCCATCGAACTAGCAAAAATGGGCAAAGACCTGAATTCGGTAGTAGGCGATATAAACGAATGAAATGTCACCAACCCTCTAACAAAAGATACCACCTTAGTGAACCGATTAAAAATGACCTGCTAGATTAAGCCCTGCCTATAAAGATAAATATGATTCCGATTAGGATGATACCGCCAAAAGTATAACTCACAAGCTTCCTGGCAGTTTTGGATCCCTTAAAGGCAGTAATACCCAACTTTACTAACATGTTGCTCATAATTGCGGCAATTATGACTGAGGAGGCGAGTTTTAATTTTTCCCCATCTAAAGAAAATTTAGCCATACTGATGGTAATGGCATCGGTGTCTCCCAGACCTGCAATTAGAGCGGAGTAATACAATCCACTTTCCCCAAAAAATTTGTCACTATAAAAAACAGCAAAAAGAATCACGACATAAATGACTCCAAACCCAATAGCATTAAGCAGGTTCATGGGGTTACCCAATTTAATATTGGTATCAGGTTTATTGGTATCCTTCTTTATCAGTAGTAAAGAGACAACCAAGCAGACCAATGTCAAGACACCAAAAGGGAGCGCCAAATAGGTCAAAAGAGCATTGTTGAAGATATAAGCCAAGAGGGTAAGTCTCGGAAACATGACGGCAGAAGCAATGATGATTCCCGCAGCATATTTTCTGGAGAGTTCTGGAGATTCCACACTTCTGGAGGCATAACTCCAAGTTACTGCGGTGCTCGATATTAAACCGCCAAGGATTGCTGTTAGCAAGATTCCCTTTTTAGAACCTACATATTTGACCAACAAATAGCCAATGAAGTTTAAAAAAGATACGATTACGATAATGGATCCAATTTCAAACGGGTTCAATAAATCATTAGGACCATACGTTTTATTAGGTAAAAAAGGCAATATCAAAAGGGCGATAATCGAGAACTTAATAAATGCAAATAATTCTTCGGATGTGATGTTACTGATGACCGTACGAAACCTGGTCTTTAATGAAAGCAGGGTTACGATAATGACTGCCGTGGCCACTGCATCACGATAGAATTCTGCTGAAACCATTACGCCCAAAACGAACGTAGCGATAAGAGCCAAATTGGTGGTCAGACCTTTTCCATATTCTTCCTGTTTTTGAAAAAAGTGATTAAACGCCAGAAACAAAATGAAGGCCCCTAAACTTACAATCAATAACCAAGGTGTGAATTTTTCGGTAAGGTTTCCCAAGGAAAAGCCCAAGATGGCCACAATGGGAAAGGTACGGATGCCGGCGAATCCTTGATCCTTAAGTTTGTCGTATTCTCGTTCCAAACCTAGTATAAGCCCTATACCCATACTAATGAGCACTCCTAAAATATAGGAGCCCATTAATTCATTCATCCCTTGATATGCGTCCATATATTTCTTTTAGTTCATTATGAAGAAAGCATATCTTCCCGATTGCTAAAGATTTGACATAGCTTGGTCCCAGTTCTTCCCAAACCATACGAATGCGCTCGTACTTTGAAAAGGAGAAACTTTTTTCGGTATCGGTATCGGGATGGGTTTTTAAGTAGCTCGTAGGAATCACTTTTTTGATACCACTGTTCGCCAAAACGTCCTCAAAATCACAATTGGCGAGGACGTTGAATAGGGAAGCATACCTTTTAAGTTCTTTTTGCTTAGGTAGTTTTATTACAGCCATAACCGATAGGTATTCTTACATATATTTTGAAAGAAAACGGAAGAATTCTTTTTTAAGGTCTGCATATATCTGCCGTTGGGTCTCCATTTTTTCTCTGTATTCCAAGTGCGTTTTAACCATAGCAACATCCATCGATACGTTGCCTTTTTGGCTATGTCCTGCAATATTTATTTCATGTTTTTCAATGGTTTCCTTCAAATCCTCAATTACACCACCATGAAGGATAAATTCGTTCTGGTAAGGTTCTAATTGAGCTAGTACATCTTTGTCTGTCCATCGGATAACCAATTCACCTAACCTATTCTTAAATGATTTCAATTCATCTTTCCAAAAAGCAAGTTCAGACTTCCAAAGTTCGTGTTCAAAATGCAGGGTTGAATTGTAAATTACGTCTTTCATATTATTTTGTTTTTTAGTTCTATTATTAATTATTTTCCAGTACCCAAATAGGCTAAGAGCCTCCAACCATCTTTATGGTCGCTCCAATAGTGTATTTAATTTCTTCAGAACTGGCTCCTGATTTTGTCCATTGTTTACTCAAAAGCCAGTACACTTATATCATTGTACCGTAATCAGAATACCAATAGTAATTCGTTCTTTGGTTTTGGAAGAAAGCACAGCCTCAACTGTACTTAACTTACGTAAACTTTTAAGTCCCTGAGTATATTGGGTATTTTAGCCTAATTTATCTCGTTAACCTTGTGAGGTTATTATAGTATTTTTAATTGTCCTTGATTATATCTAGCTAGACACTTAAAAATTTAAACTTGCTATGATGTAATCTTTAATTCTTTTCTAAAGAGGAATTCAAAGCTATTTAAATTAACACAAGTTTATTATGACATATATCAGGAGAATAAAAAAATAAGAATATTTCGGTGTAAGGGGCGAATACTGCTTATGAAGTAAACTGAATATATTATATTAGTACACCCTTATATCTTAATGATATCTGTAGGGGTTTCGACCAAAATAGTGATATCACCACGCAAGGCTATGGGTTGTTTCATGATTTCTGGATTATGCCGAATCATTTTTATCCAATCGTCCGTAGAAAAATCATGATGCTCGAAATGATTTTTATAGGATGGGTGTTCTTGATTTACCAAGTCAGCCACTTGCATGTGCAAGCGATCTGCAAGTTCTACGATTTGAGTGCCAGTTAGTTTTGTTTTTAAAATATCAATTTCTTGAATAGCCAATCCCTCTGCTTTAGCATACGCCAGCGTCTGTTTTGCCCTTACGGATTTTGAACTATAGTATAAGGTGATTTGCCTCTTGGATGTTGCGATTTCGCCCATAATATTGATTTTAAAACGTCTTAGTTTTTTCTTTTTTCTTCCTCTAAATAATGCTTCAATAATTCTTTTAAACTCTCTAGATATTCTTGCATAACCATTTTGTCCATATGCGGATGTTGTTTAACGGGCAAGGTCATGGGGTTTTCATCCAATGAACGATAGAGTTCAGGGTAATTGGTTTCGATGTTGGTAGTAACTTGGGTAATTTCGTTCAGTATGTTATGAAGTTCTTTCATTTTATAGATTTTAAAAATTGAAGATTCTAAACTAGAATTAGTGTAAACGCCATAGAAATATGATATATACTTTAAGTGCCAAAAAGAGAATTATAGTGAACTAATCGTTGTTTAACTGATGTGGAAATTCGTTAAACCAATATCCCGCTTATTCAATTAGAGGTAATACCAATAAGGGTATTTTAGTCTTAAAGGCCATGTTTTTTATTATATTTTCGTGAGTTATTTTTTGAAAAAAATCATGTTTTGTTTTTAGTATAGCCATCACCCCGATATTCTTGTTTTCTTTTTCAATTTGATATAGGGTATTGGCTACCGTATCTCGCAGTTCAATTTCAAAGAATTGATGCTTGGTTTCTTTGAGAGCACTTCTAAGGAGTTCTTTGTTCGTTTTTTGCATATCGCTCAAATCTTCTTTCGTTTTAATATGAGCCACATTCAACGTAGTATCCCAAAGCAAGGCCATTTGAATAAGAGGAACAAGCTCGTTAGTCATGAAGGTATGTTTAAAATCGGTTGCGAAAGCCATTTCCCCTAGGCTATTGTATTCATATGCTTCTGGTACTATGACTACAGGGCAATTACCCATGTATTTGATGAGGTCGAGGGTGTTACTGCCGATAAAAACTTCACGGAGGGTTGATGAACCTTTTGTTCCCATAAAGACATAATCCGCACCCTGGTTGATTTGTGTTCGATTGGTCAAATTAAGTACAGAATCGGTTTCGAAAACCCGTTCAAAATGGTGTTTTTTGTTCTTGTTTTGGGTTTTCAAAGCCTTTATAATTTTGTTTAGGTCTTCTTTGGCGTTCATTTTGTTTTTCGCCGAAGAAGGCGCGTCGTGATATGCATGCAGTAGATAAAACGTACAGCTCTCATTTTTAAAAAGAAGAAGTGCATAGTCTATGGCCTTTTGTGCGTTTTTTGAAAAATCAGTAGGTATTATTATTTTTTTCATGTGTTGCTGATTAGCAATATTTAGCTAGGACACGCACTTAAATAGCAAACGAGTAACATGCTATTCTGAGATCAAATTGAACCTCTGTGCTATTTCTTCTCCAGCTATTATATATTCTGTGATGGTGAAATCTTCTTTCCTATCTTTTTTCGAAATGCGCATAAAATAGTTGCCAATAGGATGGTGTAAAAACTTTAAGTCATCATTGTAAAATAATAGTTCTGATTTCCAGTGTTCTGTAAGAACATAAAGTGTTTGCCAATCTGCTTTATGAATATAGCTGTCCTGGGGCCTGGCTCTAAAATCAATCATGTGCTAACAATTAAATTTATCTGATATTTAGTCTTAAAAGTAGTGAGTGGATTAAGTAAAAAAAATGACCTATGTCAGTATGGCAAATACTGCTAAAACAACTAGCTTATAACTGGTAGGATTTTCAATAGTTATACACAATGAATTATGTTGCATAGTTTACAACTTGCAACAAATTAAATCATAGAAACAACCAAATTTTCATTTCGTTTTTGATTTGGTGATTTGTGAATGAAATTTCTCAAACATTTTGTCTACGGCCTTGTGAATATTGGTATCGGTATTTTCGAGTAGGCTAATATCTAATGTTCTGGTTGAAATACCCTGCCAAACAAGTTGTTTCTGTTCAAGATCGATCAAGTGGATAATTATGGTTCCCTCATCATAGTGATAATCTACCATTGGTGCTATTTCTGTGTAATAGTTCTTTTC
>JBLICT010000073.1:0-14256 GCA_047632415.1 Maribacter sp.
CTTACCCAAACTCTGATTATGAGAGTGTAGTACCAGCAAGTGAATAACCCAAACTATATACGCCTATCAGCGGTACTCAGATAGAAATTATCATAAACAGAATAGGCTATGGGAATAGTTAGTGCCGAAAAAAAAATACACTAAAAAATCATGAAATTTTAGTTACCGGATGAAATCTGATTCAGTAACTTGGCCGGAGATTGAACCTTCCGCGTGCGGGCTAATGAATGTCTAGTACTTGCTGATTTTCGAGCATCGTGTTCACGATTTGTGAACTCTTATGAAAAGTATATGTCAAAGTAACTTTCGTTTTACGAATATAGATATTTTGAAATCTTTATCATAGACTATGAATGATTCTCTAAAACATTTATCATTACAAAAGATGTTGTTTGTAAATTTTTTATCACGCTAGTCTTAGGACTTAGACAAGTAAAAGGCGAAAAAGATTTTAAATGCAGGTGTGGTGGAATTGGTAGACACGCCAGACTTAGGATCTGGTGCCGCAAGGTGTGGGAGTTCGAGTCTCCCACCTGTACAAAAGCCGAAGAGAAATCTTCAGCTTTTTTTGTTTGAAATCGAACCTAAAAAAGGTCAGGTACAACATAGGTAAAATATTTTGTAAATTTTAAGAATAACATTTGCCTTGATATCAAATGTTTCTACTTGGCTTTAATCCCTATGAATTTACAGTTGGAATAATAAATTTTGGTAAATCACAACTTTACTTCTTCATAAGGGGGAGTTTATTATTATCTTTTTTAGAGATTCTTTTAGTATACTGAATTCCGATAAAAAAGAAAATATTTTAAGCGTACTTTCAAGACGTAAAAACGTATTATTTAATATAAATGTCGCTTATTAACAACAAGAATAGTATATTTGTCGTTAATAAGCGACATTATGAATTCTAAAAAAGCAATACTACTTCCTAAGTATCAAAAGATATTTGATGGAATAGGTGAAAATATCAAGCTTGCGCGAAAACGTAGAAAGCTGACTACCGAGCAGGTTGCAGAGCGTGCTGGTATTCATCGTGCTACTTTACACCGTGTTGAGAAAGGCGATCCAACGGTTGCAATCGGCCTTTACTTTAACGTGCTGAAAGTACTCAATCTCGAAAACGACTTTTCAAAAATTGCGATAGATGATGAATTCGGTCGCAAACTACAGGATCTTGATTTACTATAAGCTATGGCAGGAGGAAAATTCGATATTTACGTGTATGCAGATTGGAAAGGCTTGGATGGTCCTCTACAAATAGGAATACTGTCGGCGCATTTCGCAAAAGCGAAAAAAGCATTCAGTTTTGAATATAATAAAGAATGGTTAGAGAAAGGCTTATACCAGCTACTAGACCCGGACATCGGCTTTTATTCCGGACCACAATATCCTACAGATAAAGAGAATTTCGGAATTTTTTTGGATAGTATGCCGGACACTTGGGGAAAGACCTTGATGAAGCGCCGTGAAGCTCAAGACGCAAGAGCTCGTGACGAGAAGGCAAAAACTCTTTATGAAATAGATTATTTATTAGGTGTGTATGACGAGAGCCGTATGGGTGCGCTTCGTTTCAAGACAAATCCAGATGGTCCATTTCTAGATAATGATGATAAAATCCCAACTCCACCCTGGTCATCCCTTGGCGATTTACAGGAAGCCGTAAATCATCTTGAAAATGATACTGAGAGTGATGCCATACGGCAATGGATAGCCGTTCTTATTGCGCCTGGTTCTTCTCTTGGTGGTGCCAGACCCAAAGCCAACATATTAGGCAAGAATAAAGATTTATGGATTGCTAAATTCCCTTCAAAAACAGATACTATCGACAAGGCAGCTTGGGAATATCTTACCTATAAATTGGCTACTGCCTGTGGTATTGAAATGGCAGAATCTAAAATTGAACGAATTTCTGGAGTTTACCATACGTTCTTGACCAAACGATTTGACCGAGAAGACGGTAATCGTATCCATTTTGCCTCTGCAATGACGATGACAGGCAATACTGAAGAACCCCTTAAGACTATAACACCCAGTTATCTAGATATAGTAGATGTTATAGAGACTTATGGAACAAATGTAGATAAAAACCTGCGGCAGTTATGGCGGAGAATTGTGTTTAATATTGCTGTATCAAATACGGACGATCACTTGCGCAATCATGGCCTTATATTAAATGAAAAAGGTTGGGAACTTTCGCCAGCCTACGACCTTAATCCATCAATAGAAAAGGATGGACTTGCACTCAATATTGATATGGATGATAATGCGCTCAACTTTGATCTTGTAAAAAGCGTAGGAGAATTTTTCCGTTTAAGTGAAAGCGAAATGGAGATTATCATCGAGGAAGTTTTAATCATGGTCAAAGATTGGAAAATAGTTGCAAAGAAAATCGGTATTAAAAATTCGGAGATAGAATTAATGTCCGGGGCGTTTAGAACAGGGCTATAAACAAATAACTATGAGTAAAACTGGAAGTGTATTTTCAATGGGAAGTGGCGGGGCTACCTATGAACATCACGTGCAAGCAGCTTATTTGCTTGCTATGCTGCTAAAGTGCAAAAAACGGTTATAGTATACCACTAAAAACGGATGAAAGTGAGCCACCCAAACCGGATGAAAGTGAACCACTAAAAAGTCAAAAGTCATTTTATTGATATTAAGTCAAATGACTTTAAATTTAGTAGAAGGTACTAGACTCGAACCAGTGATCTTCGGGTTATGAGCTCCTTGTTTGGATTTTTACCAAGAGTTTTATTGGGCTCAAGCGCTATAAAATTATAAAATCGTATTCAAAAACGTATGCAGTTTTAGTTTTCTGATTAGTAATAAATTATTAAGTAATTTACCTAAAAAAGATAAGAAAATACTTCGTTTTTTAGGTTCTTATTATCGTTTAAAAACAGGCTCAAATATTACAGATTTTAACAGATGCAACAAAACCGGATTATTTAGAGCAAGTTTAATTAATTTGAAATAGACTTAATTTAACTTTAAGAGGTTAATTTCCGCTTCTACAAACTTTACTTAGGTAAAGTCCATTTGCTGGTGTTACATATTCCTTTGAAGTACATAAAGGTTTAATTATTTAAGGTCTTAGTTGCAAAAAAAAGCATTCTTTTCATAGGACAAAACTAAATTCTCTTAGGACTATTATATAATCCGAATAATCACTAATTGTGTTATTCATCGAAACTTTTTGAATAAAAGAAACAAGAGTAGTTTGTTGTCGTTAAAAGCCTCCCTAATTTTTATAAAGGCTATGCGCATTTGTGATTCTACGGTTTTAATTGAAACTCCCTTTTGCTCTGCTATTTCTTTATATTTCAGACCTTGCACCTTATTCATCTGAATAATTTCCTTGCACTTCGGCGGTAGGGATTCAATAACGTCTTTCATTTTTTCGATTCGTTCTTCCAATTTTTCTGTATCCTCTTGCAGCCGGTCCTGTAGAGCGCGTTCCCAAATTTGATCCAAAAGGTTTTCCCGCTTCTTTATTTTTTTAAGAGTGTCCATATAACGATTACGGGCAATGGCGTATAGGTAGTTACGAGGAGATTTTTGTTCGTCCAACTTTAGCCTATCCTCCCATAAATTGATAAATGCTTGCTGAACAATATCCTCCGAAATTTCTTTATCGTTTGAGTAAGTTGTTATGTAGGCCACAAGGCGGCCATAGTACTTATAAAAAAGATATGTAAATGCAGGCTTATCTCCACTCTTCAATGCCTTTGCCGCTTCTAAATCGTTCATGTAGTTAGGTTGTTTGTTCAGTTGGATACCATTAGAATAATACGAATATCTAAAATAATTAAGATTTTTTTAAGGGTTTTATAAATATCTACAGCATTAACTACGTAATATATATTTTAAATTGATTCAAAATTATGCCACAAGACTACAAAAAAGAAAATAAAGCATGAAAAATATAATTTCCAAACTCCTTATGGGAACGATTAGCGAAAATGAACTCATCGAGCTTCGGAATTGGCTGAACGACCCCAGAAACCAATCCATTTTGGAGTCATACGTTGGTGATTATCACGACTTGAACCTGACATTGTTAAAAAACAATGTGGATGTGGCCTACAATAAGGTGGTGAACCAGATCGATAGGAATGAAAGGCCCATTAAAAAGCTATTCCCAAATTGGGCTAAGTACGCTGCAGCTGTGGTTTTGCTTTTTGGTGTCGGGTTTTTTTACCAACATGAATTTTTTACGCCTAAAGATGAATCAATTATCATCTCCAAAAATGAATCTATAATATTGGAACTTGATAACGGCGATATACAGACCATTGATGTTTCTAAAATTAAAGAAGTAAGGGATACTGATGGTAACGTGATAGGAACCCAAAAACAAAACAGGATAAGTTATAATCAAAAAGACCATAATGTAGCCTTAGCGTTTAACACTTTGAGGGTTCCTTACGGAAAACAGTTTCAATTAGAACTGTCGGACGGCACTGTGGTGCATCTGAACGCTGGCAGCTCTTTGCGATATCCTATGAATTTTCTAAGTGAAGGGCCTAGACAGGTCTTTCTTTCAGGGGAAGGCTATTTCGACGTAACCGAAAATAAAATAAACCCGTTTATAGTAAATGTGAATGAACTGGATGTAAAGGTTCTGGGAACAGAGTTTAATATATCGGCTTACACGGAGGATTCCAATGTAGATGTAGTTTTGGTAAAGGGTTCTGTAAGTCTTAATAGCCACGGTGGTTTGCTGGACGGATCAACAAATCTCGTGCCAGGACAAAAAGGGTCTTTTGGAAACATTTCTAATAAAATAAGTATCACCCAAGTCAATACCGAAATCTATACATCATGGATGATTGGTTATTTGGTGTTCAAAGAGCAGACTTTTGACCATATTTTAACCAAGTTGGAACGCCATTACAATATGGAAATAGAAAACAGGAATAAGGTCCTCGGCAACGAAATTTTTAATGCAAGTTTTAACAATGTAGACATCGAGAAAGTCCTCAGTTTTTTTAATGACACCCACGAAATCGATTATATCATAGAAAACAATAAGATAATCATTAAATAAAAACTATAAGTGTAACCCAAAAATTAACAACTATGATGTGAAACTATAAATACCAGCACTTTGGTTTAAAAAAAAACCGGAAAATGCACTAACATTTTCCGGTGGCAAAAAGTGATTGAGCAGTAATTAACTAACCACAATTAAACATTCAAAAATATGAAAAAACAAATGAACCAATGGAGGTTGGGAATACCTTTATTGAAATATGACCTAAAAATGAAGCTAACAACGTTGTTCTTGATAACAACCTTATTCGGTTTGCATGCAAATAACGGTAACGGCCAAAACACCAAGGTTTCCTTGGATATGGAAAATACCACAATAGGGGAAATTATTAATAAAATTGAGTCCAGTACCGAACTTCGATTTATTTATAAGACGAAAGATGTTAATCTGGAGCGGAAAATGTCCCTTAATGTGAAGAGTGAGCAAATCGAAACTGTTTTGAATGCGATGTTTCAGAGTACAATTACAGTTTATAGAATTCGAGGAAACCATATTGTTCTCAGGCAGGGTAATAAAGAAAAATCTCTTATTAAGAATGTTCCTAAAGAAAATTTAATTCACAAACCTCAAGACCAAACAATAACAGGGACGATTACTGATGGTGATGGTACTCCATTGCCAGGTGCAAACATACTTGAAAAAGGCACTACGAACGGAGTACAAACAGATTTTGATGGTAATTTTTCAATCGAAGTTTCCGATGAAAATGCTATTTTAGTCGTTTCTTACCTTGGTTTTTCCAATAAAGAGGTTCCAATAGACAGGCAATCCAATATTAGTATTGTATTACAGGAAAGCGCGGCCGGTCTAGATGAAGTTGTTGTGGTCGGATATGGAACACAGGCTAAGAAAGACGTAACTGGTTCAATCTCTTCAATCAGTTCTGAGGAAATTGAACGACGTCCTGTAGCTTCAGTTGATGATGCACTACAAGGTTTGGCAGCAGGATTGAGTGTAGCTAACCGGAGCTCAGCTCCGGGACAGCTTTCACGTATTACAATTCGTGCTGTGGGTAGTTTATCAGCGGGTTTCGAACCACTTTGGGTTATAGATGGTTTTCCAACAGATCAAAGAAACGCACAGGCTATCAACCCAGCGGATATTGAATCTGTAGAAATATTAAAAGATGCATCTTCAACTGCCATATATGGTTCAAGAGGGGCTAATGGTGTTATTATAATTACTACAAAAAGTGGTAAAAAAGGTACCTCAAATATCAATATAGCGGTTACTTCAGGCATATCAACCAATCCCCAGAGCCAACGTTTCGAAATGTTAAATGCCCAAGAATATGTGCAATATCATACTGAAATCAATGGAGGAACTGTTCCTGATTTTATAGCAAACAATTGGGATGGAGTAACAAATACGAATTGGCAAGAAGAACTTTTTGTTTCTGCACCCTTCCAAGATTATTCTCTCTCAGCCTCAGGAGGCTCAGAAAAAGTGTCTTATCTCCTTTCAGGAAATTACACTGATCAAACAGGAGTAATTAAAGGTGAAGGATTCGATAAGTATACTGCACGAATAAAAATGGAGTACAAACCAAATGATAAAATAACAATTGGACTAAACTTGGCTCCTAATTATTCGATAATTACCACACCATATAACGGAGACACTGGAAGTGGGGGTGCATACCAACAAGCGTTGCTTATGCCACCAATAATTCCTGTAAGAAGAAATGATGGTTCATTTGCACAAGGAGCTGATATACCTGGTCTTAGACCAGTTGGAAACCCATTAGAAACAATACAAAACTACAAAAGCACCCAAGATATCTTTAGATTTTTAGGCGGGATAAGCTTGGCCTTTGAACCAATTGATGGCTTGGTGCTTAAAACAACGGCTTCGGCCAATATTGGTTATGATAGCTTTGAAACGATATACAATGCTCCCAATGATGGGCTTCTGAGACAAAGCTATAGCAATGTAAGTTCGCTAAGCCTAAGAAAAACCCAACAAATTGGCTGGTTGAACGAAAACACGGTCAATTATAAGAAAGTTATTGGTGACCACGCGTTTGATATTCTTGGCGGCTTTACGCTTCAAAAAGATCAATTCGAAGCTCTACAATCTAATGTTGACAATTTACAGGTACAGGGTCCAACAATTCTTTCCTTAGGAGATGCATCTACCCTGACATCTTCAAATCAAGTTACTGAGAGTACCTTGGTATCTTATTTGGGAAGATTGAACTATTCGTACAAGGACAGGTATTTGGTAACAGGTACCATTCGTAACGATGGTAGTTCAAGATTTGGAATAAACAACCGTAGTCAGACTTTTAGCTCTTTTGCATTAGGATGGAGGCTTTCAGAGGAGAATTTTATCAAAAATCTAGATTTTGTTGATAATGCTAAGTTAAGAGTATCTTTTGGTAATACCGGGAGTAATTCTATTCCAAACTTTATTTCAAAACCCAGTCTTGCACCTATTAATCATGCTTTTGGGGGTTCTACAGTAACTGGGATTTATATTGAATCACCTGGCAATACCAATCTCACATGGGAAACCTCAGAACAATTGGATATTGGTTTTGACCTGTCACTTTTTGGAGGACGTTTCGATATGGTCTTGGATTATTACAACAATGAAACAACCAGTCTTTTGCTATCACGTAATTTAGTGCCTTCTTCAGGGTATTCGGGATTTTTGACCAATATCGGAAGTATGAGGAATAGAGGTGTTGAATTGGCTGTCAATGTTGCTGTGGTTGATAACGAAGACTTTTCATGGTCAGTAGGAGGCAATGTTACTAATAATGATCAAGAAATATTGGATTTGGGAGGTGATGAAGAGATACGTAATTTTTTTGGAGCCTTGCGTAGGGTTGTCGGAAAAGAACTACAGACCATACACGTAACAGAAACTGCGGGCATTTATCGGGAAGGCCAAACATTGCCCGAAGGTCAAGAGACGGCTACCCTAAATCCTCAGGGAGGTGAGTTCATTTACACCGATGTGGATGGTGATGGTCAAATCAGTAATTTCTTAGGGTCTGATGGTCAGCTCTTGAACGGTACCAACATAAAATGGAACTATGGTTTCAATACAAACTTGAGGTATAAGAATTTTGACTTAACCGCTTTATTTGTTGGTCAAGCAGGAGCACACGTTCTCGATCTATGGAGTACTCAAAATGCAGCACCAGGCAGTCCTATAAATGGAAATATGCCTAGAGAATTCTATTACGAAGGCCGCTATATTTCTGAAGATCAGCCTGGAGACGGGAGAACTCCAAGAGCCGGCGCTTTTAATGATGGTATTGCCACAGTAGCAAGTTTTGGTATTCAAAAAACCGATTATCTAAGATTCAAGAACATAACTCTTTCTTATAAGTTTCCGAGTAACTTAATAGAAAAGATAGGCCTATCGAATGCAACGCTTTTTACGTCGATAGAAAATGTATGGACTTGGAGCGATTTTATAGGTGGGAATACTGATGCTCGTTCAGGTTCAGGTGGTGGACCATCGCTGTTTGGCGGTTCACGAATCCCCGGAGTTTCCGATGATTTGGAATATGGACTTACCTATGCAACTCTGCCTGCATTACCACGAACATTCACTTTAGGACTCAATTTCAGTTTCTGAAATTGAAAAGAATTTAATTTGTAAATAAAGAAAAATGAAATTATATAAAATTTTTTCTGCCCTAATGATTTTATCCTCCCTTCTCGGATGTGACGATTTCTTAGAAGTAGAGCCGTTAGATAGAATAGATGCTACCACTTTTTTTTCCACAGATCAGGAAATGGTAATTGCCATAAATGGTGTATATGCAGCGCAGAGAACCGTGTTGGCAAGAGGAGATGGTGGGGTGCCACTGCTGTTTAGATTATTGGAGGACAGATCGGACAATACCGGTGCCGACCACACAGATCAAGGCGAACGTGTTGAAACGGATTTATTCAAAGAAGGGACGGGTAATAATCCTATTTCCGGTACATGGGAATCGATGTGGACACTTGTCAATTTGGCCAATAAGGTGATTGCGACTGGAGCTACTGCGGAAGGTGATCAAGCCCTTATTGGAAGAATTGTAGGTGAAGCAAAATTCCTTAGGGCCGTCACGTATTTCCATATGGTTAATCTATGGGGCGGGTTGCCAATACGAACCGAGCCTACAGAAGATTTCTCGAATACAATATTACCAAGATCAAGCGTTGAAGAAGTCTATAATCTGATAGTAAATGACCTACAAGATGCCGCAGCCATTCTTCCTGATTTATATTCAGGTGGTGCAGGTAGCGAAGAAGGAAGGGCTACAAACGGCGCTGCCCTAACTCTACTCGGAAAAGCAGAACTGCAAAGAGGAAATAATACAGAAGCGGAAGCCGCATTAAGCCAAGTATTGGGCAGATATGAATTACTGCCTAATTTCGGAGATATTCATGCTAGAGGAAATGATAATACCGCAGAATCTATCTTTGAAATAAATAATAATCCTGCCAACCAAACAGGTTGGTTTGGAAATAACCAGTTTATTCCAAATAATATAGCCAATGATTTAGGAATAGTTGCAGGCGGGAGCGCTCGATTGTTCCTTTCGATTTATCCTACTCAGGATTTGGCGAACAGTTTTGACCCTGCAGATGGTAGAATTCCCAATACTTTTGGTATTAACACGGATGGCGCTTACGAAGGGCCTTACATTTCAAAATATATAGATCTTTCAGCCGCTACCGCCGGTAGTGATATTAATCTTGTATTGTTTAGGTATGCCGACGTGCTTTTGATGTATGCAGAAGCCATTGGGGAAAGCCCTGAGGCTTATGGCTATATCAATCAGGTAAGAACACGCGCAGGTCTTCCGGATATAGACGCCTCAAGCCCTGGCACGTTTATGGAAAAAGTGATGAACGAAAGAAGATGGGAATTGGCATTCGAACTACACCGATGGATTGACCTCTTACGTTTACCCGACGCCGAGGTAATTTCCATTATGGAGACTCAATTGGAGGCACAGCAGCTCAATAAATTTGGAATGACAGTCGATATTTTATTGACATCGGATAACCTTCTATTCCCAATACCACAAAATGAGGTTGATATATCTGATGGGGTGGTAGAGCAGAATCCTGGTTACTAATTATTAGCCAGAGCTTTAGGAAATTTAAGTTATTATGATTGTTAGTTTGAGTTAGTTTGAGTTAGTTTGAGTTAGTTTGAATGAGGGGAGGTATTCTATAGACCGCCTTCCCTTTTTTTGAGATACTAAATATTACCTGTTATATTTTTTTTATTAATGTGCGAATGAAAAGAATTGTTTTAATAATAAAAAAAATAGGCGTTGTGCTTGGTCTATTATCTGTTCCAAATGCATGTGAAACTAACACAGATTCATCTGATAAATTGTTTGATATTGATTTCGAATTATTTGAGAAGGTGAGTCCCAAAATCAGCGGCGTTCAATTTGTGAATGAGTTAAAGGAAGAATTCCATAATGGAATCAATAGATTCGAATACGATTATTTTTACAATGGTGCGGGGGTGGGGGTGGCCGACCTTAATAACGATGGCCTACAAGACCTTTTATTGGTAGGAAATCAAGTTGAAAGTAAATTGTACTTAAACCAAGGAGAATTTGCTTTTGATGACATTACCAAATCATCGAATATCAATCAAAATAAAGGTTGGTCAACAGGAGTGACTTTTGCAGATATCAACAATGATGGTTGGATAGATATCTATATTAGCCAAGGAGGGCCTTTAGGGTATGATCGTAGCAATCGATTATACATAAACCAAGGAAATCTTACATTTAAGGAAGAGTCCCAAAAATATGGTTTGGATTACAAAGGTATTAGTACTCAATCCGTATTTTTTGACTATGATCTTGACGGCGATTTAGATTGTTTAATCATAAATGAACATCCCTTATACGGATATTCGGCACGGGAATTCCAATATTACCTAAAAAAAGAACCTAATCTATTACATGCGAGCAGTTGTCACTTATTTGAAAATATTAACGGTAAGTATACCGAAGTAACGGAAAAAGCAGGTCTTCTAAAACCGGCTTTCGGTCTCGGTATGGTGGTAACCGACATCAACGATGATGGATTTCAAGATTTCTACCTTTCCAACGATTACTATATTCCAGATGCACTCTACATCAATAAGGGAGATGGCACTTTCAAGGATGAAGTCAAAGAAAGAACAAATCAAGTGGCCTATGCCGGTATGGGTGTCGATATTGCAGACTTGAACAATGATGGTAGTTATGATATTTTTAGTTTGGACATGGCATCTGCAGACCACATCAGATCTAAGACGTTGATGCAACCTATGGATGTAAAATATTTCAATTATCTGGTTGACGACCTGGATTATCAAAATGCCTATATGTTCAACACATTACAGTTGGGCATAGGAAATGGAACGTTTCAGAATGTTCCCCATATTGCCGGTGTTACAAAAACGGATTGGAGTTGGGCAGGATTAATTGCAGATTTGGACAACGATGCCGATAAGGATATTTTTGTGACTAATGGAACTGAATTTACCCTCGACAATGATTTTCATACAAAGATTCAGGAAGTATATGCAAGATATCCTGCACCGCAACCTATACCAGTTTTTGAGTTAGAACAACTTCATAAACAAATACCGCACCAAAAATTGCCCAATGTGGTTTTTGAAAACCAAGGTGATTTAAAATTTAAAGATAGGGCCCAAAATTGGGGCTTACAAGATTCTACATCGTCAAATGGAGCAGTATATGCTGATCTTGATTTGGATGGTGACCTTGATTTAGTGGTAAATAACAACAATCAACCGGCGCTCCTGTATGAAAATATGGCTAGTGAAAAAACAAATCGTAATTATCTTATCGTAAAAGGACATGGTAAGCTTTCCGAGTCATTTCCTAAAATACAATTAAGGTACGATGGTGTGCAACAAGAAATTCAAATTTCTAGGGTAAGAGGATATTTATCCTCAGTAGAAAACAGTGCCCATTTCGGATTAGGTATTGAAAAAAAAGTTGATATAGTTTCGATTCTATGGCCTTCAGGTATGTATGAAGAAAAATATGATGTAGCGGCCAATCAAGTTATTGAATTCCATGAAGAGGATGCCAAGAAAAGAACCGTACCTAAAATACAAAACAAAAAGTATGTAAAACCCTTGAAGTCTGGAAATGATATGATTGCTTATAAACACAAGGAAAATAACTTTAATGATTTTGAAAAAGAGACTTTATTGCCGTATAAGCAATCTACCCTAGGCCCTTTTATGGCTAAAGGCGACATTAATGGAGATGGCCTTGAAGATGTATTTATAGGAGGTGCTTCAGGACAATCCGGAGAACTATACATCCAAACATTTAAAGGATATATAAAAGTGGAAACTCCCGCTTTTGAAAGCGACTCTAAGTCCGAAGATATGGAGGCTGTTTTTGTAGATGTTGATAACGACAACGATTTAGACCTTTTTGTGGTTAGTGGCGGTAACGAATATATAGCACTATCAAAATATTATGCTGATCGCTTATATATAAATGATGGTAAAGGAACTTTCAGTAAAGCAAAGAATCAATTTGAAGACTTAAATTTTTATAGTGGAAAATCAGTTACAACATTAGATTACGATAGGGATGGCGATGAAGATATTGTCGTTGGCAATAGGATGATTCCAGGCACCTATCCACTGTTTCACCCTTCTGCCATTTATGAAAACGACGATGGATATTTTAAAGATGTGACCGTAACAATCGCATCAGAATTAATCGATTTCGGTGCTGTTAATAAGGTAATATCCACTGATTTTAATCAAGATGGATGGATGGATCTGATGATCGTAGGGGAATGGACCGGTATTGGCCTATTTAAGAATGACTGCGGCGTTTTGAGAAGTATTTCTACAGAAAATGGACTTAACAACGAAAGGGGATGGTGGTTTACTATAGCGGAGACCGATATAAATAAGGATGGTTTACCGGATTATATTGTCGGCAATGTAGGTTTAAATTCCAAGTATAGAACTTCATTTGAAAAACCCTTAAAGATTTTTGCCGGAGATTTTGACGGGAACGGCACTCACGATATGATGATGAGCTTTCAGTACAACAATAACTACGTACCACTGAGGGGAAAAGAATGTTCAACAGGTCAGTTGCCATTTATTAGGGATAAATTTCCGACGTATGTCAGTTTTGCGAATGCCACAATGGAGGATGTTTTTGGTAAGCAATTGGGAGAATTCTATGAAAATGAGGTGACCGAATTCAAATCCATAATATTAAAAAATAAAGGAAATGGAACCTTTGATAAAATTGAACTTCCTTATCAAGCACAGATTTTTCCGGTAATTGCGTGTGAATTTTATGACGCCAACGGTGATGGTTTGGAGGACGCCTTCATAGCGGGGGGTATCTTTGATACGGAAGCCGAAACACCAAGGTTGGACGCTGGTTTTGGATTACTAATGATTTCTGATGGTAAGTCGTACCAACCCTTATCAATGGAAAAATCTGGACTATACATACCTGGAAACGTTAAATCCATAGGTATTACTTGGCATGAAGGTCTCAATAAAACATTGCTTATGGTTGGTCGAAATAATAAGCCTATTCAAGTTTTAGATGTTAACTATGAATAAACGAGCGTAACTAACTATACATTAAGTAAGGCTACTAAATAAAACAAATCAAAAATTATTTAGAACAATGGATACAAATACAATTAATCAATTTTCAGTAAAAAAAACAAGCTTATTTAGATTACTCAAAACAGTATTTATAGCTGTATTTATTGGAAGTATAAGTTGCAATGCCCAAAAGTCTACGGAAACAGTCTCTCTTTTTGATGGGAGCACGCTAAATGGTTGGAAAACAGTTAATCAAGAAAATACTACCTATTGGTCTGTGGTCGATAGTGTCATTACTGGCGGTGATGGCATTACCAATATCCCAACAAATACCTATCTGCATACGACCGAAAGTTATGAGAATTTTGAGTTCCGAGCTCTTTTTCGTATCATAGGTAGTCATGATAAAGGACTGATTAATAGTGGTGTACAATACCGTTCCATAATCGAGGACAACAAAATTATTGGCTATCAAGCTGATATCGGAAAGGGCTATTGGGGTGATATCTATGATGAGCACCGTCGTGCAAAACTAGTTGGCGGTGATCTTAGTACATTAAAGTATATTTTGAATGAGGACGGTTGGAATAGCTACATCGTCAGGT
>JBLICT010000074.1:0-14055 GCA_047632415.1 Maribacter sp.
GTTGGTGCATAAAGGTAGCTACGGTGGTGGTTTCGTATAAAGCAGTATCGAACATAAACTCCCTAATATCGTCCAAGAGGACAATACCCACCAATACCTGTTCTTCGTTAACGACGGGATATAGATTTCGGGTAGACTTGGAAACGGATTGGTGCAACATTTCTCCAAGGGTCATGTTCGGTGTAATAGCTTTAAAATCCTGTTCTATTACATCGTCCAATTGCATAACCGTTAATACGTTTTTATCCTTGTCGTGTGTAAGCAAGGCACCTTGTTCTGCGAGCTCACGCGTGTAGATGGTATGGTCTAAGGTGTTTTTTGTGATGAGGTAGGAGATGGCTGCAGTGATCATTAAGGGAACAAAAAGCTCATAACCGCCTGTAATTTCTGCAATAAGAAAGATGGCCGTTAGCGGTGCGTGGAGCACTCCTGCTATGAGTCCCGCCATACCAATGAGTGTGAAATTACTTTCGGATACGGCAAAACCTAGTCCTAGGTTATTGATCACTTTTGCTACCACATTTCCCAATGCGCTACCCATAACCATAGTTGGGATAAAAATTCCGCCCGCACCGCCAGCTGCAAAGGTCGTGGTCATGGCCACCGCCTTGAATATGGTGAGTCCAAAAAGTAGCGCAATTACCACCCAGATATTATCCATATAGGCATCAAAAGGGTTGCTTCCCAAGGCTGTAATATGGTCTCCTTTTAATAAGTTATTGATGAATCCAAAACCTTCCCCGTAGAGTGGTGGAATAAAGTAGAGCATTATACCAATAGCGATCCCCCCCACTAACAAACGGTATTTTGGACTTTTTAACGGCTCAAATAATTTTAGTATACCAAAATACATTTTGGTAAAGTAGACCGATGCAATAGCAGTACCAACGCCAAGGATTACGTAGAAAAGCGTATCCTTTATTTCAAAGTTATCGGCTAACGAAAAATTAAAAAGTACTTCGTTGCCCAAAAAGAAATAGGAGGTAAGTACACCGGATATGGATGCCAATAATAACGGGAGCATAGAAAGCATGGTGAAATCCATACTAAATACTTCCACTGCAAATATAATAGCAGCAATAGGAGATTGAAAAATAGAGGAAATGGCCCCTGCCGAAGCGCAGGCAATTAAAAGGTTACGTGTCTTGGTATTGATATGGAGCAATTGCCCTAAATTAGAACTTATAGCAGATCCAGAAGCCACGGCAGGACCTAACAGACCAACAGAACCTCCAAAACCTACCGTTAAGGGTGCGGTAATTAGTGGTGTGTATATTTTTTTCATTTTGATGATGCCTTTCTTTTTGGATAGGGCAAACAAAATAGAAGAAATTGCATGCTCCAGTTTCTCCTTATGCACGAATTTCACGTAGAGGTAGACTAAGGTTAGCCCGATAATGGGAAGTATAAAGTAAAGTTCGTTGCCAGAAATGTTAATACCACCCTCCAAGGACGATTCTATAAAATAGGTAAGGTTCTTTAGTGTTACTGCCGCCAACCCTGCAAGTAAGCCCACGACCACCGCCATAATATGGGTAAAGGTCTTATTGGAGATATTTTTATACCGCCATTTTATGAATTTGGTAAAGCGTTTTTGTTGTTGGGTGGGCATGAACCGTTTTTACTAGATTAAAAGTATAAAAATTAGAAGTCATGGCTCGGGTTCTTACACTATTTCGTTAAAGAATCTTTCAGGTCTTCTAAATCTCCCCTATAAATCTGGCGCAGGGATTCCTCCCATATCAGAATGAGAACTTTCAGCTGGTTTTACTCCGAAAGGAAAAGGTAACTCCAGATTTGTTGGTTTTTCAAAAACTGGTAATATTTTTAATCGCCAAGCTAACCCAAAAGGACGCCTCCCTTAATCCATTTTTATTAAAAGAGAAACCTTTAACCTGAAACTTTGAACCATCCTACATATCCAACTTCAAACTTAATTCTTTCAATTGCGCAGCATCAATTGCAGCAGGGGCATCAATCATGACATCACGGCCACTATTATTTTTAGGGAAGGCAATGAAGTCACGGATGGTTTCTTGTCCTCCTAAAATGGCAACTAATCTATCCAAACCAAAAGCAATCCCGCCATGTGGTGGCGCACCGTATTGGAAGGCCTCCATTAAGAAGCCGAATTGCGCTTTTGCTTCTTCCGGTGTAAAGCCTAAATGTTTGAACATGGTAGCCTGAGTTTCCTTATCGTGAATACGAATAGAACCTCCGCCTATTTCATTACCGTTCAGTACCAAATCATAGGCATTGGCGCGTACCGCTCCAGGATCTGTTTCCAGAAGTTCCAATTGTCCTGGTTTTGGAGAGGTAAAGGGATGGTGCATGGCATGGTAGTGTCCTGTTTCTTCATCCAATTCCAATAAAGGAAAATCTATGACCCATAAAGGCGCAAATTCTGTATTTTTTCGTAATCCTAAACGAGTTGCTAGCTCCATTCGCAAAGCACTTAATTGGGCTCGGACTTTATTCATGTCTCCTGAAAGCACACAGATTAAGTCGCCAGGTTTAGCACCTGTTGCATCAGCCCATTTGGCCAAATCTTCTTGATTGTAGAATTTATCTACGGAAGATTTAAAACTTCCGTCGTCATTGTACCTGCAATAGATCATTCCCAAAGCCCCAACTTGAGGTCGCCTTACCCAATCTATAAGTTTATCAATTTCCTTTCTCGTATACGTATTTGCTCCAGGAACTGCAATACCCACGACCAATTCTGCGTCATTGAAGACCTTAAATTCTTTGTGTTGCGTAACTTCGTTCATTTCCCCAAACTCCATTCCAAAACGAATATCTGGTTTGTCGTTCCCGTATGTTGCCATCGCTTCATCATACGTCATTCTAGGAAAGTTGGCTATGTCTATATTTTTAATGGTTTTTAAGAGGTGTTTTGTAAGTCCCTCGAACGTATTCAGAATATCCTCCTGTTCCACAAAGGCCATTTCGCAGTCTATCTGAGTAAATTCTGGCTGCCTGTCTGCCCGTAAATCTTCGTCCCTAAAACATTTTACGATTTGGAAGTATTTATCTAGTCCACCAACCATCAACAACTGTTTAAAGGTTTGCGGTGATTGCGGAAGTGCGTAGAATTGCCCTTCGTTCATGCGGCTAGGAACCACAAAATCGCGTGCACCCTCTGGGGTAGACTTTATTAAATACGGTGTTTCAACCTCTATGAATTCTTGTTCGGAAAGGTATTTCCGCACCTCCATTGCCACTTTACTTCTAAATATCAGGTTGTTCTTTACCGGATTTCTACGAATGTCCAAGTAGCGGTACTTCATGCGTAAATCTTCTCCACCATCCGTTTCGTTTTCAATGGTAAATGGAGGTGTTTTGGATTCGTTGAGTATGAGAAGTTCTTCTACCAAGACCTCTATCTGTCCTGTGGGAATATTGTCGTTTTTAGAGGCGCGCTCTATAACGGTTCCTGTAACCTGAATAACAAATTCTCGACCAAGGTTTCTTGCCTGTTCCAATAATTTAGGCGCTGTTCTATCTGCATCGAAAATCAATTGCGTTATACCGTAGCGATCACGAAGGTCTACCCAAACTACAAAGCCTTTATCCCTTGTTTTAGCTACCCAACCAGATAGGGTAACGGCTTGGTTGATATGTGATTCTCTTAACTCTCCGCAGGAATGGCTTCTATACATGTTCTTTTCTTTGAATAAAGGGCAAATTTAAGAAGTCTCATCCATTAAAGATGTATATCTCTGATTGGTTTTAATGGTTGAACAATTACTGCAATCTATATATTGTATAATTATTTAAATATCTAAAATTCAGTACCTTACAATTTTAATGTAAATTTAATGTAAATTAAAAGTTAGGGAATTATGGGCTTAGCTTGAAATAACGCTATATTTGTAATGTTAATGTTAAGGAAAAGAGTAGAATTAAAGAATATAGTTATGAAGAAGTTGATATTTATTTTGATGATGATGTTCACTTTCGGCGCCGTAGCCCAAGAGATAGAGCCTAAGTTTGAAAAAGAAGGAAATAAAGTGAAAGCTACTTATTTTCACGCTAATGGGGAAGTTTCCCAACAAGGTTACTTTATGAACGAGAAGTTAGATGGGGAGTGGAAGATGTTCAATGATAAAGGAGATAAAATCGCAATGGGTAACTATACCAGGGGTGCAAAAACGGGAACGTGGATGTTCTGGGAAGGGGATTCTGTTAAAGAAGTAAACTTCAGCAATAATAGAATTGCTGCAGTAACCGAAAGCAAAAGTTCCGGTTCTGTAGTTAAGAATTAAGTAAAATATTTTACTAATTATGAAAGCCTGTACTTAATTGTACGGGCTTTTTTGTGAACCCAACCCACCTTAGGGTATTAGGTCACGCGAAAACACATGCTTCGTCTTTTTGTTTGTGCATACGTGGTTATGCCAATTCCCTTTTCTCATTCTGTTACAATTGTGTTACTGTTTAAATAGATTTATAATCTAGAAAAAAATAGTGCTAGCGCTGTCGCTCCAATCACTTCGGCTGCATATGCTTCTCAGCAAAGCAGGTTTGACCAGAACTCTAGTACTAAAAGAAAGCTCCTTCAAACGAATACTAAACGAACAGAGGTTTATATCCCAGTGTCCCTTTTTTGCGTTCAATTTCTTAGTAATTCTGGTAACGCATAGGTATAGCTTAAAATTCATTCGTGTTAAGAAATTAAAAAACCCTTCTAGCTAGGAATTATTGGTTTCCAAGTTAGAAGGGTCTTTTGGTAATTCTATTGATGTTAACTACACTTAAGCCGCGGTTTCCAAGGTGTCTTTGGATGTTTCTGTTTTCTTTCCACGTCCTTTTATCGCTGTTTTAATCCGGTAGGTAATATTGAAAAGTACTGGTACAATAATCAATGTTAAGAAGGTAGCGACTATCAAACCAAAAATAACCGTCCACGCCAAGGGTCCCCAGAAGATTACATTGTCTCCGCCGATATATATTTTTGGGTCAAAATCCGTAAAAAGTGAGAAGAAATCTATGTTTAACCCTATCGCTAATGGAATCAATCCAAGAACTGTTGTAATAGCGGTTAAAATAACCGGTCGTAATCTCGCTTTTCCACTTTTAATTATAATCTCCGTGGCATCATCCATAGGCAATAAATCCTTATCGCTTAAATCAAGTTTTACCTTTCTACGGTCAATCAATATTTGTGTATAATCCAATAATACCACCCCATTATTTACCACAATACCTGCAAGAGAGATGATTCCCATCATCGTCATCAGAATAACAAAAGACCAACCGGTGATCATAAGTCCGCCGAATACACCTATAAAACTTAGGAAAATAGCAATCATAATGATAAGGGGTTTTGAGATGCCACCGAATTGAAAGATAAGAATGAGCATAATAAGCCCAAGACCAGAGAAAAAAGCGCCAATCAAAAACTCCATTTGTTTGTTCTGTTCTTCAATCTCACCCGTGTAATCAACCTTTACGGTATCTGGAACACCGTCATAGTTTTCCATTACTTTTTTAATTTCTTCTACCACCAATGCGGGATTTCCGCCCGCTTTTAGTCCGGAATATATAGTTACTACACGGTTGCCATTTCTGTGTTTTATGGCACTAAAACCTGATGAGTTTTTTTGACTTGCCACTGCAGAAACAGGAACTTCCTTTATTTTACCCGTAGCCGCATCCCTGAAAATAATATTTTGATTAAAGAGTGCATTTTTATCAAAACGGATGTCTTCGTTAAAACGTACGTTAATATCGTAATCCTCACCGTCCACTTTATAAACACTTGCTTTCTCTCCAAACAAGGAACGTCTTAGTTGTTGTCCTACCTGGCCAACATCTACGCCTAGTTCTCCAGCTTTTTGGCGGTCTACACTTACCTCCATAGAAGGCTTGCTCTTATTTACGTTGATCTTTAATTCCTCTACAAAAGCGACGTTTTTAGTGTTGATAAAGTTTCGAATATCTTCGGCTGTACGGATCAGCTCATTGTAATCGTCTCCTTCTAGTTCTATATTTACAGGATAGCCCGGTGGTGGACCATCTGCGTTTTTTTCTACAGAAATAGATACACCAGGATAGATACCTGTGAGCGTTTCTTGAATTTTACCTCTAAGTTTCTCCGTGTCGAGACCGTTTCTGTACTTGTATTCACGCATAGATACAGTCACCTTACCACGATGAGGCATCTCCGCAGAAGAACCGCCATCCGTTTGTGGGTTTCCAGCTCCCTCACCTACTTGAGAAACGGCAGATTCTACCAAATAATTCTCTCCCTTTGGATCTATATACATTTCCCTATTTACCACATCATAAACGCGACCTTCAATAGCTTTGGTAAGCGTGTTCGTCTTTGTGATGGAAGTACCTTCGGGGTATTCTATATAGACATAAATTTCATTAGGTGTATTTTCTGGAAAGAACTCGATTTTAGTTCTCCCTGATCCTACGGACATTCCAAATAGCATGAACGTTGCAATTAAAAGCGCGAAGGTTACGCCAAAATACCAGTAGACGTTCTTACCTCTTAGCGCGTGTTCTATTCTTCTTTCGTACCAGTTTTCAAACCGTACCATGGTATTGTTCTGAAATTTGGTAGCCCATTTTTTAATGGCGTATTTGTACACCCAAAATAGGATAGCGGTAAATATCATTACCGTTCCCAAACCTCTCATAGTACCACCAAATACCAAAATGAAAATACCAAAGCCACCTAAAATCGCGCTGATGCGATATAATTGTTTTTTAGTGAGGTCTTTTTCCTGTGTATCCATAAATTGAGATACCAGCATAGAGTTCATGAAAATAGCTACGAATAAGGAGGAACCCAATACTACTGACAAGGTTATAGGAAAGAAAATCATAAACTGTCCAAAGATACCTGGCCAAAAAGCCAAGGGCACAAACGCTGCTACTGTGGTGACTGTGGAAATGATAATAGGAAGGGCAATTTCGCCGACTCCTTTTTTCGTCGCTTCCGTCCGACTCATCCCTTCACTCATTAAACGATATACGTTTTCTACTACTACAATACCATTATCTACTAACATACCAAGTCCCATAATCATTCCAAAAAGAATCATTGTGTTCAAGGTATATCCAGCTAAATTTAGAACCGCAAAGGAGATGAACATGGACATAGGTATAGCAAATCCTACGAATAGCGCATTTCTAAAACCAAGAAAGAACATTAAAACCGTTACCACTAAAATAATCCCGAAAATAATATTGTTTACAAGATCATCAACTTGGTTTAACGTTCGGTCTGATGAATCATTCGCGATAGAAATATTAAGATCTGCAGGATAATAATTCTCTTGTGCTTTTTTTACGATTTCCCTAATTTGGGTCGTAGCTGCAATCGTATTTTTTCCAGACCGTTTTTTTATATCTAACATCACTACGCTTTCTCCAAATTCTCGGGCGTAGGTGGTCTTTTCTTTTTCTTGGAAATATACGTTGGCTATATCTTTAAGATATACGGGGCCATTATCGGATTTGACTACAAAATTATTAAGTTCTTCTGGTTTTTCAATTTCGCCCAATACACGAATGGTACGTCTTTGTTCCGAGGTTTTAATATTCCCTGCAGACATGGTCATGTTTCCATTACTGATGGCACCAATAACATCTTGGAAGTTTACTTTGGACGCCATCATCTTGTAAACGTCCACAGCTACCTCCACCTCTTTTTTCTGCGCACCACGGATATCTACCTGTTTTATCTCCGGTAAATTCTCAATCTCTTCTTCTAGGTATTCCGCAAATTCCTTTAGTTTTTCTACAGGGTAATCTCCTGTAAAATTTACGTTCATTATAGGGAAGGATTCTGCCAGGTTGAGGTCGAAAATATTGGGTTCTACCTTTGCTCCATTGAAAGTAGGCCAATCTTCACCGGCTTTTTCCCCATCCACTTCGTCTTTTACCTTTTGTTTAGCCTGTTCTACGGTAATATCCTCGTCAAATTCAACCGTAATAATGGAGTAATCTTCCTGTGAGGTAGAGGTAGTCTCTACAACATTGCTCACGTTTTTTAATCGGTCTTCCAAGGGGTCGGTCAATAAACGCTCAATATCCTCTGCTGTATTTCCTGGATACGGGGTGCTAACGTAGATTTTGGTCTCTACAATTTCTGGGTAATCTTCTCTAGGCATGGACTGATACCCTTGATACCCTATTATAAGGAAAAGTACAATCATGACATATATCACGGAGGGGTTGTCAATGGCCCAAGAAGAAAGACCAAATTCTTTATCCGCGTTTTTCTTTTGTTTACTCATCGTTAGTTTTTAGATTGTAGTCTTTAGAGGATAATTGATGCCTCATAAAACTTTGATTGTTTATGTTTTAAAAACCTATCCTATTTACTACTTAAAATCTGTACGTTCTGACCGTCTTTTACGCTTCTAGCGCCTTCTTTTATCAATAGATCGCCTTCCGAAATACCAGATAACACCTCCACCATATTACCTTGGGTACGACCCGTAGTAATAATTCTTCTTTTTGCCGTTGCCTTATCATCTTCCTTGTCATTGGCAACATATAGATATTGCTGTCCATCTGCATTTTCGGAAATAATGCCTTGTGGTACTAAGATTGCCGCGTTAGAAGTGTAATCGTTGAGGCTTACTTTAGCGGTAAGATTGGGTTTTATAGCGCTATTCTTATTGGGAACCGCAACCTCTACCGTGAATGCCCTGTTACCAGGATTTATAAAATTACCAGTTTGCCGTATTTCAGAAATTATGGTATCCCCTAAGACTGGAAAATAGACCTTCGCCAAGTTACCTTCTTTGATATCGTTTAGATAGCTTTCGGGAACATCAACTTCTATAAACATGTCTGAAAGATTTACGATTCTAAACACTTCAGAACCAGGGCCAGGAGCAACAACCGTTCCTTGGTCTTTTATAACATTGTCAATAATACCCGAGAACGGAGCGCGTATGGTAGATTTCTCCAGTTGGCTTTTTACTTGCTTAACTGTACTTTGTGAAGCTTCATAGTTTGTTTTTGCCTGTAGGTACTGTATTTCGGAACCAATCTTTTGATCCCAGAGTCTTTTTTGTCTTTCAAATGTTGTTTTGGCCAATGCTGATTGGGTTTCCAATTGGGCAAGCTGACTACCCATACCACCCTGATCAATGGTGGCAAGGAGTTGTCCTTTTGAAACGCGTTGCCCTTCCTTAACGTAAACACGTTGCAAGGTCCCTTGCATTTCAGGGTATATGAGTACGTTTTGTTTTGTAGTGACATCCCCTTGTAGGTCCAAGAAATGGTTAAATTTTTCTGCTTTTGCAGTAATGGTAGAAATGAGTGGTAGATTCCCTTCACCAGTTTGTAAGGCAATAGCGGAATCTAACTGTTTTATCTCTTGTCCCAATATTTTATAAGATTCTGAAATATTGTTTTTCTTTTCTCTAAGTGATTCTAGATTTCCTTCAGTAATTAAGTCATCTACAGATTTGTCTCCGGAACCGCCACAGGATACTATTAATAGCGTAAGGAGTACTAAATACGTTGTATTTTTCATTCGTTTGAGTTTTATGTTGATTCTTTTAGGTTTAGTGTTTCTATACGTAGGGTTCTCATGTCAAGCGTGATATCCCTAATGCGTATAACATTGTTGTTTTTTCGTAATAAACTTCTAAGCTTAATTGTTGTAGATTACCTCCAATGCCGTCTTTTTATTAATCACCTCCGACATACTTTGAAGATAATTTTGTTGGGCATCATACAGCTGTGTTTGGGCCTGGCGAAGTTCAAAACTACTGGCAAGCCCTTCTGAGTATTTTATTTCGTTTTTGTTCTCTATGCGCTCTGCAAGATTTAGATTATCCTTTGCCGTTTCAAATTGTTCTATGGCTAGGATATATTCGCTCTTGGTACTTTCTAACTGAAGTCTTATCTGTTCTTCGGCCTCGGTCAATTGGGTTTTGGCTTTTTCTAAGGCGATTTTTGCTCTTGCCGTGCTTGCACTTCTCTTTCCTGAGCTGAATATGGGTATACTAAGGTCAACACCTAAGACAGAAGCTTCGAACCAATCTTGTCCATTATCGAAAAAATCGAAGTTATCCCCAAATGAATTAGCACCATAGTTAACAAAAGCATTTAAAGTAGGTAAGGCCCTGCTTCTGGCCAATTTCCACTCAAAATAGCGTTGCTCATTGAGATTTAGCGCCAGTTTAAAATCTACATTATTCTCTAACTTGAAATCACTTTCCAATAGCCCTAAATCTATTTGTTGTACGGTCAATACATCCAAGTCTTCTGAAAGTTGGATAGGGGTAGTGATGTCTATTCCCATAACCAGATTTAACATTTGGAGGGTAATTTCCTTTAGCCTAATGGCATTTTTTAATGCGTTTTCAAGCGAGGAAAGGGTAATCTGCAGTTGTTCGACACTCTCTTCATCCCCAAGTCCGTTTTCGAAAATTTTGGTGGTCTCATAAAGATTCTTTTCAACATTAGCAATGTTATTCTCCAAAATCAGAAAACTTTCTTTTGCAAGCAATACATTGCCATAAGCTTCTGTTACAGCTTTGCGAACCTCTAGTTGTGTTTTCTCCTTATTGTTTTCACTATAGCTTAGAAATGCTCTTGTAGCTTGTACCCCAACAATGTAGGATCCATCAAAAATTTGCTGTTTTAATGTAGCTGAAGCGACTGCGGATTGTGGCTGGCCAAAGACAACAGTTTCAAACGTACCTGGCTCGCCGCCAAAAAATTCTGCGGGTATTTGAGATACGGGTTGTATCAATTGGTTTTGATAACCTATGGCACCCGTTATTTGCGGTAAACCAGTAGCTATCGTTTCCCATTTTTGTTTTTGGGCATCCAGTATATCGCGATCAGCGTTAATAGCACTGTAATTATTTTCAAGGGCAAAGGCGATAGCTTCCTCTAAGGTAAACGAATAGGTCTGTTCTTGACCAAATGACCAACTGCTTATAAACAGTGCTATGAACAGTATTTTAAGTGATTGCATTTATTCTTGGTTTGAATTGATGATTTTGTTTAAAACTTTCCTTCCGGATGGCGTTACAATGCCTCTTAAGTGATATTCTAGATAGGTGTCCATTAGTTCGGTCATGGGAAATTTTTCTATCGGAAAAATCTTATGATCCTTAATGCTTACTACCCCTGTAAAATAAATACGGGATACGAAGTCTACATTTAGGTTCTCTCTGTAAATACCTAACTCCACACCTTTTTTTACATTAGCAAGCACACATTCCTGCATTAAATCGAATTGTTTAAAACGTATAGATTCGTGAATCTTTGGATAGTACTTTTGCAATTGATATTGTGGGGAAGATTTTTCGTCTTTTAGATGCAGCATTGCAAATTTCTTAATCTCATAGAGTTCTTCTATGGGATTCTGGCCCAAGGAGCAAATATGTTCTATACCTTCTGAAATAGTACAAAATAGGTTTGCCGTTGTCTGTTCTACTAACTGCGTCTTATTCTTAAAATGGGAATAGATCGTTTTTTTCGAAATACCCATTTTGTTGGCCAAATCGTCCATAGTAACACTTTTGAAACCTTGTTCCAAAAATAATTCGGTAGCCGTATGTAGAATTTTTTCTTTCATATTGGGAGGCAAATGTACAACAGGAAACTTTAGAAACAATTAAAGTTTCCGTGGTTTTTAACTTTTTAACAAAGCATTGGGTTTTAGTTATCCTATTATTGTTGTCAGCTTCGGGTTTTTCTTTGTTTAGCCCTTGGGAGTGTGCATGCGAGAATGAACGACAGGGAGCATGGAAATAGGTTATGCTAGTTCAGTTTGATGCTTACTCATCTGTCTTTTTCCCCAGTTGTTCTACATAACTTTTATAGGCTTGTTCCCCTTCTTCATTCCAAAATTCGTCGTAGTGTTTCCATTCGGAGAAGTCTCTTCGTAACGATCCACATCTTCCCACTTTTGAACGATTTTTAGTCTTGTTCCTACTGCGTGGACCATCACCACCTCCGAAGCCGAAAATAATTTTTGCAAGGACGAGTACGCCTACTGCTTGCCAATAGCTAATTAGTGGTAAGTCAAAAAGTTCAGGCATTAACCAATTCCATAAGCGCATGACAATATACCCTACCAAAAAAGCGATACCAATACCCAATAAGACAAAGAAGACTATTTTGAACCCTTTGGTCACATAGTCCTTTGTTTTTCGTTCTACTTGCATTTTAATATTTTCCTTGTAATCCATATTATTGTAGTTTAAAATTCTGTATTAAATTCGATTTGCTTTGATAAGATGGCTATAGCTCTATGTCTTCTAGACATTAAAGTGCCTGCAGAAATACCTGTTTCCTTAGAAATTTCTCGGTAGGTGTAGCCCTCAAAATCTATAGCTAATATAATATCCCTATACGGAGGTTTTAAGGTTATAATAGCGTTTTCTAAACGTGTTTTTAACTGGTCTGAATAGTGGTTGGTATCCGCTTCATAAAACACTGATGCAAACTCTGTCCATAGCTGTTCTAGTTTATCTTCACTGCGAACCCGTTCTTTTTTGGTTCTCATGGTATCGATAATTTTGTTTTTTATCGCATGGTAAACAAAACCCCCAATATTCGTAATTGGTAGCGATTCTGGAGGTCTTGAGAAGATTCTAAGGGCAACGTCTTGGATAATATCTTCTGCATCACTTTCGGATGTATGTTCAATGTTGGAGCGCACATATCGCTTCAAGGCCTGATATTCCTCCTTAAAAAAATCATTCAAGTATTTGCGCTGTTGCTCGGGCACTCCTTCGGTTTATGTTTTAGTCTTCAATAGTAAAGACGATGATTTTAAAATCTATTGCAATAAATTAACTTTTTTAATCATATGGTTGACGCTTATAAGGGCTATTTGTAACAATGGGCGTATTTTTGAAAAAAACATGCTATGCATTCCATAGAACAATATCGTAACGCGTTTATCACCTATCTGGAGTCTAAGTCCCTAGTCCAAGAACCGGTTAATCTGTATGAACCTATTACCTATATTTTAAGTTTAGGAGGAAAGCGATTACGGCCTGTATTGGTTTTAATGGCAACGGAAGTGTTCGGAACCGATTATAAGAAAGCTTTGGACGCCGCCTTGGCTATAGAAGTGTTCCATAATTTTTCTTTGGTACATGACGATATAATGGATGATGCTCCTTTACGACGGGGAAGCAAAACCGTGCATGAAAAGTGGGATATTAATACGGGTATCCTTTCAGGTGATGCCATGCTTATTAATGCATATCAATTATTTGAGAATTATGAAGGGGAAACTTTTCGCGATTTAGCTAAATTGTTTAGTAAAACGGCACTACAGGTCTGCGAAGGACAGCAATACGATGTTGATTTTGAAACACGTGACGATGTTACTGAAACGGAGTACTTAAAAATGATAGAATACAAAACAGCGGTCTTGGTCGCAGCTGCCCTTAAAATGGGTGGGATTGTAGCCAATGCTTCGGTAGCCGATCAGGATAGTATGTATGAGTTTGGATGTAGTTTAGGTATCGCTTTTCAACTTCAAGATGATTATTTAGATGCTTTTGGAGACCCCAAAACTTTTGGGAAGCAAGTAGGCGGAGATATTATTGAGAACAAGAAGACATTTTTATATCTTAAAGCCTTAGAAAAGGGATCAACGCTGCAACAGAAGGAACTTTCCGATTTATTCTCTATTCAGCCAAATGACCCATCCGATAAGATAAAAACAATCAAGACAATTTTTGAAACAAGCGGTGCTGCGGAGTTGACTCAAAAGGAAATTGTAGCCTACACAAACAAGGCATTTGCAGTCCTCGACGGCTTAAAAATCACAGATGATAAAAAAGGATTATTGCGAGTTTTTGGAGAGAATTTAATGCGGAGAAAAGTCTAAAAAATTCTCCGGAATAAGGCTTTAATAAACGGAATAATTGGACTTCCCATCATATTCCCTATGTCTTCGGCAAAATTGGTGTCCTCGTCCAAAAATTTAAAGACTTGCTGTGGTTTTCTGTTTTTGAACAAGGTTTCAAAAACGTTGTATCCTTTGGCATTATCTTTATAGAGTACATCTAAAAACAAGAGGTCATAAAACCAAAACTT
>JBLICT010000075.1:0-13888 GCA_047632415.1 Maribacter sp.
AACTTCCAAATTGTTAAGGTAGAATCCGTCATTTTCGGAAATCGCTCCATAAAATCTTTTGCTATGGGTTCGTAGACGCTATCCCAAGCAGCTTTTTGTGATGCATTCAATCTATTTACGCCACCAGCACCTAATCGTTCTAAAATTCCTAGTCCTTTTAAAATAGTTTCGGGGACTTTAAGGTCATATTTTAAAAGCATGTCTTTTAAGATGCCCATCTCTGCAGTTTTTGCAGCATCGCCTCGTGTTTGATACTTGTCGAACAAGGTTTCTGGAAGCGGATATTCGTTTTTAGTAAATTCAGGATAATGGCGTGCTGCCGGTAACCAACTACGATGCGGGGCTTTGTGCAGGTACATCAGTAAAAAAGGTTTTACGGTATCGCGTCGTTTTTCCATCCAATCCAAAGTAAGGTCGGTTGTAATATCTGTTACATAGCCCGTGATGGTCGTATCACCATCTTTAGTAACGAACCTCGGGTTATAATAATCTCCTTGTCCTGGTAAAATCTTAAATTCATCAAAACCTTTAGGGTTGTTTCCAAAATGCAATTTTCCGAACATAGCGGTTTGGTATCCCGCTTTTTGCAGCAACATCGGAAAGGTGACATTGGTGGTGTCAAATGGGCTTAGATTATCAATTTTTCCATTGATGTGGCTATGTTTTCCGGTAAGAATCACAGCTCTGGAAGGCGCACAAATAGAATTGGTTACCGATGCATTGGTAAATAACACGCCCTCTTTTGCTAAGCGGTCTATGTTAGGTGTTTGTATTAAAGTGGTATCGTACGCGCTAATGGCCTGGTAGGCGTGGTCGTCAGACATGATGAAGACAATATTAGGTCTTTTGGTTTTTTTCTTGGGTGTAGTTTCACCACAAGAGAAAAATAGCACTGTTAAAAGAAGAGATAAGCAAATTGAAAGTAACTTTTTCATCGTGTCGTTACGTTTAGAAAATGATATCTTATCTATCCTTAAAGACTATTTATCGTAGTCTGTATAGCGACTAAGTCGGTTAATAATTTTTCGAGTAAACTTAAATCTAACATATTTGCCCCATCACTTTTGGCGTTGGCAGGGTCGAAATGGGTTTCTATAAAAAGCCCGTCAACTCCAGCTGCAATACCTGTTCTTGCCATAGTGCCAATAAGTGCTGGTCTACCGCCAGTAACTCCTGAGGATTGGTTGGGCTGTTGTAACGAGTGGGTTACATCTAAAACGACAGGTGCATATTGCTTCATGGTAGGTATACCCCTAAAATCAACGATCATATCTTGATAGCCGAACATGGTACCACGGTCTGTGATTATTGCTTGTTGGTTTCCGGTCTCGGTGATTTTAGTAACGGCATGCTTCATGCTTTCTGGACTCATAAATTGCCCCTTTTTAATATTAACTGTTTTTCCTGTTTGTGCGGCGGCAACTAATAAGTCGGTCTGGCGTGCTAAAAAAGCAGGAATTTGCAGCACATCTACATACTCGGCAGCCATGGCAGCATCCTGTTCGGTATGAATATCCGTTACCGTCGGTACTTTAAAAGTTTCGGATACTTTCCGCAGTATTTTTAATGCTTTTTCGTCCCCAATACCTGTAAAGGAATCTAATCTGCTCCGGTTGGCCTTTTTAAAACTTCCCTTGAAAATATAGGGGATGTTAAGTTTGTCCGTTACGGTTACAATGTGTTCTGCAATACGCAAGGCCATATCTTCTCCTTCAATGGCGCAAGGACCGGACAGTAGAAAGAAGTTATTAGAATCGGCATGCTTAATTTGAGGGATAAGAGACAAGTTCATACTAAAATAGTTTTAGGCAAAGATACTATTTTAAGCTGCTTTCTGTTGTATAGGAGTGCTATTGCAATAAACCTATATCTACACATGATACGACTACACAGCGTGTTTTTAATGATACTACTTTTGTTTGCTAGCTGTGCTATGGCACAGTTTGGTAAGAACTGTGAGCTGCGCCAATTTAAAGTAAACCTTATAAATCCAGGTCTGGAATATGAAATGGCACTAGGCGTCAATACCACTTTGGATATAAAAGCGGGGTTACAAGTGGCTTTAGACCCTTTATTGCCCGAGGTGTATGAGGAGTTTGGATTTTTCCCCGCAGTTGCTGTACAATACCGGTATTACTATAATTTTGAAGCCCGACAACGGAATAGAAAAGCTATTTACGGGAATTCTGCCAATTATATAGCACCTGCTATTGCCGCTTTTTTTCCCGATACGCGAACTATAAATAATGAAGTGGTAAAAGGCTCATTTGGTTATGCCGGACTCGTAACCGGACTTCAACGCAGTTATGATTCTGGATTTAATTTTTCGGTAGATGCAGGAGCGGCCTATTACGCAGGGCAATTTGAAGGCGCTATTTATCCTGTTGTAAATTTAGGTATCGGCTGGATTTTTAGTGAGAAACGCTGGTGTGTAGGGCGATAGTTTGTAGAGGGTAGTTTTTAGCAGGTAATTAAACAGTCAACCGTAAAAAGTAATAAACTTGAGCTTCACACTTAAGGACGAAAACCTCTTCAATTCATAAAATTTCATTAAAACATAAGGATTGGTATAGGTATCTTTTTAGCTTTAGTAACGCAAAGCAAGCAAACATGTATAAAAAGCTATTCCTAGTCGTTCTGTTTATTTATGGTTTCGGACATCAACTTCACGCTCAAGGTATTTCCGAAAAAGGAAAAGGTATCGTAAACCTAGAACGGCATCAATTTACATTTGGTACCGGGTTTAGGTACGAAATAGGATTGTTTAGAAATGTAAGTGCTTCCACCAGTTTGGCACCCGCGTTAGCTATGTATAGTGAGGGTTATACCTTTGGTTTAGCATGGAATATTAGAATGCGATACTACCATAATTTTCAAGAACGATTGGATATTAATAAGAATGTAGTGGGGAATTCTGCCAACTACATTGGTCCGGCAAGGAGTGCCTTTTTTGGCGCACTCCAATTGGCTAATAATTTTGACGCGCCAGATGGTTTTGATCTTGAATTTTTTGGTGGGGTCTATGGCATTCAAAGAACCTACAGATCTGGATTTAACTTTAATGCTGAATTAGGTTTTGGCTACTATAGATCCGAGTTTATAGCAAGCGGTTATGGTGGCATTTTTAGTTTTATGGTGGGTTGGGTGCCACCGAAGCGAAAAGCAAAGAAACCTGCTATACAATGGCAAAACTAGCTTATTGGTCTACTATTTGATAAGGATAAAGCTCCATCCATAAAAATCAAATTCCCTTATAAAAAATCTTTTAGTCCTTGTCTTACTAGTTTCTTTTTCAGTTGGCATTAATGCTCAGTCAGGCAAAAATATAGAAGAAAATCAATTTAAGATTAACCTCGTAAACCCTGGTTTAGAATATGAAGTAGGCGTGGGTACAGATCAAACTATTAATTTAGGGCTGGGCTTGCAATTTGTGGCATCTGGAGGAGGAGGGGAGTTTAACTACGCTTTTTTACCATCAATCAATGGGCAATATCGATATTATTACAATATGACGAGAAGACTGGATAAAAGTAAGCACATAGATGGTAATTCAGGAAATTACTTATCAGCTTCCGTTACCATGTTCACATCAGACATTATAATAGGTAATATAGAATCAGGTTCAGGAATAGCAGGTTTTGTAGGACCTGTTTATGGTATTCAAAGAACATACCTAAAAGGGTTTAATTATACTATGGAATTTGGCCTCGGCCTATATTTCGCTAGTGACGAAAATTTTGAAGCAGTTGAGACTGGTTTAGGTCCTACCGTGAGCTTTAGTATTGGCTGGGTTTTGGGTCGAAGAAAAAACAACTAGATTTTTATTTAAACTCCCTCAAAATCAGTAAGATAAAAATAACTTAAGATTATGCAAACGTGTAAAAAAATCAAGTATCTTTGCACGCTTAAAATAAACCCTTATGTCCAATACGAAGAATATTGCCATCATTGCCCACGTTGACCACGGTAAAACCACCTTGGTAGATAAAATTATGTATCACTGTAGCCTTTTTCGTGAAAACGAGAATGCTGGAGACTTAATTTTGGATAACAACGATTTGGAGCGTGAACGTGGAATAACTATTACTTCAAAGAATGTTTCTGTAATTTATAAGGACACAAAAATAAATATTATCGATACTCCTGGTCACGCCGATTTTGGTGGGGAAGTAGAACGTGTATTGAACATGGCTGATGGTGTTTTGTTATTGGTAGATGCTTTTGAAGGCCCAATGCCACAAACGCGTTTTGTATTACAAAAGGCTATTGACCTTGGGTTGAAGCCATGTGTAGTAATCAATAAGGTAGATAAGGAAAACTGTACTCCTGACGAGGTGCATGAAAAGGTATTCGATTTAATGTTTGAATTGGGTGCAGAAGAGTGGCAATTGGATTTCCCTACCGTTTATGGTTCTGCCAAGAATAACTGGATGAGTGAGGACTGGAAAAATGAAACGGATAATATAGAGCCACTTTTGGATATGGTTTTAGACCACATACCAACATTTAAGCCAAAAGAAGGTACTACACAGATGTTAATTACATCTTTGGATTTTTCGTCATTTACAGGACGTATTGCTATTGGAAGATTAACGCGTGGGGCCTTGAAAGAAGGTCAGCAGATTTCTTTGGTAAAAAGAGATGGTAGTATTGTTAAATCTAAAATTAAAGAGCTTTTTCTTTTTGAAGGTTTAGGACGTAAGAAAGTAAAAGAAGTAGAGACAGGAGATATCTGTGCAATAATAGGGATTGAAGGTTTTGAAATAGGGGATACCATTGCAGATCTTGAAAACCCAGAGGGTCTTAAGACTATTGCAATAGATGAACCTACGATGAGTATGTTATTCACGATTAACGATAGTCCATTCTTTGGTCAGGATGGGAAGTTTGTAACGTCAAGACACATTAAGGAGCGTTTAGAGCGTGAATTGGAGAAAAACTTGGCTTTACGACTAAACCCAACAGATAGTGCGGATAAGTTTTTGGTCTTTGGTCGTGGGGTATTACACCTCTCGGTATTGATCGAGACTATGAAACGTGAGGGGTATGAATTACAGATTGGACAACCACAAGTAATTATAAAGGAAATAGATGGCGTAAAGTGTGAACCTATTGAGCATTTGACTATCGATTTACCCGAAGATGTATCAGGTAGAGCAGTGGAAATGGTTTCTATCCGTAAAGGAGAAATGACCAGTATGGAGGCAAAGGGCAATCGTATGTTGTGCGAGTTCCATATCCCATCAAGAGGAATTATTGGTCTTAGAAATCAATTATTGACAGCCACAGCGGGTGAGGCTATTATGGCGCACCGTTTCTTAGAATATCAACCTATGAAGGGAGATATACCGCAACGTCAAAATGGTTCTTTAGTTTCTATGGAACGAGGAAAAGCAATTCCTTATTCTATTGATAAATTACAGGACAGAGGTAAGTTTTTTGTAGATCCAGGAGAGGATATATATGAAGGTCAGGTTATTGGAGAAAATTCTCGTGGTGACGATATGACTGTGAATATAACAAAGACTAAAAAGATGTCTAACGTACGTTCTTCTGGAGCGGATGATAAAGCGAAAATTGTTCCTGCTATCAAATTCTCTTTAGAGGAGGCCTTAGAATATATTCAGAAAGATGAGTATGTTGAGGTTACGCCAAAGCATTTAAGGTTACGTAAAATCTACTTAACGGAGAATGAACGTAAGCGCAATAAAATTGCCTAGAAGTTGGTCGGATTCTTATAATCGGCTATCAAAATAATCAAAAAACCCTGTTCGTTCAGGGTTTTTTTTGGTTATGGCTATGAAAAGGCTACCAACTATCTTTATTTTTTATATCAATTTATTATGAACTTCACAGTTTAATCTGCCAAAGAATGAAGCCTTGGTAATTTTAATTTTTCGAGGCAGCTTTACGCATAAATCTTGTTTTTTTTAAGTACTTTAAATTAAAAATTAGGTAGATAAACTCAAAACTTGGAAATGAATTTAGAAGGTAAAAGAGTCTTGATTACCGGAGGTACGCGTGGTATAGGTAAATGTATGGTGACCGAATTAATTAATAGGGGCGCAACCCATTTAGCGATTATTGCCAGGGATAAAAAAAGACTAAAGGAACTTACGAAAAACCATCCTGATATAAATTTTATCAGGGTGTATGGCGATGTCGCCGATATTAATGTTCTAAGAGAAGCTGCGGCACGGATAGAAGACAAATGGGGTTATCTTGATATTCTAATAAATAATGCCGGTATTCTTTCTGCCGGACCTTTGGATGAGCTTGCTGATGAAGAATTGTACGATCAGATTGCTGTTAATTTTACTGCGGTACTGCTGTTGACCAAGTATTCTATTCCGTTATTAAAAGCTGCTAAAAGCGGAGGTATTTTGAATATTTCTTCAGGCCTAGGTCTTTTAGGTACACCTTTCTATGCCGTTTATGGGAGTACCAAAGCAGGTCTTAAACACTTTTCCGACTGTATGCGCCGCGAGCTGGCACCGCACGGAATTCACGTTACCTGCGCGTATCCCACCGCCACGGATACGGATATGATGCAAAAGTTTGTGGATAGGCAAATGGACTCCCCTGAGTTTGTTGCCGTAAAAAGTTTAGAAGGTTTGTTCAACAAAGAACTCCACGTTGTTTTTGGAGGTGAGGAAAGAGAAAAGGATATCCAATTAAACTTTGAACATCCGGATAAATTTGATGTTATTGTTGCAGCAAATTATGAGAACCGTAAACAATCTAGCGAAAATCACAGAGCATTATAACCATCATTTAAACCCAATATGGGTTCATTGTAAACTATTTTATCAAAACAAGCTAGGGCTGTTTTTTTTTGGATATGTATACTCCTGATTAATAGAATACAACAAAGAAGTTTCTGCGTGCTAAATGCGTATACGCTTAATCTTTTGGTGCTTGATGCAATGCTGCTGCCGCTGCACCTACAATACCTGCCGAGTTTCGTAGTTCCGCAGGAATAACAGGGGTTTCTATGGTAATACGGTGTTTATACTCTGCAAAATCCTTTGAAGCGCCACCGCCCAAAATAATTAGCTCCGGAGCTACAATCAATTCTACATATGACAGGAATTTGTTAAAGCGCTTTCCCCATTGGTCATAGCTTAATTGCTCACGTTCCTTGGCAGAATCTGCTGCCCAGAGTTCAATTTTCTTATACTTTTTATAAGGTATTTGGCCTAGTTCAAAGTTCGGAATCAATTCGCCGTCCCAAAATGCCCCGCTACCTAAACCTGTACCTATGGTAATCATAATTACAAGTCCCTTTTTCCCCTTTCCTATGCCATAGTTCATCGTTGCATAGCCTGCTGCATCGGCATCGTTAATTACCGTAACCGGTAAACCAGTTGCATCACTGAACAGGGCTTTTACATCCATGCCCAACCATTTCTTATGAAGATTCCCTGGAGATTTACATATACCATGCTTTATAATCGTTGGAAACCCTACGCCAACAGGACCTTTGTAATCAAAGTGTTTTACGATTTGTGCCACCACAGCGGCCATATTTTTTGGTTTTCTCCCTTCCGGAGTTGGTATGCGATGTCTTTTGGTTAACATTTCTCCGGTTACAGAGTTTACCAAAGCCCCTTTAATACCAGAGCCACCTATATCAATACCGAGAACTTCCATGCTGTATTTTTATTTTTTGAATATGCGCAAAGTAACAAAAAAAGAATCGGCTCTGGAAACTTGTCTAACATAGGAAATAAGCGGTTCGTTTTTCATAATAAAAAAGAGCCATAAAGGCTCTTTTAGAATTGCTTTTTAAATTTAGGATTAGTCCATAAGCTTTAAGGAAACGATGGTATTGACATTTATTTCCTCGTTAAGTTCATCCATTTCCGTTTCGTTGGTATATGTGATTAGAAATGTTTTACCAATAAATGTTTTTGTAGTCAAGTCGTATGCTTCGTTAGGTTCGGCTGTGATATGATGAAATCCGTTAGAAAAGCCATCTTTATCAATAAAATAATATACACCATCTTCATAGTTTTCAAAAGTAGCTGTCATTTTTTCGGTTTCTTGAATACTATTGAAAGTCATCAAAGGAGATAGAAGCATAAAGGAAATTAAAAGTGTTTTCATAAGGGGTAGTTTTTATATTTATACTAGTTTTTATTGAATTTATTTCGCCCAAAATTAGTTTGAAATTTTCGCAGCAAATGAAATCAATAAATGAATACAAATATCTTTTTTTGTGATTTATTTATGACCCTTTTTTATGGTGGTAAATCCTTGAAATTCAGAAACCTATATTTTTTCTTTTGCACTGAATTATTTAGGGATAAAAACAGTTGCGATTCAAAATTGATACTACCTTTGGCTTATTATTTAAATAGGTTTAAGCTTAGTATTAATGAAATCAAAGTATGTCTCTATTGTGTTAGCAGTGCTCTTAGGAACTATAGTTTCTTATAGCCAGAATGAATTGCCTAACGCAAAAATTACAAATCAAATCACCAGCTTTAAAAACGACATTCGAGGTCCGTATAAGGATATTCGATGGTTCTGTACAGACGGTAGTATTCGGCAGCCAAAAGACCCTTGTCCAGATAATATTGGCCCGGGAGTACAACATGCGCGGTATACGGATGAGGTGGTTTCTTTAGGTAAGGAACATCATATTTTTTTAGGTCAAATTTTGGCATATACAAGCAAAGAAGAATTTTGGGACACGAATGATAATCAATCTCGCTTAAAGCAATACCAGTTAGATAAATACCTACGTACTGTTGATAATGGATGGGTAAATCAAAAAGGTCAGTTTTATAGGGGATCTATCCAAGTGGAGGACGAGGAAGCGTGGGGAATTGATTTTTATAAATGGCTCTTGGTGAAGGATGAAGTGATAGCGAATCAGTATTTTTTGCTACGTCAATCTTTAAAGGATGTGCCGCATAGCGGTGACGATAATATATCTCAATTAATGCGGAGTCAATCTAAGGTGATTTCAGATATGTTTCTCCCGTTTATGGATTTACGTGTAAAAATCCATAGCCTGCCGGAAAAAGCAGATATTCAGAAAGTAATCAACTTTAAACAAAAGAATAGCACTAAGCTCTCGTCTGACTTGAATACAAGATTAGACGGATTGGTAGCTACTATGAATACCTTCTTTGCACCCGTTAATGCCACTAAGATGGTAGATAAGGCAAGCCTACTCAAGGGAACTGCGCTAGGAGATAAGATTAACAGCTATGCGAGCAGTGCAAATGAAAAAACACCTAGCAACGTATTGGTTTCGGAAACAGCAGAATTGTTGTTGGATATTCGAGAGGGTATTTTGGTGGAAAAACGCCCTATGGCACGGTTGCAATTGTTGGATATTAGCGTAAAGTTGGAAGAGATTCTGTTTCAGACGGCACAAAAATGGGAGCCGACATCGGTAAGTGAGCAGTTAGAGAAAATCTGTGCTTTAGGAACCGCAGCGGCAGGAGCGGGCTATATAGAATTGTGGGAATGGAAGCAAATAACCAGCAGCTTAAGTCAGTTTGAAAAGGAGCAACTCTCCTTGGCAGAATTAACTTCAGTATTGGAAACCGCAAGAGGAACCGTAGAATGGAGTGCAGCTATGGTAAAGGCTAATTACCAGAAAATTGTAGATACCTATACCGGTTTTGAACCTAAAGCATACGGATTTATAGATGACCGTATTAGAGGTTCTATTGCCTTGCACTTGGGTAAAAGTGTTGGGGACTTAGGGGATTTTATTGCAAAGGAATCTGCCTTGACTAATAAAGTGATGGACATTCCCAACCAAAGTAGCTTTCGTGGTTTAAATCCTGGATATGCTTTTGGAGAATTGGTAGTTATTGGAGGGTCATCCGAAGATATTGAAGTGGCTTCCGATAAAATTTACATTTTTCAACGGTCACCAGCAGACTTAAAACCTGTGGCCGGTATTGCCACTGTAGCAGAGGGGAATATGGTTTCTCACGTGCAATTGCTTGCACGTAATTTGGGTATACCTAATGCGGCCTTATCAGATGAAAATTTACAAAACTTAAAGAAATACGATGGGCAGCGCGTGTTTTACGCTGTTTCTAACAAAGGAAACGTGATTTTAAAACCAGAGGCTCAAATGACGGCTCAGGAACATGAATTATTCAGCAAAAAAGAACGGAATACGGATAAGATTGAAGTCCCTATTGAGAAAATACGCTTAGACAATACAAGTGTACTTAACATGAGGGACGTAGATGCGAGCGACTCTGGAGAACTATGTGGACCCAAAGCAGCTAATTTAGGTCAGTTAAAAAAGATGTTCCCAGAGCAAGTGGTAGAAGGTCTGGTGATTCCTTTCGGTATTTTTAGGGACCATATGGACCAACCCATGCCAGAGCAAGGAAAATCGTATTGGGTGTATTTAAATGATATGTTTTCTGAAGCGGAGAAAATGAGAAGCTCAGGCATTGCAGAACCAGAAGTAGAAAACTATCAACTACGACAGTTGGAAACTTTGCGTGATGCCATTAAAAAAATGCCCTTAAAAAGTGAATTTTTAGCAGAAATAGGGGAGAAGTTTAATTCTATTTTGGGCAAGCCTTTAGGCGAAATCCCCGTGTTCTTGCGTAGCGACACCAATATGGAGGACTTAAAGGATTTTACCGGAGCAGGATTAAATCTAACCCTGTTCAACGTGTTAGACAAAGAGAAGATTCTGAACGGCGTAAAAGAGGTATGGGCATCGCCATATACCGAGCGTAGTTTTAAGTGGCGTCAAAAGTATTTATTAAATCCAGAGAACGTTTTCCCTTCTATCTTGGTCATCCCAAGTGTAGCTGTAGATTATTCTGGGGTTTTGATTACCAAGGGAATCAATTCAGGGAATGATGAAGACCTGACCGTTGCGTTTAGCCGTGGCGCTGGTGGGGCAGTAGATGGGCAGTCTGCAGAAACCTATACCATCTTTAATAAAAATGGGTACCGTTTATTAGCGCCAGCAAGGGACCCCTATTTTAATAGTTTACCCGCCGCGGGTGGGACCGGGAAGAAATCGGCCTCGTTTGAGCAATCGGTTTTAAATATCAAAAACATTGATGCGATTAGGGAGTTGGCACATACGATTCGTAAAACCCTTCCAAAAGCTACGAATTCTGATTACGACGGCGCCTACGATGTGGAGCTAGGCTTTCAGGACGATAAATTATGGTTATTTCAGATTCGTCCTTTTGTAGAAAATAAAAAAGCAGTAAGTTCTGGTTATTTGGAATCCATTACGCCTAAAATAGATGCCAACAAATCAATTTTACTTTCTAAAACACTCTAATGAAAAAATATATACTGTTACTGTTAGTTCTTATTCTTGGTTCTGCTTTTACAACCTATACCTATTATCCTATTGATGGCTATGAGCAAACCGGTATTAAGCGTTTAAAGCGTTTGGAGCTGATTAAAAATGGCGAAATTAAGGATGCCACAACTTTGCCCGTGGGAGCTATGAAATCGTGGAGCGACATTAAACTGAACCTGCTGGATAGAAAAGCTGACAGTGCCATCGGTTTAATGCAAGTCGATGCAGAATTTCAAAAAGAAATAAATGCGCTCTTTCGAGGTCTTGATAAGAGCTACTCTTTAACCGTTTTAGATATATCGGATATCAATAACATCCGATATGCGGAACGTAATGAGACTGCAGGTTACCAACCGGGTAGTGTAGGGAAACTGGCGGTACTTAATGGGTTGTTTGTGCAATTGGCTAAGATATATCCAGACTCTTGGGAGAAACGTACAGCGCTTTTAAAAAATAAGTCTGTAAAAGCAGGTACTTGGGGATTAACAGATGAACATACGATACCTATCTATAATATTGAAAAGAACACCTTGGTGAAACGCCAGGTGATTGCGAACGATGTGTTTACGCTGTACGAATGGGCAGACCATATGCTGTCTGTAAGTAATAATGGTGCGGCGAGTATTGTTTGGCGCGAAGTACTACTCATGGCCGCTTTTGGGGCGGAATATCCTGAGCTGACACAGGAACAAACCGATGCCTATTTTAAGGAAACCCCTAGAAAAGAATTGACCGATTTAGGAAACGATGTGGTGAACTTACCCTTACGAGATTTAGGTATTACGGCCGATGAATGGCGGTTGGGTAGCTTCTTTACCCGGGGCGCCAACACCTTTGTGGGCGATAAAGGCGGTAGCATTGGTTCCCCACAGGGAATGATGAAATTTTTAGTACAACTGGAACAAGGTAAGGTGGTAGATGCGCAGTCTAGCCTAGAAATGAAACGCTTAATGTACATGACTGATAGGCGCATACGTTATGCGCAAGCACCTGCTTTAAAGGAAGCAGCCGTATATTTTAAATCAGGTTCTCTATACAAATGTGATCCGAGCAAAGGGGAGGGGTGTGGTAAATACATGGGGAATGTGACCAACTTTATGAACTCCGTGGCTATTGTGGAGCACCCAGATAATTGTAACTATATGGTGGTATTGATGACGAACGTACTCCGTAAAAATTCTGCCAGCGACCATATGTTTTTAGCAGGTAATATTGATAAGATTATAAGGAAATAGCTGTGGTATAAAAGACTTATTTTTAAAAATCCTGCTGCTTTAGCGGGGTTTTTAATTTAATGGTATTAAACGTTTGTTTTCGTTTATTATGGTATAATATACGGCTATAGCCAATGAACAGCAGTGTTAGCGTGAATTTTATTAAATTGCGGGTAAAACAGAGATAAGCGTACTAGTACGCTTATCCAGTTGTTGTACGGCAGTTGAACTATAATAAAACTAAACTCATGCAAAGTGATGAAAAATGGGTAGATAACTATTTAACCCAAGTTCCTGAAAAAAGAGTTTCAGCATTAAAAAAACTAAGAAAGCTATGTTTGGAATTTCTTCCAACCCATGAAGAAAGTATGGCTTACAAAATGCCCTCATATATGCGGAATGGTCAAGTAGAAGTAGCTTTTGCGAGCCAAAAGCAACATATATGTGTTTACTTCTTAATTCATGAAGTAATGTTGAATAATAAAGAACGTTTTATAGGGCTTAATCACGGAAAGGGTTGCATTAGATACTCCAATCCCGATAAAATTGATTATAATCTAATAGCTTCTCTATTAGAACAAACCAACGAATCAGAAACACAGATTTGCTAAAGCCTGTTTACTATGAATAATCTAATAATAGCAATCTCGATAGTAACACTTCTTGCAAGTTGTGATTCGACAACTAAAAAAACAAACAATATGGAAGACGAAAAAGGGCAAACAGATAATACAACTTCACTTGCTGATACAACACCAAGAGTGACAGGAGTTGGCGGAATTTTCTTTTATTCTGACAATCCGAAGGAAACGAAAGAATGGTATTCTAAAAATTTAGGACTTGAAATCAATGATTGGGGTTCATCGAGTTTTGAATCCAGAAACGTTGACAGACCAGACGAGATAAACTCTCTTCAATGGAAACCTTTCAAAAATGGGGATGAATATTTTTCCCCTTCTAAAAAGGATTTTATGATTAACTACCAAGTTAAGAATATAGAGGGGCTTATAAACAAACTCAAAGGAAACGGAGTAACTATACTTGATAGCATAACGTCTTACGATGGTATTGGAAAATTTGCCCATATTATGGACACAGAAGGCAACAAGATTGAACTATGGGAGCCTGGAGACTGATTTGTCCACGATATGATTGGCAAACAAGAAAATAAAAACCGACCGCACAACAAAGTGTATAGTGCATGGCTTCCTTCGTAAGCCACGACACCATACACAGACCGTTAGCATTCATAAATAAACACAGAAATGGAATATTTAGTTGGGGATACATACGGACTAATTCATTTGATATCTTCAATGTGTGCTTTGATTGCGGGAACATTAGTTCTTATTATGAA
>JBLICT010000076.1:0-13719 GCA_047632415.1 Maribacter sp.
ACACCGTTAAAAATCACGAATTTTATACCACTCGTATTGAAAAAAAAGAAATCCTAAGTTCTTCTATTAAACTTCTGGAACATCTTATCTCTACATTTGACACACGAGTTATAAATCAACAACTAGTAAAATTTAATAGTCTTTCCGACGCCTCAAAATTGGGTCATTTGTGGATTGACCTAAATAATAGCGACGCACTCTTAGAACATCTTACCAACACAAAAGTTGCTCTACTCCCATCCCATTTTGCAGATTGGTTATTTTTGGATGTATCCTTAGGGAATGACGGACTTTTTTTAAACGGAATAAGTACCGCTAAAAATGCTAACAAGAACTATCTTGAGTTATTTTCAGGAGCCAAACCCTTAGCGAATGTTACGTACGAAATGCTCCCAGCAAATACATCTTCTTTTGCATCGTACACCTTTAGCAACTATCAATCGTTTTCTTCAAATCAAAGGCTTTATTTGAATCAGAACACAGCTATAGATTCGCTTTTTAGTGCCATTGAGGAAATAGGAACTGCACAACTAGAAGAACATCCACTAGTACTTCTAAAAGCCTTTGGGACAGATGAAATAACCGATTATTTAAAAAGTATACGTATAAGCAGTGTTGAATTTCAAGGAAGTGAAATATGGGAACTCGGAGAAACCGCACTTCTTGAGAGTGCTTTAAAACCGCTTGTAGCTGATTTTGAATCTAAGTATAGTTGTGTAATAGAGAACACCTTAGTTTTTGCCCAAGAGAAGGAATCCTTAGAAAAAGTAATCATAGCCTACAAAAACGCTAACACCATACCAAAAACTAGCCTTTTTCAAAACTTAGAAGACCTTACCACGGAAGCTTCCTCCATTTTAGCCGTTGCAAACGCTAATGGTTTTGAAAACAGCTTAGTGAACTACAATTTAGCAGAAACGGCGAAACAGCTGAAAGCAGCTAATTTATCCGATTATGTTTTTGGTTCAGAAATCATTTCTGAAACCGAATTTTTTCATAGCAGTTATTTCATAAAAAAGATTGGGGAACAAAAAGTTAAAAATAGCATCACCACAGTATTCACTTCTCAATTAGATACAGATCTACGTTCTGTTCCGCAATTTACCATCAACCATCGTACAAAAATGGGAGAACTCATTGTACAAGATTTGGATAACGTGCTTTATCTAATTTCCAATAATGGCAACGTACTATGGAAAAAGCAGCTAGAAGGGGCTTTACAAGGGAAGGTACATCAAGTAGACCTATACAAAAATGGAAAACTACAATTTGCATTCACAACCAATAATGAGTTCCTAATCCTTGATCGTAACGGTAAAACAGTAGCCCCATTTTCCTTGAATTTTCCCGGTGGAAATTTAAATCCTTTGGCCGTTTTTGACTATGAAGGAAAGAAGGATTACCGTTTTTTGGTTACCCAGAACAAAAAGGTTTTCATGTATAACAACCAAGGTAAGATTGTAACCGGATTTAAATATACCTCTGCATATGATAATATTATTGAAGCGCCACAGCATTTTAAAATCAACAGAAAGGATTATCTCGTTTTTAAGCTTGCGAACAACACCCTTAAAGTATTGAATAGGGTAGGCAACGTGAGGATTAAGATAAAAGAAGAAATTCCATTTTCAGACAATACCATAAGACTGTACCAAAATACGATTAGTCTTACCTCTAGCGAAGGGCTCTTGTATCAAATAGATACCAAAGGCAAGCTTACTAAAACGGACCTTGGATTAAACATAGACCATGGTTTCGATGCGACTTCCAAAACTTTGGCAATCATGAACGATAATGTATTAAGTATAAGGGGCAAAAAAGTAACGTTAGATCTTGGCGTTTACTCCAAACCTAGAATTTTTTATATAAACGATAAGATTTACGTCTCGGTGACGGATATCCAAAACCAAAAATGTTATTTGTTCGATAGTCAAGCAGTGGCTATTCCAAATTTCCCTATTTATGGCTCCTCTACTATTGATATGGCAGATATAAATAAGGACAGAAAACTAGAACTGGTCATCAAAGACCAGGAGAACTCATTTACGGTCTATAGAATAAATTGATAGCCAGAATTAAAAGCATATCTAACAACTAGCCCAAACACATCCCGCTAAACCTGCGTCTTTGGTTTTTGAAATTTTACACTGGTCATGGCTACTTTTATATGCAATCCTAAAGCAGAAATAAGCTGTACTATAAAGAGGATAAATGCAGAACAAAATCCTTAACGTTCAATATCCATTTTAGCTTATACTTTAACTTCAGGGTAGCACCAAATTCGAGTATCCCTTCACTCAAAATGCAATAATATTTAGCTCATTAACCAGTGCTTTTTTTTCTAATCTCAACCAGGCTCCCTTTACCAATCCACAGAACTAAAATCTCATAAACACCTGATTTTTAGCAAATAAAATATCGAATTTTACAAAGCATACATACATATGCCCCTAACATACAATCATAAACCCCAAATACAACATTTGGAGAATAGAATGCTGTTTAGTTTATACATTTAGGAAAACGAAAACTCTCCGCATATTACTCCCATTATTATTTGTATTAAGGGGCCAGTTTAAAAAAGCGAATTAAAAGGAATACTAAATACAAGAAAATGACCACGTTCAAAAAATTGTTCAGAACAATAATTTTGCTTGCTACAATATTAGCATTTACAATGCCAGTGCATAGTCAATTTTTAAAGAAATTAGGAAAAGCTGCCGAACGAGCCGCGCAAAACACAGTAGAGAATAGAGTAGAGCAAGAGACTCAAAAGAAAACTGATGCAGCCCTAGACAGTATCTTGGAGCCAGGCGCAAAAAAAGGAACGCAATCCCCGCTACCCCAAGAGGATGGCTCTATAAACACAGAAAATCAGGGGCAAGGTAATTCAAACACGGATAGCGATAATAAAAATACATCTACATCTGGACCTGAAAGCCTAGAAGTTTACAGCAAATTTGATTTTGTTCCTGGTGATACACAATTATTTTTTGATGATTTTTCTAACGACTTTATTGGGGATTTTCCAGCACACTGGAATACAAACGGAGGCGGTGAACTGGTAACCATTGAAGGATATCCTAACAAATGGTTGAATATCTTACCAGGCTACAACACTGCCTACATACCCGATGTGACAAATCTGCCCGAAGAATTCACCCTAGAATTTGATGTTCAGGGCACAGGTCTTGACAATAAGACTTCTTCGCACTCGTATTTAGGTATATCCGTCAGCGACAACAATACTTTTGACAAAGCCCAAAATTTGGGTTCAGTAGAGTATTCTTTTTGTCAATTTATCGGTCGTGGTATTGTTGTAGAAAACAATATTGCGGGCAAACGTGTTATTCGCAATGAGGTAAACGCAGATATTCGGAATACCGTTAAAGAAAAACACCATATTTCAATAGCTGTAAACAAACAACGGTTTAGACTTTGGATGAATGAGAAAAAATATATTGACGTACCACGTTTACTTCCAAAAAATGTGCAAATGCAAGGTATTAAGTTTACTTTACGAGGTATCAATACCGAAAAAGAGGCCATTTATCTCAGTAATTTTAAAATTGCTAAAGGTGGTGTTGACCTTCGACGAAAATTACTTGCCGACGGAAAAATTTCTACAAACGGGATTTTGTTCGATAGCGGGTCGGCCAATATTCAGCAACAGTCAATGGGTATCATTCAGCAGATATACCAAGTTATGCAACAAGATGCTACTATAAAACTAAAAATCGTAGGGCACACTGATGCCGATGGCGATGACAATACGAACCAGGAGCTCTCTAAAAAAAGGGCTGAGGCTGTAAAAAGTGCCTTAGTAAACATCTACAATGTAACATCGGATAGATTGACTACTGAAGGCAAGGGGGAATCTGAGCCTGTTGGCGAAAATGACACTACTGACGGGAAAGCAAAAAATCGCCGTGTAGAATTTATCAAACAATGACATAGGCTTTAAACAAAAAAATACTAAATAAAATTCAATTCATGAAAAAGTCAGTAACACTTATCACAGCCTTTGTACTTGTATTTAATTTTACAATAGCCCAAAACAGCTGTAGTAAATTTTACCCCATGGAAGAAGGTACCTCGTTCCAATATACTAATTATGATAAAAAAGGAAAGACCGAAGGAGTCTTAAATTACACTATTTCTTCGGTTACAGATAATGGTTCTTCCACAACCGCCACATTCGACATGAAATTTGTAGATAAAAAAGGAAAAGATGTTTTCAATTCAAATTATAACATTACCTGTGAGAATGGGGTGATTCGCATCGATTACAAATCGCTTTTCCCGTCACAGATGATGCAACAGTATACAGAGATGGGTATTGAAATGGATATTACGGGAACCGACATTGAAATCCCAAATGACCTTAGCGTGGGGCAAGATCTAGCTGACGCCAATGTTTCCATAGCTATGAGCATGAGCGGTATTAAAATGAACACAACCGTTAACCAAACAAATCGAAAAGTAGAAAAAAAAGAAAGTATTACAGTAGCCGCCGGCACTTTTGACTGCTATCTTGTGACAGAAACAAACATCTCCAAAACCATGGGAGCCAACATCGAAATGAATACTAAACAATGGTTGGCCGAAGGTGTAGGAATGGTGAAACAAGAAAGTTATAAAAAGAATGGAAACTTAATGAGCCGTATGGAACTCACTAAATTTAGTAAATAACCCTTAGCAGTTTTATAGAACCTCAACTAACTTACCGTTTTTTTATTTATAACAGACGCTTGGAATAAGGTCTCAAAATGTCTCAGCAACTTTTGCTTTACCTCATCCATATCCACTTTTACTTTTCCGAGTTCCACATTCAAGGATGTAACGGCCTTATCTTTTATGCCACAGGGAACCATTAAGTCAAAATAGCCTAAATTAGAATTTATATTCAGCGCAAAACCGTGCATCGTTACCCAACGTGAAGCACGTACGCCCATAGCGCATATTTTGCGGGCAAAGGGAGTGCCAACATCTAACCAAACACCTGTTTGACCTTCAGAGCGTTCGGCTTTTAAACCGTATTCTTCCAAGGTCAAGATTACCATTTCTTCTAAAAGGCGTAAATATTTATGAATGTCCGTAAAGAAGTTATCCAAATCTAATATCGGATAACCAACAATTTGGCCTGGACCATGATACGTAATATCACCTCCCCTATTTATCTTATAAAATTTGGCTCCTTTTTCGGTAAGTTGCTTTTCGTCTACAAGCAGATTAGACAAATCACCGCTTTTACCCAAAGTAAATACATGCGGATGCTCCACAAACAAAAAGTGGTTTGGGGTTTCCAATCCAGCTTCCTCCCTACGGTTCTTAATCTTTATGTCTAAGGTCTGTTTAAAAAGTAGCTCTTGGTAGTCCCAAGTTTCTTTATAGTCCTTTAGTCCTAAATCTTGTAGATTGATATTCTTGTTCATCTGCGCAAAGATACCAAAGTCTATTTACACCTTTTAGGTTTTGAAAACCTGACAGCTGCAGCTAGATTGATATATTCCCTCCTTTGGCGAGAACTTAGTTAGGATTATTTAAGATAACCAAAGCAGCTATAACTCCCGGTACCCAGCCACACAAGGTTAAAAGAAAAACGATAACTATAGACCCACAACCTTTACCGATAACGGAAAGTGGTGGAAAGATAATAGCTAATAAAACTCTTAAAAAACTCATTGATTTGTGATTTTGATTGATGTACTTATATGTCGCAAAAGTAGCGGTATTGTTACAAAATCGTTTAAATTTATAAGTAAATCAAAATAAGTGGTCTCCTTACGTGTCTTCATCATCTTTCTAATTGGCACAATCGGCTGTTACGGACAGTATTCCTTTAGCGGTCAACTACAGCCAAATATTCAAAACAAAACAGTATACCTCTCGATGATAGAAAACTACAGAAAATCGTCTCGTGTGTATGCTGACCAAATCTTGATGAAAACCCAAGCAGATGATAGCGGATATTTTATTTTCGAGGGTGATAACCTATTAGAACAAAACAACATGTACCGAATCCATACCGATGATTGTAGCGACAATACTACAGGAGGTAGCCATTTCTTTAGGGATTGCAGCAGCAGTAGAAGCGTTTTGTTTATTGCAAAAAAAGGGGATACGGTTTTGTTCCCATTGTTGCAGAACAAGCAATCCTTCTGTGATATAACTTCCAATAACGCAGCTTCTGGTCTTTTATTAGAAATTGACGGGTTAAAAGAAGACATGATTTTGGATTTTATAGGGCATAACAGTGACGCTAGTATATCCTTAAATTTAAAAAAATGGTTTCAAAGACTACAAAAGTACGGCGCGGAGGTAAACGAACCATTGGCAGAACTCTACGTTTACGACTTTTTATCCGAAAGAACGAAACCTATACCTACTTTCTAGAAGACCTAAAAAGAAATGAATATTATTTGGCCTTAGAAAACAGATTAATAGCTACCTATCCAAATAGAAATTTTACCCTACAATATATACAGGAAATCAACGCCGAAACATCCATACAAACCCCTACATTAACAGCGTCAAAAACGTCTCAATTGAGCTACTTTTGGTACGGAGGAGGTTTGTTTCTTATGTGCCTTACAGGCTATTATGGGCTACAATTAAAGAAACGAAAGGTTGAAAAAAAAGCGCTACAACATTTGACCCCTCAAGAATTAACCATTTTAAGTGCCATCAGAAAAGATAAGACCAATAAAGAAATCGCTACTGAATTGTTTATCAGTCTTAGCACTGTAAAACACACATCAACAATATCTACAAAAAGTTAAAGGTGGACTCTAGAGCCGATGTGAAAAATATGTTTTAGTAACAAAGAAACAAAATCCCCCCCGGTCTAGTCCCTATTTACACCCTAAACACTACTATCAAGGCGCAGTATTTAAGCAACTTCGGTTTTCAATTCTAAAAATAAGATTATGAAAACCATGTTTCTGCTTTTAATGAGCATCATCCTATGCACAACACTTAGCTGTCAAAATACCAACCAAGAAATCAGTCTGGATAACGGGCAGAAACTCCTGGTAGGAGAAATAACCAAAGAAGGGTTGTCACTGCCAGTTTACGCAACTTGGTATTCATCAACCTTCAAAAACTATAGTCCAAACGAAACTATTATTTCAAACATAAAAGAGGCGTTGCAGGGCTATCAGGTTTTAGCATTTCTTGGCACATGGTGTGGGGATAGCAAAAGGGAAGTTCCTAGGTTCCTTAAAATTTTAGAGACTGCGAACTTTCCTGATGACCAGTTGAAAATAGTAGCCTTAGATAGAAGAAAAGGAAAGTACAAACAAAGCCCAACAGGCGAAGAGTGGTGATTACAGATATTACGAGTACCCACATTTATTCTTTATAAAAACGGAAGGGAAGTAAATAGAATCATAGAATCCCCAAATACCACACTAGAAGAAGACCTACAAAAAATAATAAAAACGGAAGGGTATATTGCCCATAAGGCAAAATCGATGCACTTCGATTGAGACAAAACAACAGTATTATGTTTTTATGGCGTCCCCGTTAAGAGATTAATCCATTCTTAAGTATATTTGCGGCTTTAAAATAAGCGCTATGCAATTAACCGAACAAGAGGTTGTACGAAGAGAGAAATTAACAAGATTACGGGAAATGGGAATTGACCCATATCCCGCCGCTTTGTATCCTGTGGATGCCACTTCAAAGAGTATAAAGGAGCACTACGAAGAAGGAAAGAAAGTTGTGATTTCAGGTAGATTGATGCGTAAAAAAATACAGGGAAAAGCATCGTTCGGAGAATTGCAGGATAGCGAAGGTCGTATTCAGGTGTATTTTAACCGGGATGAAATTTGTCCGACAGATGACCATAGTAAATACAATGAAATCTTTAAAAAACTTTTAGATTTAGGAGATATTATAGGTGTTGAAGGAGAACTATTTACCACTCAGGTTGGAGAGATTACGGTACTAGTAAAAGACTATACTATTTTATGCAAAGCTTTAAGACCACTGCCCTTACCTAAGCAAGACGCAGAGGGTAATACTTATGATGAATTCAACGACCCAGAATTACGTTACCGCCAGCGTTATGTTGACTTGGTAGTTAATCCACATGTAAAAGAAACCTTTGTTAAGCGTACCAAGATCACCAATAGTATACGTAAATTTTATAATGACAAAGGCTATTTAGAAGTGGAAACACCTATACTTCAGCCCATTCCAGGAGGAGCAGCGGCACGTCCTTTTTTAACACATCACAATGCGCTGAATATCCCCTTGTACCTGCGTATTGCCAATGAATTATATCTAAAAAGATTGATTGTTGGCGGCTTTGATGGCGTTTACGAATTCTCAAAGGATTTTAGAAACGAAGGCATGGACCGTACCCATAATCCAGAGTTTACCGTTATGGAACTCTATGTAGCCTATAAAGATTACAATTGGATGATGGATACTACGGAAGAACTACTGGAAAAAGTAGCCATCGATGCCACGGGAAGTTCTAAAGTAACCGTCGGGGAACATCAAATAGAGTTCAAAGCGCCTTATCCGCGTATTCCTATTTTAGAGGCGATAAAAATACATACCGGAGCAGATGTTGCTGGCATGGGAGAGGTTGAACTGCGCGAAACAGCTAAAAAGTTAGGCCTAGAGGTTGATGAAACCATGGGTGTAGGGAAACTTATAGATGAAATATTTGGTGAAAAATGTGAGCACTTCTACGTTCAGCCTACCTTCATAACAGATTATCCAAAGGAGATGAGTCCGTTAACGAAAGAACACCGGGACAATCCCGCTTTAACCGAGCGTTTTGAACTCATGGTAAATGGTAAGGAACTAGCGAATTGCTACTCTGAGCTAAACGACCCTATTGATCAGAGAGAACGTTTTGAAGAACAATTACGACTCTCCGAAAACGGAGATGATGAGGCTATGTTCATAGACCAGGATTTCTTAAGAGCTCTAGAGTATGGAATGCCCCCAACTTCGGGGATTGGAATTGGTATTGACCGTTTGGTGATGTTAATGACCAATAATTCTTCTATACAAGAAGTGTTGTTCTTCCCTCAAATGCGACCGGAAAAGAAGGCCATTGAATTAACGGATGAAGAGAAAGCCATCATGGCTATTTTAAAGCCAAGCGGCTCCATGGAATTGGGAGCGCTAAAAACCGAAGCAGGACTAAGCGGTAAAAAATGGGATAAATCCATGAAGGCACTCACAAAACATGGGCTTACCAAAGTCAATAAAACCGATGAAGGACTGTTTGTAGAAGTGACTTCCTAAATATTCCATTTAATTTCGAACACAAAAGGAGTAAGCTTCCTCTTTCCTATAGTTGATATCACTACTTAGGAAGGAGAGAAGCACTGATTAAAACCACAAAGCAATACCTTCCACAGCTAAAAAATAGCCTACGAGCAAAATTTGTCTGTATTTTGAAAAGAATTGTCTATTTTAATATCGTTTATAAGTTCTTAGTACTGAACTAGCTAGAAATGACCCATGACCCCTACCCTAAGTAATGAGGTCTAAATAGGTTGCTAGCAGAGCGAACGAATGAAAATGGAAAAGAAAATTTTTAATGGAATTAAGCTGCTATTCCTCGCATTGGTGCCTGTTGCATTACAATCGTGCCAAACAAAGCAACGTGTTGATTTTAGCACTCAAATAAAGCCTATTCTTAACAAGAATTGCATTACCTGTCACGGTGGCGTAAAGAAAAACGCAGGTTTTAGCCTGTTGTTCGAGGCAGAAGCCTTTGCCGATACCGAATCGGGCAAACCAGCTATAATTCGAGGCGATGCCGCCAATAGCGAATTCATCAAGCGATTGCATGAAGACGATTTAGCACTTCGCATGCCCTACGAAAAATCTAAACTTTCTGATGAAGAAATCAATTTACTGACTCATTGGGTGAATCAAGGTGCCGAATGGGGAGAACATTGGGCCTATTCTCTTCCGAAAAAAGTGGACGTACCTACACAACCTTCTGAAGCCCGTTTTACGCCAGAAATAGTATCCGACTTCATAAAAAATGATATTGATAATTTTATTCTAGCCCGTTTGGAAGACAAACAACTGCAACCGAATGCCCCTACCGGAAAGAAGAGCATTGCCAGACGTGTCGCACTAGACTTAGTAGGATTGCCTCCATCATCAGTACTAGTACAAAAATTCACCGACAACGAAATCACCTACGAAACCATGGTAGATAGCCTATTAGCCCAAGAAACTTTTGGAGAAAAATGGGCTACGTGGTGGTTGGATGTTGCACGCTACGCAGATTCCAAAGGCTATGAAAAAGATATGGGCCGCTCTATTTGGAGATACCGCGATTGGGTCATCAATTCTTTTAACAAGGACCTCTCGTATGACCAATTTATCATAGAGCAACTGGCAGGCGACCTCCTTCCAGAACCAACCGCAGATCAGTTGATTGCTACGGCCTTTCATAGAAATACCATGAACAATGACGAAGGCGGCACTGATGACGAAGAATATCGTATAGCCACGGTTATTGATAGGGTAAATACCACTTTTGAAGTGTTCCAAAGCACCACTATAGGTTGCGTGCAATGCCATAGCCATACCTACGATCCCTTTAAGCATGAGGAATATTACAATCTAATGGCGTTTTTCAACAATTCACGTGATGAGGATACGCCTAATGAATCGCCTGTACTAAAATTTTATGATACAGCACAACAAAAGCAAGTGGATAAGGTGCTGGAATGGATAAGTAAACATGGCGACAAAAAAGCCTTAAAAACGTATCGAGATTTTATACAGTTTACCGAGCCTGTTTACAAATCACATTTCTTTAAAGAATTTAAGAATAGTGTGTATGACGATCACGCTTCTGTTGTATTTTGGGACGATGGCAGCCTCATCATACCCGATGCCTATACTAACAACGCGAGTTTTGTTTACCTGAATTATCGCTCCCATTATGATGGTACCAAAATGACCATTCGCGAAACCGATGCAGACGGACCTATCTTGGCTGAGTTTACCATCAATAAGACTCAAAATAATACCACTTCGCAATTCGCGTTGAAAAATATCGATAAGAAAACGGACATCTACATTGAAACACAAAACGATGCCGTTGCGCCCGAGAAGAATATTTTAAACGTGTATTGGGTCGGCTTTATTTCTGATATGCCCGCCCAAGAAGCAAACGGTTGGACAATAGTAAATTCCAAACTTTTAGAATTGCTGAACACCAACACGGAAACAGTACCAATTTTGGTAGAAAATCCAAAACACATGAAACGCACTACACAGGTATTTGACCGCGGAAGTTGGCTTACCAAGACCGATACCGTAGCACCCGCAACGCCTCAAAGTTTAAATGCGTGGAACAATGGTTGGACCAAAGACCGCTTGGGCCTCTCGCAATGGATTGTCAGCAAAGAAAACCCGTTAACGGCCAGAACATTGGTAAACAGAGTCTGGCATCAAATCTATGGTCATGGACTAGTTGCTACTATAGAGGACATGGGCTCGCAGTCGGATGCGCCAACTCACCCAGCTTTATTAGATTGGCTGGCTTTGCGTTTTATGAACGAACACAACTGGAGTATTAAGGCTTTAATCAAAGAAATTGTGCTATCGGGCACCTATCGCCAAAAATCAGAAAGCACGCGCGAAATGTACCAACAAGATCCAGAAAACGAGTTGTATGCTAGAGGTCCAAGAATACGATTAGGTGCAGAACAAATTCGCGATCAAGCCTTGGCAGTTGCAGGGCTATTAAGTCCAAAAATGTATGGCCCTAGTGTGATGCCACCACAACCAGATGGTGTTTGGCAAACCGTGTACAACGGCGCCAATTGGGTGGAAAGTAAAAACGAGGACCGCTACCGCCGTGGTATATACACCTATTTAAAGCGCACAAGTCCGTATCCATCCTTCCTAACCTTTGATGCCGGAAGTCGCGAAGTTTGTATGATTCGAAGAACGGTTACTAATACACCCTTGCAGGCTTTAGTCACTTTAAACGATCCAGTATACTTGGAGGCTTCCTACCATTTAGCAAAAAACAATAGAGTTACCAATGATATAGAGAAAAGCATCATTAACAGTTATGAGCAGGCTACGTTCAAAAAAATTACCCCTAACCGCTTAGAAGCACTCACAGAACTATACGAAAACTCCATTACCGAGTTTACCGAAAACAAAGAAGCATCAAAACTGTTCCTTTATTTTGAGGAGCAGCCCACGGCAGAACTCGCGGCCCTGACCATGGTAGCAAATGCCATTATGAACTTGGATGAATTTTTGACAAAAACATGAAAGACATCGTAGAAAGACTGATACAGGAAAAACTAGTTCGTGAAACGCAGGAAAATACGCGAAGGCACTTTATCAAAAGCTGTGCCCAAGGTATGGGAGGTTTGGCGCTGAGCTCTATTTTTATGGGATGTGACCCCTTGAGAACCTCAACCAAAAAAGAACCTGTAGCTTTCTTGGAGCGTGATTTGAATCCCTTATCTACCTTGGCGCCGCCTTTTGCACCAAAGGTAAAATCTGTTATTTATTTGCATATGGCAGGTGCACCCTCCCAATTGGAAATGTTCGATTACAAACCCGAATTGCAGAAATACGATGGTCAGGATTGTCCTCAATCGCTATTGGAAGGCAAGAAATTCGCCTTTATAAAAGGAACTCCCAAATTAATGGGCCCACAGGCGGAATTTAAACAAGAGGGCGAATCGGGGAATTGGGTTTCCAATTTTATGCCTCATTTTAAAAAAGTGGTAGATGATGTCGCTTTTTTAAAAGCGGTTCATACCGATCAATTTAACCACGGCCCAGCGCAGCTCTTCATGCATACTGGCAGTGCTCGTTTGGGTAGGCCAAGTATAGGGTCTTGGGCCACCTATGGACTAGGTTCCGAAAACCAAAACTTACCTGGCTTTGTGGTCTTGACCTCCGGCGGAAATACGCCTGATGCTGGTAAAAGTGTTTGGGGAAGCGGGTTTCTACCCTCTGTATATCAAGGAGTGCAGTGCCGTTCTAAAGGGGATCCTGTATTATATATCAAAGATCCCGATGGTATTTCGCGCGACCTGAAAAAAAGTACGATTGATGCGATTAATAAAATCAATAAAGAAGAATACGCCAAATATGCTGATCCAGAAATCTTGGCGCGCATAAATCAATATGAGATGGCGTACCGCATGCAAATTGCAGTCCCTGAGGTAATGGACATCAACAGCGAACCTGAACATATTCAGCAAATGTACGGTGTTGAGCCTGGGAAGGAATCTTTTGCCAACAACTGTCTTTTGGCTCGAAAATTAGTTGAAGATGGCGTACGTTTCGTGCAGCTTTTTGACTGGGGATGGGATACACACGGGAATGTAAGGGAAGGTTCCATCGATTTAGGACTTCGCAATAAATGTAGAGAAATAGATAGACCAATAACTGCGCTTATCATGGATTTGAAACAGCGTGGTTTATTGGATGACACCCTCATTGTTTGGGGTGGGGAATTCGGAAGAACACCCATGCAGGAGAACCGTGGCAATACTAAAATGGCATATAAAGGGCGTGATCATCATGGTGATGCCTTTACCATGTGGATGGCCGGTGGTGGTATCAAAAACGGAGCATCTCATGGAAAAACAGACGATATTGGATTTTCAGGAATAGAAGGCCGCGTATCGGTACATGATGTGCATGCCACCATCTTACACCTTCTAGGTTTTGACCATGAAAAATTTA
>JBLICT010000077.1:0-13385 GCA_047632415.1 Maribacter sp.
ACTAAAAGCTGTAATCGCTTGGTCATCTGTATTATCTAAAAATGGAGTCAAGTCTACTGTACCACCATCTACTAAAGTCAAAATGTTTCCTGTCTCTAAGGTCAACGCCTGATTATCAGTGTCCACCTGTGCTGCTATATCTGCTATCGGTACACGTACATCGTCTCCTTCACTGTCTATAATCACTAACTCGTTGGTTCCAAGGTCTACTTCAAAAGTAGCATTCGTAGTATTTGTATCCGTGGCAGCTGCAATTCCAGATAAAGAAACCCGAAACTCGTCACCTTCATTATTTAAAATGACAAGTTCTCCAATGGCTATATCTATAAAGAAATCAGTTACAACAGTATTAGTATCAATAACAGAAGCTAGACTTGCTAAAGAAATAGAGAAAGAGTTTGCATCACTATCTATTAAAACCAAACTATTCGTACCTGCATCAATATCAAAATTGGTTATTACGGTATTGGCATCTGAAAAGGTATCACTAAGGCTGCTTAAATCAACACTTACAGTTCCTCCGTCTTCCAAATCAAGTGTTAACTCGCTTGTTGTATCGTTAAAGGTAAAACCTGTTAACTGCTGGTCATCCGTAGAAGTTAGCTCCCAGGAGTCACCATCCCAGAAATAGATTATCCCAGAATTTGTATTTACATACAAATCCCCTAAATCTGCTCCGACAGGAGTCCCAATACCTGCAACTGAAACCGCAGTCCCCTGCAGCACCTCACAGTTACATTGATCTTCTAATGTTACCGTAGTTTGTGCGAATGTGAAACTAGATACTAAGAATAGCATCCATAGGATTCTTTTGTCCATAACCAATTGTTTACTTAAAATATAGTTTAGTCTCCTCTTATTCATAGTTGATTGAAACTTCAAAATTTATGCAAATTAAATCACCGAAAACAACTCTTGGAATACAGTAAGATAGTTTTACGGAATATTTATAGTCTACAAAATTAGCTTTAAGCCTTCCTTATAGAAATAAATGTTGTGTAACGATAAAATAGCGCTGTATAGCTCCTGAAATTTGAGGTTTATTGTTTAGATAAAAAGGGAAATAGAGAGATTATTTCATCGATAAGGTCAATAAATACAATATTTCACGAGTGTATCTAAAGAAGATATAGTACTCCCAAAACAATTATAATTCATAGAATAAATAAAGCACAAGAAAAGATAGTATGAAGTACTTAGGTGAGTTGATTCTACCACTGATTATTATGAATTTTCTTTAAATAAGAAATCTCCAAATTTTAAGGAAAAAGAAAACTATAGTTTTACTTAATTACAGATTGATTACTTTTCAAGTAATCAATCTGTAATCTAAAAAAACGTATTTATTGAATGTTTGTAGAAGACTAAAATCATGAAATAACGACGTTTTTAAACAATGACTATCGAACGATACCTGCTAGATTTCATCTATTCGTAACCTATATGATTACCTATATTTAAGTTACTAAAACAGATAATTAGTAAGAGATAGCGTGAAATCCTAACAATACTTAATAGGGTGAATTTTTATTCATGTTGATCTATTATAATCCCCTGTAGCTCAAACTTTGATAAATTCGAACGCTCAAAAAAATTTTAGCATTATGCAAAACACATTTGAAGCAATCCCCTAACCAGATAATACGAGGCTATTCTAGAATTATAAATTCTGAACGTCTATTTAAATCGTGTTTCTCAGAGGAACACTTGACCCCATCGTAACAACCATTTATAAGCTTAGTTTCCCCATAACCCTCACTGGCCAATCTATCTGAACTAATTCCTTTTGAACTCATATAATTAATGGTAGACTCCGCTCTTTTCTGTGAGAGCCATAAATTATAAGCAGCTGGTCCTCTACTATCTGTGTGTGAGTTTACTTGAATTTTCAAACTAGGATATTTTTCCATCGCTGCTATTACCTTTTCCACTTCAATCTCAGAATCTTTACGAATATTGTATTTGTCGAAGTCGAAATAAATGGTACTTAGCTGTAATAATTTAGCTAAATCATCTCCAAAACCTGCGGTAATTATATCCCTTTCCAAATAAAAATCTATAATCTTAGGCTTACCATCCGAAACGCCAATATACTCCTCAAAAGGAACATAACCTTCCATTAATGCCCTAACAAAGTTTCCCTGATTACAATCCAACACAAGGGTGTAATTTCCTTCTGAATTTGTGATATCGGACAATATATCCTCGTTATTTTCATTGATTACCTTTACAGTGGCACCTACCAATACATTATTCGATATTTTATCGCGAACCGTTCCGGTAATCTGCTGAACACATTCAAAAACCAATGGTTCTTTTTCTAGAAATTTGTAGATATCATCTTCACCTAAACCACCCTCTCGATTTGAAGCCATGTAGCCTTCTTTGGATAGCTCATCGTAAATAAAAGTAAAATCGTCCCTTCTACTATTTACTGGTTCACCCACGTTAAGAACTTTACCGCTAAAATCCTTACGTTTAATCTTTGTTGCAAAGACATCCAAACCTCCTAGACCTGGATGACCATCCGATGAAAAATATAGTATTTCGTTATCGGTCACAAATGGAAATGTCTCTCTTGCCTCCGTATTTATATTTGCTCCTAGATTTTCCGGTGTACTAAAAGTGCCATCAGCATTTATAGTTACCATAAAAATATCCGACAAACCAAAAGTACCTGGCATATCAGACGCAAAATATAGTGTTTTCTCATCTGGACTCAACACGGGGTTTGCAACCGAATAGCCATTATTATTAAAAGGAAGTTCTTCGATTTCACCCCAAATACCATCTATCATTATAGCCCGGAAAACTTTCAGCCTAATGATTCCTTTATCATCCTTAACATATTTCCCCTTAACAAAATTGTTTCTGGTGAAATATAGCGTTTCACCATCTTTGGTAACGACCGAAGCAGACTCGTGTAATCTGGTGTTTACATCTTCGCCAAACTTGGTGACCACATTCATAGAAACACTATCCGAATTGACCTTGTATAAATCCAAAAAATCTTTGGAATTCCAAGTGTGTCTATATCTTGCAAAATTACCAGTATCCCTATCAGATGAAAAAATAAGTCCATCTTTGTAAAACGCAGGCGCAAATTCAGAATAGACCGAATTGAATTCAAAAGGGGAGATATCATACCTGCCTGAATTTGCCTTAATTTCAGCTAAATAGTCTCTTTCTTCTGCAAACGCGTTGGCTCTTGCGTCACTAGTTGTCATAGCGGTAAACTGAGACATAACTTTATTAGAGTCCTCATAATTCCCTAAAGTTTTTAGGGTTTGTGCATATTTAAAATAATCCTCGGGAGCAATGTCGTTCGGGAATTCCGTTACCAATTTTTTAAATATTTCTGCAGCTTCTTTGTAGTCAGAATTGAAGTAATACGAATTACCTAGTTTTTTAAGTAAATCTGCCGAAACAAATCCTTTATCCAAAACCCTTTTGTAAATATCGATTGCAGGTCTAAACGAGTACTCCTCATATTTTTCGTTTCCCTTGTTCAGTAACTTCTCCTGAGCCAAGGTTACGCCTAAGGCAGAAATAGTAAAGATAATGAACAGTATTTGTGCTTTTTTTGTCATGGGCCTTTCCGTATTAAAAGAAACGAGGTGATACCAAGCGTTGGAAGGATTTTACTAATTCATACCTTAAAAAAACTTCGAAGGAACCATCATTAAAACGGGTACCTCCCAATTCAGTGGTTTCTCTATCATATGCCAAACCTAACGTCAACTGGTCAGAGATTTGAAATCCTGCCATGGCACTAACCGCAGCATCCCATCTATAAGCAGCACCAAACGTAAATTTATCGGTAAACATAAAATTTGCAGAAAGGTCTACTTGCAAGGGTGCTCCCCCTACCATTTTTGTTAATAATGCGGGTTTAAACTTTAGGTTTCCGTTCAAGTCAAACACATATCCTGTTATCAAATAAAAATTAATTCTTTCTTGGGATAAGAATTGTAATGAATTGGCATCGGTCGCAGAATTATCAAAATGCTCGGTCTGCAAAAGGTTTGGTGCGGATAGACCCGCATAGAACTTATTGGTATGGTAGTAAAAACCTAAACCAACATTTGGTGAAATCCTATTTTCTATATTATCAACATTAACCGGTTCCGCATCAAAATTCCGTAACTTATTAAAATCAAGATTCAATACATTTAATCCTGCTTTTAAACCAAACGATAGCTTAGCATCCCTAGCAACCTGAATGGTGTAAGACAGAACACCATCAAAATAGGTTTCCTGAACCGTACCATCCCCTATTTCATCATTAACAACAGATATACCATACCCTAATTTGCTATTCCTAATAGGAGAATGTATGTTCACTGTTTGTGACGTAGGAGCACCCTCTAAGCCAACCCATTGAGCCCTGTATAACGCCGCGGCACTTAACTGACCACGGGATCCCGCATATGCAGGATTCACACTTATGGTATTGAACATATACTGGGTGTATTGCGCATCTTGTTGGGCATTTGTCTCACCAATAAAGAGAAGCGCCAAGAAAAGTAACCCTAAAAAATAATTCCTGATTTTCATGTGGTTATGCTATTATCTGCTTATGTAAAGATACTCACTATCGATATTATTTTCGCCTGTCAGGGTCGTGTAATTGAATATGTAATAATAAACTCCAGAAGGAAGATAGTCCTCTACACTTAAGGTAGACCTTCCTCTTGAGCGCCCATCAAAAACATTATTCTGATTGTTATAATCTTGCCCTTCGTAGACCGCTACACCCCATCTATTGAAAATCCTAAGCGTACTACTTCGTATATTTTCGACGCCACGAATGAATAAAAAGTCATTCTTTAAATCACCATTAGGAGATACAATCTGATTCACTTCAATTTTAAGCACTTGTAGTTCATTTACAACTACGGTCACCATAGCAGTGTCGCAGTTACCCGTTATGTCACAAACCGTATATTCAAATGTATCCGTTCCACTAAAGCCTACATTTGGAGTATATGTAACAAAGTCATCCAAAAGATCATCGGGAGTTCCCCCTTCGTTAACGTATATAATTCCATTTAAAGCATCGGTAAACCTTACATTTCCATCGTTAGGAATACCAGAGTCATTTAAGAAAATATCTATATCGATTGCTGTTTCTGCATCTGTAATTTCCTCATCATCAACCAAATCGAATAAGGGAGGCGTTCCTACTATAATCGTAACCACTGCGGTGTCACAATTTCCTGTACTATCGCAAATCGTATATTCGAAGGTGTCAGTTCCATTAAAATCTTCATTTGGAGTATAGATTACCGAATCATCACTTAAATCATCCAGAGTACCTCCATCATTTATTTCAACAGTTCCGTTCGATGGTTCTGTTAATGTGATAGTTCCGTCGCTTGGAACACCAATATCATTCGTTAGAATGTCTATTTCTATAGATGTATTTAAAGGTGTACTCACTGAGTCATCAACCACATCCAGCATAGGACTATCCGGGTCCAAATAATCCGGTGTACCATCACCATCGCCGTCATCGTCCGTGGGGTCGCCGTTTCCGTTAGGGTCCTCTTCTTCCGTTGGGGTGCTGTCACCATCATCGTCCAAATCCCTATAATTAACATCCTCCGTGCCGTCCGTGTCCGGAAGGTCGTTCGCAGGGTCGTCTATTTCATCGTTCACATCGAATCCGTCGTTCACATCACTACCCTCGTAGCCGTCGTCAAGTCCGTCGCCATCCGTATCCACGCCAGTAAAGGTCTGGTCTGGAACGCCATCAAAGTTGAAGTCGTTTCCCTCGTTGTTATCGGGGACCGTATCGTTATCACTGTCTACGTCTATATAATCAGGTTCGTCAGTACCGTCTGTATTTACCGGAACAATACCGCCGTTGTCCGTGCCTTCGTAAGCATCATCCAGTCCGTCGTTGTCACTGTCGTTCCCACTCGGTGCCATATAACCGTCAGTCGTCTGGCCTTCCACATTATCAGGGATACCGTCGTTATCACTGTCGATGTCTAAATGATTTGGGATACCGTCGTTGTCACTGTCCGTAGGATCCGTTAAAGGATTATCATCACCATCAAGATTAGGGTCTTCCGTAGTATCCAAAAGTCCGTCGTTGTCATCGTCTAAATCCGTAATGTCAGGAACACCATCGCCATCCGTATCCGTATCAGCGCATATAACTGGGACTAATCGGAGTCTTATTCCATTAACGTTGTTTGAAGAGGTTGTATAAAATTTGATTTTTGACACCTCAGATTTAGATTCCCATAAAAATCTTTGGTCTTCCTCAATATTAGAGGCTGTCGTATTTTCAACAAAATAGTTATTTGCAATATTTCCTGAAATAATCCCAGGAGGCAGTGGTGAAGTAGTAAGTTCAAAAATAGACCCATCTAAACCTATAATTCCATCACGGCTCATAGCTCCAACCCTTGGAGAATGCTCAGCAATAACCTTTACTGGTATACTTCCTGAAAAAGAAAATATGGTTGAAAAACCGTTTACGATTGCAAAAGCATCAGAATTCTTAGTACTTGCGACATCAACACTAACAAGTATACTTCCAGAAGGTAAACCCCACTTTGAACTAAGATCCAACTCCATAAAAGACAGAGAACCAGTTATTATACCGCTAGCAAATCCAAAATCAGAAGGGAGAATTTCTATGGTAGTTAGCACATCACAATTAGCAATATTAAAATCTCCAATAAAAATTTTATCTAAAAAAGAATAATTTGTTGACGTTTCAGATATGAAATTTTTTGATGTGCTATTTACATTAAACGACGTAATCCAAAACCAAATAAATACCAAAGAGAATAAACTCCTCAAAAAATATAGTTTTGAATTGTAAGTTGAAAAACTAATTTTTTCCATAAATGATTTGTTTTAATAAACTAATCACCATGACATGTAGGATTTATTATAGGTAGGATGTGGGACTTCCTAGATAAAGTATTACGCAAGATACTCGTAATATGACTAGCTTCTTTGCATCTCGGATAACTTGTTAATAAATCTCCATGAAATACAAGCTACAAAAAATATGAGGCTAACTATTCCATTTTTCATTAAGACACAATTTTATATTATTTGTCACATTTGGCTGGTTTACTAAAGGAGAAATCTTCACTGAATTAATACTGGGCAAAACCCTCAAATTCACGTATTTTTGAACTCAAATTTCATAAAATGAGCTTTAAGGAAGAAATAGAAAGAAGACGAACTTTTGGAATTATATCCCACCCTGATGCCGGCAAAACCACATTAACAGAAAAATTACTGCTTTTTGGTGGAGCAATTCAAGAAGCTGGAGCGGTGAAGAATAATAAAATAAAAAAAACTGCAACTAGTGATTTCATGGAGATTGAAAGGCAAAGGGGAATATCTGTTGCAACTTCTGTTCTGGCCTTTATATATAAGGACAAGAAAATAAATATTTTAGACACCCCAGGGCATAAAGATTTTGCAGAGGATACCTTTAGGACTTTAACCGCAGTGGATAGCGTGATTGTCGTAATCGATGTAGCCAAAGGTGTTGAGGAGCAAACCGTAAAACTGGTAGAAGTTTGCAGAATGCGAAATATCCCTATGTTAGTATTCATTAACAAACTGGATAGGGAAGGACAAGATGCTTTTGACCTTTTAGATGAGCTAGAGCAAAAATTAGGGCTATCGGTTACGCCATTAAGCTTTCCTATAGGCATGGGTTATGACTTCAAGGGCATTTACAATATTTACGAGAAAAACATCAATCTCTTTAGCGGGGATAACAAAAAAAATATAGAAGATACCATAGCATTTGACGACCTTAAAAACCCTGAACTTGAACAAATCATAGGTACCAAGGCAGCGGAGGAATTACGTGAAAATTTAGAATTAGTATGGGGAGTATATCCTGAATTCGATAAACAACTGTATTTAAAAGGGGAGCAGCAGCCGGTTTTCTTTGGCTCTGCATTGAATAATTTTGGCGTAAGAGAATTACTGGATTGTTTTATTCAAATAGCTCCACCACCCAGACCAAAAATGGCGGAGGAACGGTTAGTTCAAGCAAATGAAAAAGAACTCACCGGTTTCGTTTTTAAAATTCACGCTAATATGGACCCAAAACACCGAGATCGTTTAGCGTTCGTGAAAATTGTATCTGGAACTTTTGAACGAAACAAGCCCTACCTGCATGTACGACAGGATAAAAAGTTAAAATTCTCAAGTCCCAATGCATTTTTTGCTGAAAAGAAAGAAATCGTAGATATTTCGTATCCAGGTGATATCGTTGGATTACATGATACAGGGAACTTCAAAATAGGCGACACACTAACTGAAGGCGAATCCTTACACTACAAAGGAATTCCTAGCTTCTCACCAGAGCATTTTAGATACATAAATAATGCTGACCCAATGAAGTCCAAGCAGTTATATAAAGGAATAGACCAATTGATGGACGAAGGTGTTGCCCAACTTTTTACGCTTGAACTGAACGGGCGTAAGATTATAGGCACCGTAGGCGCACTACAGTTTGAAGTGATACAGTATCGCTTAGAACATGAATACGGCGCAAAATGTAGTTATGAAAATTTTCCTGTATACAAAGCTTGTTGGGTCGGAATAGAAAATAGAAAAAGTGATGAATTCAAAGACTTTATTAGAGTAAAGCAAAAGTTTTTAGCAAAAGACAAGAGAGGCCAATTGGTATTCTTGGCCGATTCTCAATTCTCTCTACAGATGACCCAGGCCAAATATCCGTTAGTTAAATTACACTTTGTATCGGAATTTGAATAATAAAAATCCCGACTAGTTCCTAGTCGGGATTTTTTTATGCTTCTCCTATTGGTCCAAAATTTATGGGAACTGGGGTTTGCTCATAATCTTTAATCGTACCATGTGCTTTTTCAAAACGTTGCACATTATCATTTAAAGCTTTAAGGAATTTCTTTGCATGCTGTGGCGTAAGTACTATTCTACTTTTAACTTTAGCCTTTGGAGCCCCTGGCATCATACTTATAAAATCAACTACAAACTCGGATACCGAATGATTGATAATTGCCAAATTGGAATAAATACCTTCTGCCGTCTTTTCGTCAAGCTCTATATTAATTTGCTTTTGATTTGATTTTTTTTCGTCACTCATGTTGAAAATATTAAGTAATCATAAAAAAAGCCCCCAATTAAAAATTGAAGGCTTCTTTATTTAAAATTTTAAGGCTTCTTTTCTAGCCATAATTTCATCATATTCCTCTTTGGAACCTACGATTATACTCTCGTAATCTCTCATTCCAGTACCTGCCGGAATTCTATGTCCTACAATCACATTTTCTTTCAGTCCTTCTAAAGTATCTACCTTACCACTTACAGCAGCCTCGTTCAATACTTTCGTTGTTTCTTGGAAAGAAGCAGCAGATATAAACGATTTTGTTTGAAGCGATGCACGGGTGATACCTTGCAGTATAGGAGTAGCTGTGGCCGCAACGGCATCTCTAGCCTCAACCACGGTCTTATCATTCCGTTTCAATAAAGAATTTTCATCTCTAAGTTCACGTGGTGTTACTATTTGACCAGCCTTCAAGTTTTCTGATTCACCAGCTTCCATGACTACTTTCTTACCAAAAATTTCATCATTCTCTTTGATAAAATCAGCTTTATGTATTAATTGGTTTTCCAAGAAAATGGTATCTCCTGGATCAACAATTCTTACTTTTCGCATCATTTGCCTAACAACTACCTCAAAATGCTTATCATTTATTTTTACACCTTGCAAACGATATACTTCTTGAACTTCGTTCACTAAATACTGTTGTACAGCTGATGGCCCTTTAATCTTAAGAATGTCTTCTGGTGTTGTTGAACCATCTGATAAAGACATACCTGCTCTTACATAATCATTTTCTTGTACAAGAATCTGATTTGAAAGCTTCACTAAGTATTTCTTCACCTCGCCCAACTTGGATTCGATAATAATTTCACGGTTACCTCTTTTGATTTTACCAAAAGATACTACACCATCAATTTCAGAAACTACTGCCGGATTAGATGGATTACGCGCTTCGAATAATTCGGTTACCCTTGGAAGACCGCCAGTAATATCACCTGCTTTTGCAGATTTACGTGGAATCTTAACCAAAATCTTACCCTCCTTAATCTTATCACCGTCATCGACCATAATATGGGAACCTACCGGTAAGTTATATGAACGTAAGGTTTCCCCTTTTGTATCTTGAATCAGTAACGTTGGTATCAACTTCTTGTTCCTTGATTCTGAAATCACCTTTTCCTGGAACCCAGTTTGCTCATCAATCTCTACTTGATATGTAACACCTTGGTCAATATTTTCATAGGCAATTTTACCTGGAAATTCGGAAACGATAACACCGTTGTATGGATCCCATGAACAAATAACATCACCTTTAGCCACTTTAGCACCGTTTTTAATAAACAGTTGTGATCCGTAAGGAATATTATTTGTGCTTAGGGTAATTCCTGTTTTAGCATCTACTACTTTTATTTCCGAGGTTCTTGATATTACGATCTTAGCGGGTTTCCCTTCGGAGTCCTCACTTGTAACCGTTCTCATATCCTCGATTTCTGCAATACCAGCAAATTTAACTTCTAGTTTATTATCCTCAGAAATGTTACCAGCAATACCACCCACGTGGAACGTACGCAGTGTTAACTGTGTGCCAGGTTCTCCAATAGATTGCGCAGCAACTACACCAACAGCCTCACCTCTTTGAACCATTTTATTGGTAGAAAGATTCCTACCATAACATTTGGCACAAATTCCTTTTTCAGCTTCACATGTTAATGCCGAGCGTACTTCAATTCTTTCGACTGGAGAAGCCTCAACTTTTTTAACATCGGACTCCATTATCTCTTGATCCGCAGTTAACAGAATTTCTTGAGTCAAAGGATCGTATACATCATGTAAAGAAACACGGCCAAGAATTCTCTCTCCAAGCGTCTCAACCACCTCTTCATTCTTTTTAAGTGCTGAAACTTCTACACCTCTTAAAGTCTCACAATCCTCTATGTTGATAATAACATCTTGTGAAACATCTACCAATCTCCTCGTTAAATAACCTGCATCTGCAGTTTTTAATGCTGTATCTGCAAGACCCTTACGCGCACCGTGCGTAGAGATGAAGTATTCCAAAATCGAAAGACCTTCCTTAAAGTTAGAAAGAATAGGATTCTCGATAATCTCACCACCACCGGCAGTTGATTTCTTAGGTTTTGCCATCAATCCACGCATACCCGTCAGCTGACGAATCTGCTCCTTTGAACCCCTTGCTCCAGAATCAAGCATCATGTATACCGAGTTGAAACCTTGCTGGTCTTCTCGAATACGCTTCATAGCCAACTCTGTTAGCATAGCGTTCGTTGAAGTCCAAACATCAATAACCTGGTTGTAACGTTCGTTATTTGTAATCAGACCCATATTATAGTTAGCCATAATACCATCAACCTGTTGGTTGGCGTCTGCAATCATTTCAGGTTTCTCTTTTGGAATAATAATATCACCCAAACTAAAGGAAAGACCGCCTTTAAAAGCGAAATCATAACCCATAGTTTTAATTTTATCTAAGAAATCTGCTGTTGTTGGAACATCGGTAACAGCCAATATACCTCCAATAATATCTCTTAAAGACTTTTTGTTAAGTACATCATTAATATACCCAGCTGCTTCTGGCACTTCCATATTAAACAGAACTCTACCTACAGTTGTTGGTATAATCTGGTTAACCAATTCACCTTCTTCATTAAAGTCTTTAGCTCTTACCTTAATACCAGCATTTAAGTTGACCATGCCTTCATTGAAAGCAATTTCAACTTCTTCATAAGAATAGAACGTCAATCCTTCACCTTTAATAGGTACTTCAGGAGTCGATTTTCTCTCTTTAGTCATATAATACAGACCCAAGACCATATCCTGAGAAGGTACGGTTATCGGAGAACCATTTGCAGGGTTCAATATGTTATGTGAAGCCAACATTAAAAGCTGCGCTTCTAAAATAGCCTCTGGGCCTAATGGTAAATGCACAGCCATTTGGTCACCATCAAAATCCGCATTAAAAGCGGTACAAACCAATGGGTGTAAACGAATCGCTTTCCCTTCTATTAATTTTGGTTGAAATGCTTGAATACCCAAACGGTGAAGCGTAGGAGCACGGTTCAATAGCACCGGATGACCTTTTAATACGTTTTCAAGGATATCCCAAACTACGGGCTCCTTCTTGTCTATTATCTTTTTAGCAGACTTTACGGTCTTAACAATACCTCTTTCTATCAGTTTACGGATAACAAATGGCTTGTATAATTCAGCAGCCATATCCTTTGGAAGTCCACATTCAAATAATCTCAATTCTGGACCTACAACGATAACAGAACGTGCAGAATAATCAACACGTTTCCCTAACAAGTTCTGACGGAAACGCCCTTGCTTACCTTTTAGTGAATCTGAAAGTGATTTTAACGGTCTATTAGATTCTGTCTTAACGGCAGAAGCTTTTCTTGTATTATCAAAAAGTGAATCAACCGATTCCTGAAGCATACGCTTCTCGTTACGCAAGATTACCTCCGGGGCCTTTATCTCTACCAATCGCTTTAATCGGTTGTTACGTATAATTACCCTTCTATATAAATCATTCAAATCCGAAGTTGCAAAACGGCCACCATCCAATGGCACCAATGGACGTAATTCTGGTGGTATCACCGGAATTACTTTCATAATCATCCATTCCGGTTCGTTTTCCCTATTTTCCTGGGACTCCCTCAATGCTTCAACAACTTGAAGTCGTTTTAAAGCCTCAGTTTTCCGCTGCTTTGAAGTCTCTGTATTTGCCTTGTGTCTTAGACTGAAAGACAACTCTTTTAAATCAATCCTACTTAAAAGATCAATCAAACATTCTGCACCCATTTTAGCGATAAACTTATTAGGGTCCGAATCTTCCAAATACTGATTCTCTGGTGGAATAGTTTCCAATATATTCAAATACTCTTCCTCGGTCAAGAAATCCATCTTATTGATTTCTTCCCCTTCTGGACCTTTAGCGAGACCGGGTTGAATTACTACATACCGTTCATAGTAAATAATCATATCCAATTTCTTGGAAGGCAATCCAAGTAAATATCCTATTTTATTAGGAAGTGAACGGAAATACCAGATGTGGGCAACAGGAACAACTAAATTAATATGTCCTACCCTATCTCTACGTACTTTCTTTTCGGTAACCTCTACACCACAACGGTCACAAACGATACCACGATAGCGGATTCGCTTATACTTTCCACATGCACATTCGTAATCCTTTACTGGACCAAAAATACGTTCACAGAAAAGACCGTCACGTTCTGGTTTATGAGTTCTGTAGTTGATGGTTTCAGGCTTTAAAACTTCTCCT
>JBLICT010000078.1:0-12910 GCA_047632415.1 Maribacter sp.
AGCAGTTTATAACTGCAAGATACAGACTTTAAGGGTATCTAATTCTGTTTTTAGTTTTATCATCCCTTGTAATCATAAAACAATAGTAGCTAGAAGGTGGCCCTTTTTAGCTCTAACGGAAAGCATAAATTATATTCGAAGCATCATCCATCACCTACTCCAATTCTTTCAGCAATACCTCAATAGAGCGTTCCAGTTGCTCATCACGACCTTTTGCAATTAATTCAGGCTGATTTTTGACTACAATATCTGGATTGGTCTCGTTATTCTCCATCCACTCCCCTGCTTTATTCTTTGCACTTACAGGAACCACACCCCAGTATCCACCGTTTGGCAAGCCCTCCCAACCCGCAAAACTGCAAGTCCCTGGTACAGGCATTCCCACGGTTTTGCCTATTTTAAGGTCTACGTACCCGCTGGCAAAACAAGAACCATCGCTGTACATAGATTCGTTAAACATGGCCAAGGTAGGCTTGGTCCAACGTGAGGTGGGCTCACCACCTACTTTTCTATCTTCAGTTTCATAGCTTAAAAACGGAACCCCTGTAAAAAACATGGCCAAATCGGCCACCAGATCACCCCCACCGTTAAAACGGGTATCTACGATAACTGCTTCGGTATCAGAAAATTTTCCCATCATTCGGTCATAAATCGTACGATAAGGACCATCGCTCATACCAGGAATATGCACATAGCCTAATTTTCCATTACTGGTTTTAGCTACTTCAGCCTCGTTTTGTTTCACCCAACGCTTGTACAATAGTCCACCCTCTTCACGCAAACTTATAGGCTTTACCGTAATCTGCTTCTTTTTGGCATTGTCATCTAAAATTTCCAGTAGCATAAACTGATCTTCCATACGGTTTAAGTAGCTGGCAATATCTCTAGTAGGCACAACGGTTTCACCATTTATTTTTTCAATAATCATACCCGGTTGTAGGTCAAAACCAGCCTTATCCAAAGGACCGCCTTTAAGTACCTCAGCAATCTTAATTCCGTAACCTTGATATCCATAATCTCTAAAAATACCTAAAGACGCTGTTTCGTCGCCGTTTTCAACCTTATCGTTATATCCTCCACCGGCATGCGATACATTTAGTTCACCCAATAGTTCCGATAACAGCTCCGCAAACTCGTATGAATTTCCAATATGTGGTATGTACTTTTGATACTCGGTGCGCATCGCTTTCCAATCAATACCATGAAAATCTGAGGTGTAAAAAATTCCGTTGGTACGCAACCACACATGGTCGAACATATGTTGACGTTCCGCATCCGCATCCAAAATCATTTCAGCGTCGATTTTTACCGGCTCGTTTTTCGTTGCCGTAGTATCAATTTTGGATATTTTCCCATCTGACAATAAAAAGAGGTTTTTATGTTTATTATCCCAAGACAAACTTCCAGATTTTGCATCTAACCCAAGGAGCATTTTGGTGCTTTTAGTACGTATTTCTGTTACCCACAGATTCAAGCCTTTTTCAAAGCGTGTTAAATAATATAACTTTTCTCCATCTTTGGACAAGACCGCATCACTTAGCTTGGAAGAGTGAATGGTTAGTCTGGCCTTACGCTCACGCATGTTTTCCATGTCGAATTGTAAAGGCTTTCCCTTTTTGTCGTCTTTGGTATCTTCTTTCTTCTTTTTATTTTTATCCGCTTTGTCATCGGATTCGTCATCTTCCTTTTTATCGCCTTCTTCAATCAATTTAAGTAAGTCATACTCCTCTTTGGACATGTTGAATTTATCCCATCCATCCTGGGTTAAAAACATGCTATACACATCATATTCCGTACTACCGCTCGTGGCATAACTTTTAAGTCCTTCGCGATTGGCAAACCAAATCAGTTGTTTACCTTCATTTACCCACTTTGGGGAAATATCCGCATACCCACTTTCTGTAAGGTTCATCCGGGTCTTTCCATCGGCAGAGATTAGTAAAATTTCGTTATTACTAAGGGTAACACCCCAATCTACCAACAACCATTTGCTATCCGGGCTCCATTGATAGTTTTTATCTCCGTCCGAAAAGTGAAATAATTCGTTCGGGGTCAACAACGTAACTTCAGATTTTGTTTTTAAGTTTCTGACTTTTAATGTTCGACGCCCTTCTATATAGGCCATAGATTCGCCGTCTGGAGAAAATTCCGGAAGGTAGACATCTGTTTTTTTAGAAAGTAATGTATCCTCTTTGATGAGCGTGGCCGCAAAAAAATACGGTTCCTCCGCCCTGGTCTTGGAGGACTTGTAAATAGACCATTTTCCGTTTCTTTCACTAGCATATGCGACCGACGTACCATCGGGTGTAAACTTTACAAAACGCTCTTGCTCTGGAGTGTTAGTCAATCGTTTTGTTAGGGAACCATCTACCGAGGTTACAAATACCTCGCCCCTGCTGATGAATGCAATTTCCTTCCCGTTTGGGGCAATATCCATCTCCCGAACCCCGCCATCAATACTTACATATTCCACATTATTTTCGGCATTTTGTGTACGTATGATAATGTCTACTTTTTGTGGTTCGGCACCTTCATTAAAACGGTACAATTCGCCATCATAGCTAAATACCATAGTATCGCCACCAATACTTAAAGAACGTATTGGGTGTGTTTTAAATGAGGTTAATTGTTCGGTTTCCGAGGGATTGTCCAAACTCAATTTATGAACATTGAACGACCCGCTGGCTTCACTTAAATAGTAAATGGTTTTTTGGTCCGCAGCAAACACCGGATTTCTATCCTCTCCCTTGAACGAGGTAAGCATAACATGTTCCCCTGTAACCACATCATATTTCCATAAATCCCTTGCAATAGCCGAAACATGGTGTTTTCTAAATGAATTTTCAAAACCTTTATTATCTTGATATACGAACTGCGTACCATCTCTATTTACCTGTACTTTCTCCGCAGGCACGGTTAGCACTTGGTCTACTCTGCCACCAACTACGGGAACGCTATATAATTCTGGTTGTTCTTTAATGGGATATTGTCTATGAGTAACAGCATCCTGTCTTGCAGCACCAAAAATAACCGTAGAGTTATCTACGGAAAAGGTATACGGCATTTCATCCGTACTATGGAACGTGAGTCGGTTTTCCGAACCACCCTTGGCATTCATTGTAAAGACATCAAAATTACCAAAACGGTTAGAGGCAAAGGCTAATGATGTGCCATCTTTACTCCAAACCACACCATAATCATGCGCCGTATGAAACGTAAGCTGGCTGGCAACCCCTCCTTGGGTAGGAACACTGTAAATGTCTCCTTTGTAGGTAAATGCTATGGTTTCGCCATCTGGCGAGATAGCGGAATACCTAGCCCATTGAGGGGCTACTTGAGCTTGAAGAGCGCTAGCGCATAAAAAGCAAATTGCGACGAATAAATGGTTTTTCATTTCTTATTTTAGTGAAAATTAAAAGCGTGGGAAGATAGATCATTGCGGTAACAGAACAAAGAGGAAATGTGCAACTGGTGAACAAACCAAAAAGTAAGTAAACCTTTGTCAATTCCGTACTCTAAAGAACTTATAATGTACACTTGGAACTCAAGTTAAACCGAGGTATCACAACTATACTTCATATCATATGGAAAACAATAAACAGTATTGGACAGAACGCTATGTAAATCAAAATACAGGTTGGGATATAGGCTTTCCTTCCACCCCTTTAAAAGAATATATAGACCAGCTAACGGATACGTCCCTACACATATTAATCCCTGGAGCAGGCAATGCCTATGAGGCGGAGTATTTGTGGCGTAAAGGCTTTAATAATGTTATCATTATTGACATATCTGAAGTCCCCTTAAAAGACTTTAAAAAACGGAATCCTGATTTTCCACACAAGCAGTTGATACAAGGGAACTTTTTTGACCATAAGGGCGACTATGACCTAATTCTAGAACAGACCTTTTTTTGCTCTTTTATTCCCACAGATGAAAATCGTTCAGCGTATTCAAAACATATGGCATCATTGTTACGAGCTTCTGGAAAATTAGTAGGCCTCTGGTTTAATTTTCCCCTTACCCGCGATATGGAAAAACGCCCCTTTGGCGGAGATAAGTCCCTTTATCTTAGCTATCTAAATCCATATTTTAAAACAGTAGTTTTCGAACCCTGCTATAATTCCATAAAGCCAAGGCAGGGGAAAGAACTGTTTGGAATATTTAAAAAGAAGAACTAGACTACTAAGCCATTTACTCGTCTATACGCTCAAATTGCCATTGTTGATTATCTCTTCCGTGAAATGGCCATGTAATTATCGTGGTTCCTGCTGCGGTCCTTCTACCAAAAACATCAGCATATTTATTGTCTGAAAGGTTTCTAATATAGAAATAACCTTCTTCTGCACCTGGTTCTATGGCCCAATGTTGACGAGCTTCCCCTTCATATTCCCACTGTTGAACATTATTATAGCGAGACCCTGGTGCTATTTGAACGGCCTTATTTGAATACGTTGATCTAATAACATATGCGCCAGAGTCAAGAATTTCTAAATTCCATTGTTCATTTTCAGCTTCCCCACCGGTACTCTGCTGCACGATATCAATTGCGTTTTCCGTAGATAAACTAGTCAAAGCCAAAGAACGACCACTGTGTCTTGCTCTAATACTATAATTACCCTCTGGTATAATCTTACTTTCATCTGATCTAATCTTACTTATAATTTGTAAACCTGATTTACCTGAAGCGGCAAATACATAATCACCGTCAGCGACAACATAATTGATAGAACCACTTAACTCAACAACACCCATTAAATCTAAGATATCGTTCGTTACTTTAATTGCTAGACCAGCTCCTCCATTAGCCATAAGGGTAGTATTACCATTAACAGCTATGGCATTTGTCACTTTATCAGAAAAAGCAATATGATCGGGATCTACAAGAATTGGTAGACGTTCTTCAAGTGCTCCAGTATTTATGTTATACACCCCAGTGCCTTGCTCACCTTCTGGTACAAATAGCTGATTGGCTTTTAGGGCAATAGTTCGTTTAGCATCTACAGAAAAATTAGTGCTAGTGGTGATTTCTGAAACTAGATTTAAGTCGCTGTCAATTATCTTAACGCCTGTATTAGCATCTAAAACAGCTAACCTTCCGTTTTCAGAAGCTACCGAGCGTAAGTCATCAAATGTAATTTCTTTTAACTTCGAAAAGCTAGCACTATCATATTTAGCAATGGATCCATCTTCTCCACTAGACACAAAAAAAGCGTTATCCATTTTAGTAATACCCGTAGCCGTATTTCCTTGTTGATAGAAGTAATTCACATCGTTCAAATCAATAACACCACTGAAAACTCCAATCTTAGCAATGTAAGAACCATCTGTAGCATCAAATACCCTTTCAGCATCTACACTTCCTAAAACATATAAATAACCATTGTCATATAAAATTACGTTAGCATCTCTGTAATGCATATACATTCTGGAAACTAAAATTGGTTGTAATGGATTGCTTAAATCAATAATATCTACGGCGCCTGCGTAGGTTTGGCCAACTGTATTATATGAAACATAAGCGAAATTATCTTGATAATCTACATGTGTAGCAGTGAGGTTAGAATTTGTATCAAACGCAGGTCTTGACACCTGGCCTACCAAATTAAGGTGAAAATCATTAGTTGATTTTGAAAGTAATCCAGCACTTTTTCCGGATATTTCATGCTCAAAATAAATACTTAAAATACCGTTACTGTCGTTTTTGATTCCATTTGAGATTACCGTATTATTTTCTTCCATTGTAAGATCTACTCTTGGATTTTCTACATCGAAAATGGTTGTTTCATCGGAACAACCAGTAATAATAAATAATGTAATTAATAGTATTGCTGATAGTTTTTTCATAGTAAAGGGTACGAATGGTTGAATTTGGATACCCTAAAAACTCTATGATTCTATGTTTATTGTTTAATTATGAGTCGTTTCCATAAAATGCATGTGCCAACAATAAAATGGATAGCACATCTCTACCTAAAAAAATAACTTATCAGAAATAGTTTAAGAAGTCCCTTTGGCTAGAAGTGAAAAGGAACTTAAATTCAAATAGTATTATTTGGCTTTATCAGTCCCATAATATAAATTGATAGTTTATAAAAAATAAAAAATAGTAAAGCCAATATACTCCCAAAGCCAATAGGGATAATGGCTCCAAATGAAAATGAGCTACCAAGAACCCATCCCAAAAAATATTCCGATTTATATAAAGGAAAGATAAAGGCCATAAGGAAAATTAAGCCCATGATGTAATCGGTAATGTCAATTCCATTCATAAAACTGACCGAAATACTTACTGCAAACAGTATGCCTCCTAAAAAACGTAAACCGATTAGTTTTAGTGATTCTTTATTTTCAGTTTCTTTTAGTCTTTTAGAAATACGAAACAACAAAAAATAAGTAAAGAAGGGCAACACAATAGCACCCCACCAATTAGGTATACCGGGCATATCGTTACTGTGTAAAATGTAATGTACAGGTATACCCTCGTGGGCATAGTCCCACGCTAAATGACCCCATACCAGGAAGGTAACTACTGTCGTTATTAAAATCCTAAGCTTCTGGGTTAATTGATTTTTCATTAGTTTTGATTTGATTGATGTACTGATAGGACGTGAGATCAAGGTATTTGTTACGTTTTCTATATGATTATTAATAAAGGTATAGTTCTTAAATCCGTAATAATTTCTGCCAAATAGTGATTATTTAAATACACTGTTAACACCCTTTTAAGAAATCCACCCTTCCTTTTTCCTATATTTAGCCGACTAATATCTTTGCCAAAAATGACCAAAAAATTACTTCTCGCGACACTGATTGCGGCAACCTTATCTATTCAAGCCCAAGAAGACAAAAAAGATTCGAAGAAATGGGACGTCTCTAACCCTGGATCTGAATTCAACTATAAAGACCACAGTTTTACCACGAATGAAGGTACTTGGATGAATCTTGATGTGAGTCCAGACGGTTAAACCATTATATTTGATATGCTTGGTGATATATATTCCATGCCCATTACGGGGGGGAAATAACAAATATAGCGGTGCTTTTCCTTGGCATGAAGAGGCACAGAGTTTCACCATACCTAGCTGCGGTTGTCATCTAGGATATTTATAAAAAATAATAATATAAGTAATTGATAATCAATATATTAAATAATAACAATTAACACATATATTTAATGAAGTACGTTTTACGATCTCTAGTTTTCCTTTTTAGCATTAGTGCTGCACTAGCACAAAATTTCGATATGAAATTAATGCAAGACCTAAAGCCACGAAATATTGGACCAGGTGGCATGAGTGGCCGCGTTACAGCCATTGATGCCGTTCACTCCAATCCAGATGTTATGTATGTAGGTACAGCCTCAGGTGGCCTATGGAAGTCTACCTCTGGAGGTATTAAATGGGAACCGATTTTTGATAAGGAATTAACAGCCTCCATTGGAGCAGTCGCCATCCAACAATCCAATCCATCGGTTATTTGGGTAGGTACTGGCGAAGGAAATCCTAGGAACAGTCTTAATGGTGGTTATGGCGTTTATCGTTCTTTGGACGGTGGCAAATCTTGGAAATCCATGGGGCTGGAAAAAACACGACACATCCATCGCATAAAAATAGACCCCACCGACCCAAATACCATATATGTTGGCGCCATTGGCTCTCCTTGGGGCGAGCATGCGGAACGTGGTGTTTATAAAACGACAGATGGAGGTGAAACTTGGGAAAACATCTTATTTGTTAACAATAAAACAGGTGTTGCAGATATGGTCATGGACCCCAGTAACCCAAATAAATTAATCGTAGCGATGTGGGAACATAAGCGTGACCCTTGGTTTTTTAATTCAGGTGGAAAAGGTAGCGGTATGTACATGACCCATGACGGCGGAAAGAATTGGAAACAAATTACAGAGGAAGACGGACTTCCAAAGGGTAACCTAGGACGTATTGGTATTGCCATAGCGCCCGGAAAACCAGATATCGTCTACGCTTTGGTAGAAGCTAAAAAGAACGCTTTGTACAAATCTGAAGATGGTGGCTTTAAATGGAAGATGATCAACAACAAAGCCGATATTGGCAACAGACCATTTTACTATTCCGAAATTTATGTAGACCCACAAAATGAAAATAGAATCTATTCTGTATTTACGGTTATAAATGTTTCAGAAGATGGCGGTAAGAACTTTACAGAACTTATGCCAGCCTATAGAGCTAATAATGGCGTACATCCAGACCATCATGCGTGGTGGATACATCCGGAGAACGGACAGTTTATGATGGACGGTAACGATGGAGGAATGAACATTACCAGAGATGGCGGTAAATCATGGCGTTTTGTTGGTAATATTCCGGTAGCACAATTCTATCACATTAACGTGGATAATGAATTTCCGTATAACGTATATGGCGGAATGCAGGATAATGGTTCTTGGAGAGGACCAGCCTATGTATGGCGAGATCAAGGTATTCGCAATAGCTACTGGCAAGAAATTAGTTTTGGAGATGGTTTTGATGTAGTGCCGGATTTAGATAATTCACAATTTGGGTACACCATGAGTCAGCAAGGAAGCGTTTCGCGATACGACCATATCACTGGTAATAATTACACCGTACGCCCTACTCCTCCGGATGCTGAAACCAAACTTCGTTTCAATTGGAACTCGGCGATTGGGCAAGACCCATTTGATAATAGTACAGCGTATTTTGGGAGTCAATTCGTTCATAAAACTACAGATAAGGGGCTTACTTGGAAGATCATATCTCCTGATTTGACCACAAACGACCCTGAGAAACAAAAACAAAGCGAAAGTGGCGGATTAAGCATGGATGCTACCGGAGCCGAAAATCATACTACTATTTTGGTGATAGAACCTTCGCCAGTAGAAAAAAATATGCTTTGGGTTGGCACGGATGACGGGAAGGTACATTTTACGCAGAACGCTGGTACGACGTGGATTGAGGTTACACAGAATATAAAGGGTCTACCTGCGGGAAGCTGGATTCCACAAATCAAAGCGTCCAGTAAAAATAAAGGAGAAGCACTTTTGATTGCAAACGACTACCGAAGGTTCAATTATACCCCTTACGCATACCGCACCAAAAACTACGGTAAAACTTGGGAGCGTATTGTAGATGCGACCGATGTGCAAAGCTATGCCTTAAGTATTGTTGAAGATTTAGAAAACCCAAACTTGCTGTTTCTAGGAACGGATGATGGGCTATATATCTCGTTTGACGGCGCAGCCAATTGGCAAAAATGGACAGAAGGTTTCCCAACAGTTTCTACAAAAGACCTTGTTATACACCCTAGGGAGCACGATTTGGTTATAGGAACCTTTGGCCGTGCGGCTTGGGTATTGGATGACATAAGACCTTTACGCGCTTTGGCGGCGGACAAATCTATACTGGAAAAAGATGCTAAACTATTTACCCCACCAACTGCATACCAAGCGGCATATCAACAGCCCACTGGAAGTCGGTTTGGTGCAGATGCCATGTACAACGCGGAAAACAAAAAAGAAGGTGCCATGATTACCTACTTTTTAAAAGAAGGTAAAAAGAAAAGTAGCGAAAAGAAAGAAGGTGAAGAAACAACTGATGATGAAGGTGATACTTCGGATGACGGGGTAAAAGAAAACGAGAATGTATCTGACACTAGCATTGACAAAAAACTAACTGGTGTACAGAAAATGGATTCCATACAGTTCGATTTTTATGATGGAGACCGCCTGGTTCGTACGCTAAAATATAAGACTCCAGAGAAAGCAGGTTTTCATCGAATCTATTGGGGAATGGATGAAAAAGGTCCAGATAGAGCTTCAAGAACAATTCAAAAAAACAAAAAGGAATCTGGAGGAATGGATGTGAAGCCAGGAGCATACGCGATTAAAATGAGTTTTGGAAACGTAACGGATGAGGCTAGGATTATGGTAAAATCGGATCCTCGACTACCTGAAAATACCGCTGCCATCAATGAGGTCTATACTACTGGAAAAAGTATAGAAAAGATGAGTCAGACCGCTGCGGATGCTGTAAAGCAACTCGTAGAGAGTAAAACCGTTGCTGAAAAATATAGTAAGGACCTGAAAGTTCTGGATGAGAAGAAATACAAAGATCAAATCAAGGCTTCTAAAGATATGGTGAAACAGGTCGATTCCGTGATTGCCTTGTACTTGGGTACCGTAGACAAACGACAAGGCATAACCCGTAATCCTGAAATTACCGTTATGCAACGTATTGGTATGGCGAGACGGTATACCAATTCTCGCAAAACGGGTATTACAAAAACGGAGCAAGACCTTATCCAATATGCGGAGGCTGAACTAAAAAGTGCTTTAGAGAAAACCAATGCATTCTTTAGCGACAAATGGAAAGTATATAGGGGAACTATAGAAAAATTAAACGTTTCCCCGTTCAAAGAAACCGAAAGCTTTTCGTTTGATTAAAACTTCAAAGCATTAGGCATGAAGTAATTACATTTATTTTTTTTGGATAGAAACTTTGTGAAACAGCTATTACGGTTAAATTTAACTTAAAAGATAGGTGTTTCACAAAGAATCCAACAGCGGTAGGATTTAGCCTTACCAAGCTATTTAAAAGAGTTGGTAAAGCGTAGTTACAATAACTTCTTTTCTGTCCTTTAAACGAACTGACACTAGTTGTCTTTTAGATTGCACCTTAAAATTAAACGGTGGAGCAGTTAGGTTGATTCCACTTTGTTTTTTCAGCCTAATTCCCTGTCCTGAAATAATATCTTTATTTGGTGTGAAATCCACTTCGGGAAGATGTTCCGTTAGAACTACATATTTAAAATCCATAAGCTTTTGCAGCACAGCATTTACTTCAGCATTAGATAAATGTTGCAACACCTGTCTTAATAGCGCACAATCTCCTGAAGGCAACTCATCTAATGCAATATCCAAACATTGGAATTCTAAATTTTCTTGGTTAAATTTCTCTTTGTTATGCGCAATAAGTGCTGGAACAATATCCACGGCAATATACTTCTTGGTATGCCTAACCAATTCTTTCCCTACATTAAAATCTCCACAGCCTAAATCACAAACGACCAGAGGAGTTTTAAAAGAATTCAAAAATGAAGTGAGTACCCCTAAATACGGATTTATAAAATCTGGATTATGAGAACCCACACCCGAATAAAACGCTCCCGTAGTACTGCCCCAAAGTTTTAGAGTATACACCTGTTCCATGGCGGCTTTGGTTGGCCATGGCTTTTTCGCTTTCCGAGTTTCTTTTTTGTCCATGTTCCTAAAAAAGCTTCTGTTATGTAAAATATAGCATTGCCCTCGCTTGGGTAGTACTGTTAAAGGTACCCATAAGGAAGTAAATGAATCTATCTATTATAATCGCTATAGCTGCAAGGATGTGGTTGTATTGGTCAATTGAAGTTACGTGGTACTTCTATAGAAAAAACCAATGATGGGAAATCTGATTAAACAAAAGGCAATCCAGAGTTATCCTTTTTCAGCCAATGCTGTATTGGTTACTTCTTTATAGATTTTTTGCACGATAGCGTGCAAATCTGGAATTACGTTTCTAGCTAATATGGAATTACCATTGAGTAACACACAGATTCCTAAATCGGATCCTGGATATACCGCAATCTCGTTTCTGTAGTTATTTACACTACCGCCATGGTGCCAAACGGTTTCAATGTCTGGAGCATCGGTTTTCTGGTACTCATGAATGCGCCATCCAAAACCGTAGGATGATTTAACGTGTCCATCCCAACGTTGGTAATATTTGTTTTTATTCTTAAACGTGATAAATGGCTCAAAAGCCTGCTTCATAGAAACCGATTCCAATACATCGGGATTATGACCCAGTAAAAACCGCATCCATTTGGCCATATCTACGGAACTTGCATTTATTCCTCCTGCCAATACAGCGTTGTAGTAGTTATCCGTTAACGGCGTTGCCCTCCAACTTTTTCCATTTCTTCTATGCGGCAAGGCCACATTTTTTTCTTTAAGCAAATCGTTATGGTTCATCGAGATATGCGACATACCCAAAGGCTTAAAAAACCTATCTGTTAATAATGTTTTAACATCGGCACCAGCAGCTTTCCGCATTACTTCTTGCCCTATCGCGAACATTGCGTTTTGGTAGCTATATTGTTGTCCTGGAATACTAATGGGTGCGACCTCATCGAACCGATTGGCAATTTTAGCTATGGATATGCCCGCCTCTACCAAATTGGTAAAGCTATGATAAGGCGTTCCGGAGGTATGAGAAAGGATGTGTTCAAATCTTACACTTTTAGTGTTGTTTTCGTCCCCAAAGCTAAAATCAGGCAAGTACTTCACTATCTGGTCATCGAAACTTAATTTCCCTTCGGACTGTAAGCTAGCAGCCAAAACACCTCCAAAACCCTTGGACAAGGAACCTAATCGAAATACGGTCTCGCCATCAACAGTAGCATTTTTATTGATACTCCGTTTTCCAAATCCTTCGGAAATCAAAATGGAATCTCCTTGTACGATGCTTACCCCTGCGCCAACGATATCTCCAACTTTAATTGCTTGTTCAAAATAAGAATTTAAAGCATTGGATAATAACTCTTTATGAAATTTATATGCCTGGGATTCTTGTACATCTGCCAAAGATTTATTTGGAGACTGAACAGGGTTAATAATGTTTTTGTTACCTGGATCGACTGAAGAAACTGTTAGTATGTATACTGTAAGTATAAGAGCAGCGCTGCCAATGAATAGTTTAATACGATGCACAATTAAAAAGATTTAGGTATAGTTACAACGCAGTAATTGATATTAAAGTATCGATGAACTGCATTACTCATAGCGTTTAACAAAAAGGTAATTCCTTAAAAATAATGCTTATTACCTAAGAACACAATGTTACACAAAAAAAAAGAACCTATAACATAAGTTCCT
>JBLICT010000079.1:0-12792 GCA_047632415.1 Maribacter sp.
CGGAACGTTTTTCTATCCAAAGTATCTCTAAAGTGCTTAGCCTTGCCTTGGCCATGCGGTGCATAGGTGAAGCTGTCTGGAAACGTGTAGATGTAGAACCTTCAGGCGACCCATTTAACCATTTATCCCTTTTAGAACTTGAAAACGGAATACCAAGAAATCCTCTTATAAACGCTGGTGCAATAGTAATTGCTGATATTCTGGTATCGGAATTAGAAAACCCTAAAGCAGATTTTTTGTCATTTATAAGGGAACTTGCCAATGACCCATCGATATCCTACAATGAGAAGGTGGCCAAATCTGAAAGAGAGACTGGGTTTAAGAACTTTGCGGCAGCCAATTTGCTAAAATCCTACGGAAACCTTACTAACGATGTTGAAGACGTATTGGATTTTTACTTTCACCAATGTTCTTTACACATGAATTGTGTACAGCTTTGTGATATATTTTATCTTTTTATAAATAGAGGTACATGTAAAAGAAATAAGACATACCTAAATATCAATCAAATAAAAAGAATCAATGCTCTTATGCTTACTTGTGGTTTTTATGACGAGGCAGGGGAGTTTGCTTTTGAGGTAGGCCTACCCGGAAAAAGTGGTGTAGGTGGTGGTATTGTAGCGCTGTTACCTAATAATTTTTGTGTAGCAACATGGTCTCCAGCACTTAATAAAAAAGGAAATTCTGCCAGAGGAATGGCAGCATTGGAACGGTTAACCACATTATCCGAATTATCTATATTCTAAATTGGAAAATAAAAAAATACTTATACTTGGAGGTAGCGGATTCCTTGGCAATGCCATATATAAGGAGCTATGCAACTACTTTGATACCTATGCCACCTACTGCCATACCACCAAGCCTTTCGCATCCAATAAACAATTTTTTAGGTATGACCTTGAAAACGATGATATCTATGAGCTGCTAGAAAAAGTTAGGCCACAAGTCATTATATCGGCATTACGGGGAAATTTTGCGGCGCAAGTAATCGCACACCAACACCTATCGGAATATGTAAGGGATCATGAATGCAGTTTATATTTCCTATCCTCTGCCAATGTATTTGACGCCTACAGTAAATATCCTTCGTACGAAACGGATAAAACGCTATCGGAGAGTGTTTTTGGACGGTTAAAAATAAAGATTGAAAATATGTTACTCCGGTTACCAAAGAATAAAGCGGGTATCCTGCGTATTCCCATGGTTTTTGGAAACGGCTCACCAAGAATAAAGGAAATGAAAAACCAAACCCTGAACAATGAACCAGTAGAGGTTTTTCCTAATTTAATTCTAAATGTAAGCAGTGATGATAAACTAACACAGCAAATTCATTATCTTATCAACAGAAACAAAACAGGTATTTATCATTTGGGCAGTACCGATTTAGTACATCACGAAGATTTTATAAAAGAAGTTATGGATCGGGTAGGAAACTTTAACCCTGTGCTAAAAAGAGTTTATACCACAAATGAAGACCGCTATTTGGCCGTACTGCCAAAAGCGAATAAACTGCCAAAAAACCTGCAGTTTACATACCAAGAGATTATAGAAAATCATGTTTTAAATTAATATAGATTCTTTAAAGCCAATACCCATGGAAAAATTCACAGACAAACAAATACAAGATTACCTAAGTCAACTTGACGGCTGGGAATATGTAAACGGCGCCATAGAAACAACTTTTGAATTCAAGGATTTTAAAGAAGCGTTCTCCGTTATGACACGAATAGCATTTGAATGCGAGGCTCAAGGACATCATCCAGATTGGAGTAATGTTTACAAAACGGTAAATATCAGATTAAATACCCATGATGCCAATGGCGTAACAGAAAAGGATTTTGTTCTAGCAAAAAGTATTGAGGATATTGTAGAAAGCGACTAAAGCTATCGGCTCAAATTTTATTAAATTTAGAGCCATAAATAAAAATACAACTATGGGAAGAGCTTTTGAGTTTAGAAAAGCACGAAAAATGAAAAGATGGTCGGCCATGTCCAAAGCCTTTACTAGAATAGGTAAGGATATTGTTATGGCGGTAAAAGAAGGAGGTCCCGATCCAGATTCCAACTCCAGGTTACGAGCCGTTATACAGAATGCCAAGTCGGTAAATATGCCTAAGGACAATGTAGAACGTGCCATAAAGCGTGCAAGCGATAAAAGCCTTGGAGATTATAAAGAGGTATTGTTTGAAGGCTATGCACCTAATGGAATCGCCGTACTGGTTGAAACTGCCACGGATAACAATACGAGGACGGTAGCAAATGTTCGTAGCTATTTTAACAAATGTAACGGTAGTTTAGGTGTATCTGGGTCGGTGGAATTTATGTTTGACCATACGTGTAATTTTCGCATCCCAGCAGCAGATATAGATCCGGAAGAGCTTGAATTAGAAATGATTGATTTTGGTGCAGAAGAAGTCTTTGTGGATGACGACGGTATTCTTATCTACGGGCCATTTGAAAGTTTTGGAACCATCCAGAAAGAATTGGAGCATAGAGAAATAGAAATCCTTTCGTCAGGTTTTGAACGTATTCCACAAGTTACCAAAGCACTTACAGAGGAAGAGGCTACAGATGTTGAAAAACTTTTGGAAAAATTAGAAGAAGATGACGACGTGCAAAACGTTTATCATACGATGCAGGAATAAGTTTTACAATACTTAAATTTCACAAACACCCCAGTGCACTCACCGGGGTGTTTGTGATTATACTTAGTTTTATTAGTTTAAGTTAATTACCTTATAGCTCATAAAACTCACAATTACAACAGGTTACCAATTAAAAAAACAAAACATAGTACTATTTAAAACAAAATAGTAGCTTGAAGGATTGATTAGTAAAAGCTACCGTTTTAGCTAAAATAAACACTCTTTGTAGTCTAAATCTGTAAATCAAACCAAGCTCAAAACTCGGAAGGGTTCAATATTAAAAAAACCTAATTCCGACAAAACCTATCGTATAATTGAGCGTGATTATTGATGCGTTAGGACTCAACTCTAGTTAGATTCGACCAAAAGACATGTGGTGATTTATTCAGAAGTAACAAATCAATAAATTTTAATTGGAGTCCACGATTAGAAATTTTTAGGAAAGTATCTAGGTAGAATTGAAGAACAAAAAGATATACTTAATGCAATTATCAATTCCCAAAAAAACTAAATACACTCCCCCCATACTTACGAGAATTCTGAAAATTAGGTAGATCACCAAGATTCATGCGTTTAGAATGCTCTATTACCAAAACACCATCCACTAAAAGCATGTTATCCGCAAACACCAATTCGGAGATTTTGGCAAAATCAGTTTCCTCCATATCGTAAAAAGGATCGGCAAAAATAATATCATATTGCTGCGTATGTTTCGCTAAAAATAAAAAAACATCGCTTTTAATTGTTTCTATACCTAATTCTAACTGGTTCGACATTTTATCTATGTAGCTCACACATCCAGCCTCCATATCCACAGCAGTTACCTGTGCAACGCCTCTAGAAGCAAATTCAAAACTTATATTTCCCGTACCGGAAAAGAGGTCTAACACCCTCAAATCTGGAAAATAATATCTATTATTCAAAATATTAAACAAGGCCTCCTTTGCCATGTCCTTGGTTGGACGTACTGGTAAATTCTTAGGTGCCATAAGATATCTTCCTTTGTGTTTACCAGAAATTATGCGCATTATAGGGTGTTTAAAACGGTGAAATCTATGCGTGGGCCTTCCGGCTCTCCCATCTGCAAGTGCTGGGGCGAAGAAGGGGTGAAAACAACGATATTCTTTATATAGTTATGACATAATTCAAAAACAGGATAATCCTCCTCTATAGCGCCAAAGAGCTTTACGCTCACTTGATTAGTATCTAGTTCTAATTGCTCTAATACAAACAGTAGATAGTAAGCAAAATCCTCCTTGGTCTCATATAAAAAGCTGTTGTACAATAAAAGTTTTTTTTGCGCGATTACGCAGATATCCAATTGCTTTTTACTCACATGTGCGTAGCACGTTGCCTCTTTATGATTCCCATAACCATTTAATAAAGATTGAATCATCACGGTTCCGTTATGTAAAAACGTGAACTCACCAAAAATATCATACACATAGTTATTAATATTAGCATAGGGAACATAAACGGTAACCATATCCTGGTTTTCTACCTCATTATAAGCTAAGGTATCTGTTGGGAAGACACGGGTATTGAATTTTAGGTATTCGGAAAGTGAGTTAGGGTCAAATAGCGCTTTTGGAACAAGACTGAACAAGGTGTTTCTATGTACTACGGTAACTTCATCAAACTGCTTTTGATGCAGTTCATGCTTTTTAAACAGCTGGTCTAATTGGTCCCGTACGGCTATAATATTTAATTCTTCTGGAAAAAGTATAGTATCAGAATAGCGAATTTTATGCGACACGGTATCCGCCACACAAAAAGAAAGTCCATTCAAGCTAACTTGAATGGACAATTTTTGAAAATTTTTATCGGCTATATCCGAACTACTATTTTTTTTCTTTTTTGTCATATATGGGTGGCCAGTTACCACTTGTACTTACTTCATCCATAGAACCAACCGTAATAGCAGTTCCATTTACCTCTTCAACACTCATTTGTGAATTTTCTCGTGATACCAAATCTTTCGGCTGATCACTTAGTAAAATACTTTTAGCAACCTTTGCTTCAAATACTGGAGCACGGTAGCCGCTCTTTTCAATAAAGCCAGCATCCATGGTAATCTTCTCTCCATTAGGGGCTCCTGGAATTTCCATGAGGTTCTTGAATCTCGTATCCTTTTTGAACAAAGAATCACGGACAGATACAAATCCTAAGGTATCTATAATTTTTACTTCTCTCAACATATCAATCTGGTACGCTTTATCAAACTCCATAAAAGAAGAATCACGTTGTTGCGTAATTACATAGCTGCCAGTATCGATGAATTTAATAAGGCTTTTGAAATCCTTAGCGTACTTACCGTTGACCGTTTTATAGGCCTCTTGGGTATTCCTAATATCCTTCAACTTAGCAACGACTTTGCCAAATCGTTCTACTTTAACTTTTTTAAATTCAATAGGTCCAGTAACCGAATTGTAAATAAGGTACCCTAAACCAATACAAGCAATCCAAAGTACTATTTGAATAATGGTCTTCATTTCGTTAAGTGTTAATTTAATTTAGTGGTTCCAACAAATCTACAATTTTTTTTTAATGAGAAAAGTTTTTGCCCAAAAAATCATCTTTATCTTTGTCCTTGCATGAAAGAACTTACACCATCCACGTATTATAAGGAGTTAATAACCAAGTTCCCACATGAGCCAACGTTAAAACAACAGATAGCTCTAGAAAAGTTGGCAACCTTTGTATTATCTAAGGAAAAAGATGAAGTTTTCCTTCTAAAAGGCTTTGCGGGTACTGGAAAGACCACGCTAATTGGCACTGTGGTGAACAGTTTGTGGAAGTCGCGCATGAAATCTGTTTTAATGGCTCCTACTGGGCGGGCGGCCAAGGTAATGTCTAACTATTCCAAAACACAGGCATTTACTATCCATAGAAAAATATATTTTCCAAAAAAACAAGGGGGTGGCGGTATTCAATTTGTTTTGGCGCCCAACAAGCATCGTGATACGCTCTTTATAGTAGATGAGGCGTCCATGATTCCGGATAGGGCAGCAGATTCAAAACTTTTTGATAACGGCTCCTTATTAGACGATTTAATGATGTTCGTCTATTCTGGTCATAATTGTAAGCTATTATTGATTGGTGATACCGCTCAATTACCACCTGTTCATTTGAGCTTGAGTCCCGCTTTGGATGCTGATATTATTTCCTTAAATTATAACAAGGAGGTTATTGGTCTAGAATTGGACGAAGTAATGCGGCAAGCTGAGGATTCGGGGATTTTGGTCAATGCCACCCTATTACGGGAACAGCTACAGGGCGATTTTTTCGATAGTTTTAAGTTTGATGTTCTAGCGTACACCGATATTGTTAGGCTAATTGATGGGCACGAAATCCAAGAGGCCATAGACGAGTCCTACTCGCAAAACGGAAAAGAAGAAACGGCTTTTATCGTTAGGTCCAACAAAAGAGCGAATCTTTATAACCTTAACATCAGAGAACGCATCCTGTTTTTAGAGAACGATTTGGCGGCAGGAGATTTTATGATGGTAGTGAAAAATAACTATTTCTGGCTCACACCCAATTCAGAGGCAGGATTTATTGCCAATGGGGATATTATTGAAATTCTTGAAATTTTCAACTTTAAAGAAATATACGGATTCAAGTTTGCCGAAGTAAAAGTACAAATGGTAGATTATCCCAATATGGCACCTTTCGAGACCGTACTCCTATTGGATACCATAAAAGCAGAATCGCCATCGCTTTCTTACGAGGAGGGCAACCGTCTTTACCAAGAAGTAATGAAGGATTATGAGCACGAAAAATCCAAATACAAAAAATTTCTAGGGGTAAAGAACAACAAATATTTCAATGGCCTTCAGGTAAAATTTTCTTATGCTATCACCTGCCACAAGTCACAAGGTGGACAATGGGACACTGTATTTGTAGAGCAGCCCTATCTACCCAACGGTATAGATAAAGAGTATTTAAGATGGCTCTACACCGCAGTGACCCGCGCAAAACGAAAATTATATCTAATAGGCTTTAAAAACGATTTTTTTGTTGAATAGGAAAAGGCTATTTTAGTGTTTGAGTAGGTTTCGCCTAAGAAACGGTATATTTTTTGACATACACCTGTTGCACTGACAACCTTCAACATCAAAATACAAAATGACAACGGAAACCATGCTGAGTATATTTTTAGGAATTGGCTTGGCGGCATCCGTTGGATTCCGGGTATTCCTTCCTCTTTTTGCGCTTAGTCTCGCCGCTTACTTTGGTACATGGGAGCTAAACGATAGTTGGCAATGGATTGGTAGTCTGGCAGCATTACTCACCTTGGGTATAGCCACAGGTATAGAAATTTTTGGATATTTTATTCCTTGGGTAGATAATCTATTGGACAGTATCGCCATGCCTATGGCCGCCATTGCGGGTACCGCAGTAATGGTATCTACAGTTGCAGGATTAGACCCGGTAATAACATGGTCATTGGCAATCATAGCTGGTGGCGGAACCGCCACTGCTATTAAAGGTGCGGGAGCTACAGGAAGACTAGCCTCCACAGCAACCACAGGCGGATTGGCAAATCCTGTGTTAGCCACCATAGAAACGGGAACCGCAGTTGTCGTAACTGCTGCGTCCATATTTGCACCGATATTGGCAGCTGTTTTAGTAATTATTATTTTAGTGATTATTTTTAGAATTTACAGAAAGTTAAGACCTAAAAAGCGCATACACACCTAAAACACCTATATAAAATTCTAAAAGTGGGCCTATCAGCAGTAGTTAACTGAAATTTGGTAAACAAATATGAAAACAAAAAGTACTTTCGCCATAATAACAAAACATAATCCTCAAGAAAAGTGAAAATTATCGCCATGATTCCTGCCCGCTATGCGGCCTCTAGATTTCCTGCAAAACTAATGCAGGACCTCTCCGGAAAACCGGTCATCGTACGCACCTATGAAGCAGCTGTAAAAACAGGACTTTTTGATGACGTATACGTAGTAACGGACAGCGAAATTATCTTCGAAACTATAACAGAAGCAAGCGGTTTGGCCATCATGAGCAAAAAGGAACACGACTGTGGTAGTGATCGTATTGCAGAAGCGGTAGCAGATATGGACGTCGATATTATCGTAAATGTACAAGGAGACGAACCTTTTACGGACCGTGAAAGCCTAGCCGGTGTAATGGAGGTGTTTAAGAACGATGTTGCCAAGGAAATTGATTTGGCCTCACTTATGGTTCAAATCACAGATAAAGAGGAAATAAACAACCCAAACACCGTAAAAGTGATTGTGGATAAAAAGAACTTTGCATTATACTTCTCACGTTCACCAATTCCTTTCCCCAGAGCAAAGGATGTTGGCACAATCTACTATAAACATAAGGGTATTTATGCCTTTCGTAAAAGTGCTTTGATGGATTTCCAACGATTGCCCATGCTCACGCTAGAAGCTACCGAAAAAATAGAAGCGATAAGATATCTCGAATACGGAAAAAAAATAAAAATGGTAGAGACTTCCGTTTCTGGAATAGAAATAGATACGCCAGAAGATTTGGAAAAAGCGCAAGCGGCATGGAGATAGATTTTAAAGAGATAAAAGTAATCGGTTTCGATGCAGATGATACCCTTTGGGTAAACGAAACCTACTTTAGGGAGGCAGAAGAACAATTTGCAACGCTTTTGGAGCCTTATGAAACCAAAAATAAGATAGATCAGGAGCTGTTTAAAATGGAGATGAAAAACCTAGCGCTTTACGGTTATGGAATTAAAGGTTTTATGCTATCCATGATTGAGTCAGCATTGGAGCTATCTAACAATGAAATTCCGCAGGCAACCCTACTAAAACTATTAGATATCGGAAAACAGATGATAGCCCATCCGGTAGATATTTTAGAAGATGTAGAAGCTGTATTGGAACAATTAAAGGGAAAGTATAGATTGATTGTCCTTACCAAAGGCGACCTGCTAGACCAAGAACGTAAACTGGACCTTTCTAACCTATCCGATTATTTTCATCACGTAGAGGTATTGAGCGATAAGAAGGAAAAGAATTACAAAGACCTACTAGAACATCTAGAAATTTCTCCGAATGAATTTTTGATGATAGGCAATTCTTTAAAATCGGACGTACTACCTTTGGTAAATATTGGTGCTAGTGCCGTTCATGTGCCTTTCCATACTACTTGGAAACATGAGGAAGTACCTTCCCTAAAAAAGAAATCTGGATACATTACTGTCCAAAAGTTAACAGACGTCCTAGCCTATCTATAACGTATTATAATGGAAATTAAAAAAGAAAGAAGATTGAAGAACATACCTACTAAAGCATCTGAAAAGTATCGCAATTTCCCTATGGTTCCCCGAGTAGTTTTTGGGAATGGAAGCTTTGACCAATTGGGTGATATTTTAATGCCTAAAAGAAAACATTCTGAGGCACCTATTGTATATCTGATAGATGACGTTTTTGAAGGGACCGAACTTGCAAAACGAATCCCCAATATATTCTGTGATCAACTTATTTTCGTTTCTGCAAATGAAGAACCTAGCACATTTCAGGTAGACGCCCTAGTAACCATGATTAAGGAAAACTTCCAAGAACTACCTTCTGGCATAGTAGGTATTGGTGGCGGTACACTCTTAGACCTCTCTAAAGCCGTGGCAATCCTTTTGACTAACAATGGCAGTGCAGCAGCGTATCAAGGATGGGATATGGTGCATAAAAAAGCAATCTTCCATGTTGGCATACCCACAATAAGTGGAACAGGGGCAGAAGTATCCAGAACCACAGTCCTTTTAGGTCCCGATAAAAAACTAGGTATAAATTCTGATTTCACGACCTTCGACCAAGTAATACTAGACCCTGAACTAACCAAAGGCGTCTCAAAAGAACAATGGTTTTACACAGGAATGGATTGTTTTATTCATTGTATAGAATCACTAGAGGGCACTTTTCTAAATGCTTTTAGCCAAAGTTATGGTGAAAAAGCGTTGGAACTTTGTAAAGAGGTTTTCCTTAGCGATATCCCAGAAGGTGAATCTAGAGATAAATTGATGATGGCTTCTTGGCATGGAGGTATGAGTATCGCCTACTCCCAAGTAGGAGTAGCCCATGCACTCAGTTACGGCTTAGGCTTTCTGTTAGGTGTAAAACATGGTATTGGAAATTGTTTGGTATTTCAACATCTGCAAGAATTTTACCCAGATGGCGTTAGGCTTTTTAACGAAATGATGGAAAAACATCAGATTACCTTACCAACAGGCATTTGCCAGCACCTCACAGACTCTGAATTTGACAAAATGGTTGCTATAGCTTTAGGAATGGAGCCCTTATGGGAAAACGCCTTAGGAGAAAACTGGAGAACCGTTATCACTGCAGAGAAACTTACATCGATTTATAAAAAAATATAGTTTCCGCTTCGTTATAAAAATGTGAGCACATCCATGCTTACAATAAAACATACTGCATGCATAGCATAGCTAAATTTATATACTTTAAAGTGCTAAAATGGTGCCTAGTGGGCGATTTCCCCACCCATGTTAAGAAATGTGTCATCATTGTAGTGCCACATACAAGCTGGTGGGATTTTTTATTGGGTATACTCGTTCGTAATGTATGGAAAGAGGAAATTAATTATATAGGCAAGAAAAGCCTTTTTGATTCGCCCTTGGGTTGGTTTTTTAAATGGACGGGGGGGACCCCTATAGACCGCAGCAAATCTAATGATACCGTCTCTGCCATTGCGAAGGTTTTTGAGGAAAAGAATAAGTTTAGACTTGCCCTATCCCCAGAGGGCACACGAAAAAAAGTGGCTCAATGGAAAACCGGATTTTACTTTATCGCGAAAGCAGCAAAAGTGCCCGTAGTCATGGTAGCTTTTGATTATGGAAAGAAACACATAAAAGTTTCGCAACCCCATACCCCAACAAAAGACCAAGAAGCTGATTTTAAAATATATGAAGCTTTTTTTAAGGGTGTAAAAGGCAAAGTGGCCCAAAATAGTTTTTAAGTCTAGCTAGCAGTATAAAAAGAATAAGGGTTTTACGGAAATCTAAAGTAACAAAAAATCCACGTCTCCACGTGGATTTTTAACTAACACTAACAAACTAAAACTTTATAGGTATACTTTTATTCTCCCTGTCCTAAGGAAAAAGCTCTTTTACCATCAAATTCGTAGAGGTTTTCTGTTTTAATCACATCAAAACCTTCATTGTACAATTTGGATAATAAGGCCACTACTTGCTCATAATCAACAGGGGAATAGACAGGTTTTCCATTTGTCACTTGGGTGTCTTTTGAAACGAACCTACACCTCCAATGATCCGTACAGTAGGTCTCTTTCATACCACCTGGAAATACTTTAACACCTCTATTGGTAATCATTTTGAGCTTCAATTTAAAAGCATCCAAGCTGGATAATGCTTGCCCTATTTCCTCTGGGTCAGACCCTTTCCAATCTATAAAAATGTCCACACCCAATAATACTTTCTTTTCTACTTTCCTCTTATAAGTAGGAATTGTTATGGTACCTGTCCCCTCGGCCATATTGCTTGTAGGAAGTTTATGAGGTGTTTGACCCAACTTAGCGATAACGGCATCTGCAAACTCGGAGGTCGTTACCTTTTTCTTACTATTTTCTTCATTGTAAATATCCGCAGTGTGATATCCGGCTTCGATAGTAGCCAACCAAGCGTTCTTTATTTTATCGCCAATCGGTGCTTGACCCACATGTGCCAACATGGAAATAGAAGCGTTTATTAATCCAGACGGATTTGCCATATTCTTACCCGCAATGTCTGGAGCAGAACCATGGATTGCTTCGAACATCGCCACATTAGTACCAATATTCGCAGAACCAGCCATTCCTACAGAACCTGCGATTTCCGCAACAATATCAGAAATGATATCCCCATACAAGTTAGAAGTAACCACGACATCATAATTTTCTGGATTGGCCGCTAAACGTGCTGCACCAATATCAATAATTTGAGCATCGCTCGTTATTTCTGGATACTCCAAAGCAATTTCATCAAAAACTTGATGAAAGAGTCCGTCAGTAAGTTTCATAATATTATCCTTGACCATACAAGTCACTTTTTTACGACCATAAACTCGGGCGTATTCAAAAGCATAACGGACAATTTTTTCACATCCTGGTCTGGTAATCAATTTTAAGCATTGTACCACATCCTGTGTTTGCTGATGCTCTATACCTGCATATAAATCTTCCTCGTTTTCTCTGATGACCACAACATCCATATTAGGAAAGTGGGTTTGCACATAAGGATGTAAGGCACTTACTGGCCGAACATTGGCAAATAAACCAAGGGATTTTCTAAGCGTGACATTTAGGCTTTTATATCCTTTACCTTGAGGTGTGGTGATGGGTGCTTTTAATATCAGTTTATTCCTGTTGATGACCTCCCAAGTCTCTTTCGAAATTCCCGCAGAATTACCAGAAAGATATACTTGTTCCCCAAGTTCTATATACTCAGGTTCTATATTTGCACCGGCAGCATTTAAGATTTTTAAAGTAGCGTCCATAATTTCAGGACCTATCCCGTCTCCTTTGGCTACAGCTATCTTTACCGCTTTGTTATTTAAAGTTTTCTGAGACTTTTCACTTGATACATCAGTTTTCATGGTTGGATGAATTTGTTTGCAGTGCAAATTTGAATATTTTAATTCATTTATTTTTATTTATGTTTTTGATGAAAATCATAAATTATTTTAATAGATAAAAATGAAATTATTTAGGTGATATAAACTTCAGCCTAGACAGATAACTCATTCAACTGAGTTCCGCTTGAGAAAATATTAAAATAGTCTTTGCAAATTGATATGAAAAGCTAGGAAGAAACTACAGTTGTTTAAGTCAGGATTACCCTGCCTACATCGGAAGGTTCGATTACGTAAATTAGATATTGAAGTGAAAAATTAAAGATTAAAAAAAACCCTTCGCATTCTCGGAGGGTTAATTCGATACCACAAATCTAAATTTTACTATCTGAATAAAAAAGCAGGCCGTAAGCCGGATTCTGTTTACTCTGAACTAGGTTCAGAGACGCCTTATCATTTATCTAGGCCAGTGGTTGCCCAAAGGCTCTAACCGCCTACCCTTCGGCTCGGGCGTGCAGCCCTTTCCCGATAGCTATCGGGACACCGGTTTACATGACGTT
>JBLICT010000080.1:0-12752 GCA_047632415.1 Maribacter sp.
AGTCTTTTTCTTTTTTCACAATGCACAGTTTGTGCACACTTTTGAAAATTTCTTCCTTTTCAGATAAAATTTAGCATAAATAGACTGAATTCAAGCCAAATTAGTGCAAATAATAGTCCCAAAAAATATTCGTGGCTGTTGCAGAACTCCTATAAACATCAATTCTTGCTTTTATAAATCTGCGAAAATCCGTAAATTAAAGGTATGCAAGGCAAAAAGAACTATACCGAAAAACTGTTCGTCAGCTTCCAGTTGTCTGACCGGATTCCAAAGGAAAATCTTTACAGAAGGCTCCGCGAAACCCTTGACCTGAGTTTTCTTTATAAGGATCCGAAAGAACTTTACGGCAAGACCGGCAACCCCTCGATTGACCCCGTGGTCTTTTTCAAGCTCTTGATCACGGGTTACCTCGAGAATATCACCTCCGACCGAAAACTTATGGAACATTGCTGCATGCGAATGGACGTGCTCTACTTTCTGGGCTATGACTTGGACGAGGAGCTGCCATGGCATTCAACGATAAGCAGGACGAGGCAGCTTTACCCGGAATCCCTTTTTGTGACTTTGTTCAACAAGGTATTCACCCTGTGCGTCGACAGCGGCATGGTATCCGGACACACCCAAGCTGTGGATTCGGCCCCGATAGAGGCAAATGCGTCCATGGAAAGCGTAGTGCCGAAAATGCCTGGCACCCCTATGGAGGACCACTTGAAAAAAGTGTCGGAAGAAAATCGGGAAACTACTAAAAAGTACGGGGGAACCATATCCCCCTACAAATCCCCGCTCCTGAGCATGAGCTGAAGCGCGTGGATAAGCACTACCAAAATCTGAGGGACAGTCCGGTACGACTGGTCGGCGCGTCTCACAAGAAGGCACGCCTGCTGAGCAACAAGACCCATTACAGCCCAACGGACCCCGATGCTAGAATCAGCGTAAACCCCGGCAAGGCCAGAAAGCTGAACTACCACTGCAGTATGGCGGTGGATACCGCGGAAGGGGTCATCTCGAATATCCAGGCCGACTTTGCCGACGGTAGGGACAGCCAGTACTTGAAGGATATCAGCCTAAAGGTGCAGGACCGATTAAGGAAGAACGAGCTGATAATGACAGATATCCTGGCGGACGCAGGTTATTCCAATGGCTCCAACTACGATTTTATCGAACAGAGGAAGGTCACCGGATGGATACCCGTTTTCGGGAAATACAAACTCAAGATAGACGGTTTTCCATACAACAAGGAAAAGGACGAATATAGTTGCCTGATGAACAGGCCCCTGCCCTTCAAGGGGTTCCGAACCAACCGGGACGGTAGCGTACTGAAATGCTATTGGGCGGCACCGAGGGACTGCAAGGCCTGTCCCATGAAATCCCAATGTGTGCCGAATACCAAATGCAAAAAAATCACCAGAACGATTTATGATGAACAATACTTGAAGGCCTACGCCCAACAGCAAAGTAAATGGGGCAAACGAAGGAAAAACCTGAGACAAAGTACCGTGGAGTCCGTATTCGGTAGCTTGACCCAGTTCTACGGTCTGAGAAAAATAGGCGTACTGGGTAAGGCCGGTGCACATAAGGTCATGCTCATGGCGGCAATCGCCTTCAACTTGAAGAAGTACCTTAAGAAAGGGGGAAGGAAGCCCTCCCTTGGTATTTGCAAGACCATTATGGATGACTTCCAAGGCTGCCTGACCATTTTTCTCCGGCAAATCCAATCAAAACCAATTCTCATAAAGACTCCATAAAAACAGCCTAATCCTGTCGATATCATACACACAAACCACTTCTGCAACGGCCACGTTCATTTTATGGAACTAACAAAATCTAAACCTTAATGACAATACCAAACATTCATACTTTCTATAGTATCTCTGATTAGGGTGTTATTCAACAAAGTCCCACCAAACACAAAATCATGCTTGCTAAAAGTGATGTTCAGACCATATGAAGTAGCCCTAACTAAGGAATACATAGTTTTATAGTCCATCTCCTCAAAATCTTTCTTGATCTCCTGAACAAGGTAGTAGGCTAGATTCTGCCCATTTAAGTCAGGGTGCGTGGCAAAATCAACGATTTCTACATTAGATTCTTCCATATGTATTTTAAGAATCGCTGAAACTAGTAGCTCCTCCTGATTAAAAAGTCCGTAAAATTCATGGTTTTGTTCTATAAGTTCCAAAATATATTCAGCCTTGTGAATGGGAAAAGGATATGATTTGAAGGCTTTTTTATGTAAATGGATTAGAGCGAACAAATCGTTCCGACCTAACTTGCGTACCTCTAAATTTTCTGGTAGGGCCAAATAAGAATCTTCCGTAGCGCTGTTGGCAGCCTGGGCAATGGTTTTTACGGATTGTATGGTTTTACGCTCCTTTTCATTACAATAGCCCCTTTCCTCGTTCAGGTAGTCCGCTAAAAAATACCCTGTTGTTTCTCCGTTATACAGCCCCGGAATTTTAGCTTCGACCTGATACCCGTTTGATTGGAATAGTTCCATTGCTTCTTCAGGGATTCGGCCTAAGATTTTATCATAGCTCTTTTCTTGGGCCAAGCCTTTCATTAAAGGGATAAGTGAATCCCAATTATCTTGCTCGGTCTGCATCAAGTATAAACGATTGTGTGTTTTCCCGTGATGCACCATAGCTCCGTCTATTTTTTCTTGGGTATCGTACATGTTTCTAATTCAAATATTTTTTAATCTTATTTTGTTTATTAGGTCAAAGGTTCTATCAACGAATTTGACCGTCACCGTACACATAATATTTATTGGTAACCAACTCGTTAAGGCCCAAAGGGCCCCTATGGTGCAATTTGTCCGTGCTTATGGCCAACTCTGCTCCTACGCCCATTTGACCTCCATCCGTAAATCGGGTCGATGCATTTTGGTATACGGCCGCGCAATCTACATGATCCATAAAAAGTTTTGCCGTATCATCGTTTGTAGTCATTATAGTTGCGGAATGCCCTCCCGAATTCGTATTTATTGTTTCGATAGCATTCTCCAAGGAATCAACGGAACCAATGCAACATTTCATGGCCAAAAACTCCTCTTTCCAAACGGATTCGTCGGTAATAAGTGGCTCATCCTTTAAAATTTCTTTTACATATTCGTCCACCATAATAGCGATGCCGTTATTTTTTAGGATGTTTCCTAAATCTGCCATTTTTTCAGCGAAACCATCAATCGCCGTATCCACCAATATTTTATCCAAGGCATTACACGCCGATATTTTATCCGTTTTGGCATTCAGAATCACTTTTATGCTCTTTTCCCAATCCGCAGTTTGATCTACATATAAAAAGTTGTTTCCCCTACCACTGACCAGAACGGCACAATTGGCATGTTCTTTTACAAAGGATATTAGTCGCTCGCCACCCCTTGGAACAATTAGATCCAATTTTTCAGTTGGGTGCATTAAGAACTGCTGGGTCTCGTTTCTATCCATAGTCAACAATTGTATGTAATCTATTGCCAAGCCATTCTCCTGTAATGCCTGATGCCAAAAATCTACAAGAATGGTATTCGTATACACCGCTTCCTTGCCACCCTTTAGAAGAATTTTATTATTTGCTTTAAACGCGATAACTGTAGCCTCTATGGTCACATCCGGTCGTGACTCATAAATAATCATAATAGTACCAAATGGCGCCGTTTTGTTGACGATTTTTAAACCATTTTTTAATTCTTCGCTGGTAATCTCCTTGTTGACCGGATCGTCCTGAACACGCACTTTCCTAAGGGACCGTATCATTTCCTCTATCTTCTTATGGTCAACCACCAAACGTTCGTAAAGTGCTTGGTCATCTGTATCGAAAAGGTCTAGGTCTTTTTTGTTCGCAACAAGTAATTGGCTACGGTTTTCATTTAAAATCCGAACCATGCATCCTAAAACGTTGTTCTTGGTTTTTGTTTTTAGTAATTCCATCTATATCTCTATTTTTTCGAGGGCTACTTTAGTGCCCACATTCTTACCTTCAATAATATCTATAATCGTACGGTCTTTTTTTCCGTTTGCGATAAAGGTGGGGATGTTATTGGCAGCTGCTTTCTGTGCATAATCCAATTTAGAACCCATTCCGCCCCTACCTTCTTCCTCTTGTTTGTTGTTATCCTTGATATACTTGTCTAAATTTTCGTCAGGATTTACATGTTGCACCAAATTACTATGCGCTTCATTTGGATGGCCGGTGTACAAGCCATCGATATCTGTCAAAATAATCAACCTATCCGCATTCATCAATTGGGCTATCAAACTTGCCAGTTCGTCGTTATCGGAAAACATGGACATGGTAACCGACACCGCATCATCCTCATTGGCTATGGGAATTACACCTTCCGCAAGTAGCCCTTCGCAACATTTGATCATGTTCTGTCGGTGTATCCCAGGACTAAAATCTCGTTTTGTAGGCAGGACTTGAGCGCATTTCATACCATAATCTTGAAATATATTATAATACAAACGCATCATTCTAGGTTGCCCAATAGCAGAGTACACCTGTCTCCTTTGCGTTTTATCTTCAATAGAAGACCTGCCCAAGACCTCTTTGCCCGCAATCACGGAACCTGACGAAACAAGTATCGTACTTATACCTCGTTCGTATAGTTCGGCAATCTGCTTTACCAATCTTCTGAGTACGGGTCGTACAATTCTATTGTCAGTATTGGTCATGACATTCGTACCTACCTTGATTACTATTAGTTCTTTATGCATATTCTATCTCCTTTCCAAGTTCTACGGCACGTTCAAAAGCAGCGAACGCCGCTTCTTTTATCAGTTCCCCTACATTATTATCATCCATGGAATCTAGTGCCGCACGTGTCGTACCGCCTTTACTGGCTACCTTTTCAATCCACGAATTGGGAGAAAGGTTGTTTTGGTTAAAGAGTTCTATCGCTCCCGTAAAGGTCTGGCTGACCAAAACTTTGGAAACATTTTCAGAAAAACCCATTTGCAAAGCGGCTTCCATCATGCTCTGCATAAAGTAGAAGACATACGCCGGGCCACTACCGGAAATGCCCGTGGAGGCATCTATAAAACTTTCGTCACTTACCAATATGGATTTACCTGTGGTATCCAATAAGCTTTCAACGGTCAGTAATTCTATCCGTGATACTTCTGGGGATGCCACAAAAGAAGTCAACCCCTTACCAATTTTTGCAGGTAGATTTGGCATAGCACGTACTATTTTGGTCAAGCCTGTCAGCTCCTTTATGGAACCGATGGTAGTTCCTGCCATAATCGAAATCAATATTTGCCCTGATTTTACCAATGGACGTATTCTATTGAACAATTTTTCGGCATGGTAGGGTTTTACAGCTACGAAAATAATATCGGCCTGTGGCACACAATCCTCTAATTCCTTAAAGGCGTCAAAGTGTGACATTTGGTCAATTTCTTTCAGTTTCTCTTCAGAACTGTCCAACACCATAATATTCCGCTTCTTGAGCAGTTTAGATTTGGACATTCCTTCTGCATAGGTAAGTCCCATATTGCCTGCTCCAATTACTAGTACTTTCATAAATTATTTTTTTAAAGTTTACTCATGTATCTATAATCTAAAACTCGATTGATAAATTAAACGAAGAGGATACAGTCATCGCAGTTTTTGACCTGGCCGTAATAGGTTTCCCTATACTTATGAAGTGTTTTTAAGGGTAGGCCTATAAAGTATCTTTTTATGTAGATGACATTTGTCGTCAACATTCCCATTTTGTTGCTATAGCGTTTTTCTGTTTTCGTCTTTCTTTTTATGTATAAAAATTTCATATAAAATTGTTTTGTGAACGTTGTAACTTAACCAATTCATCTCCACAAACAAGGAAGGCGCGTTAAGTCTTTGTTAATACCAGACATGAATTGCGATTGGTCTAATCGGATTGGAAGTATTATCGCACCATGTTGCACTTGTATTAGAAATCAGTGTAAATGGATTGTAAATCTTTTCAATAGAGGGAACTTTTACTAAATAATTGATCAAAGCTTTGAAAGGGGTTGCTATGTCAAAATTGATAATTTTCGACTACTGATTAGAATTTGTATACGGCACTGCCATTTCTTGAGGAAAAACAAACGGCCGTTAATCTGCCTGGTCCAATTCATATTTTTCTAGATATTCCGCTTTCTGCAAATCTTCCCGTCGTAGTTTTGATGGCTTTGCGTAGTGCTTGCGACTCTTGATTTCATCAAGCACTTTAGTATTCCTGAATTTTCTTTTATAACGTTTTAAGGCCCTATCGATATTTTCCCCTTCTTTTACTTTAATTTTCAGCATATATCTTTTTATTACTATTTTATAAATAAGCTCTTAACACTTTGTTTCGAGATTTGTGTCTTAACATCCGAATTGCATTCTCTTTAATCTGTCTTACCCTTTCTTTGGTAATATCGAATATCTCGCTGATTTCAATAAGACTCAAGGGGTTTTTCTCCCCGATGCCGAAATACAGTTGCACGATATCTCTCTCTTTCCTGGGAATTGTTTTTAATGCTTCGTCTATATCTGAAATCAACGATTCTTTCATGACCCCTTTGTCAGGACCTGCCGTTTCTTTTGACTTCATCACATCATAGCGGTTGAAGGATTCCCCTTCACGAAAAGGAGCATCTAGGGACACATGTCTAGCTGAATTCTTCATAGAACTTTTAACTTGGTCAACGCTCATATCCAATTCTAACGAAATTTCGTCAACGGTAGGCGGGCGTTGTTGCTGCTGTTCCAAAACAGAATAGACTTTATGTATCTTTCTGATGTTGCCGATTTTGTTCGATGGCAACCGTACCGCTCTAGACTGTTCACTTATTGCATGTAAAATGGATTGTCGCACCCACCAGACGGCATAAGAAATAAATTTGAACCCTTTAGTCTCATCGAAACGTTTTGCAGCTTTTACCAATCCGATATTGCCTTCGTTGATCAGATCGGAAAGCTTTAGACCTCTATTTTGATATTGTTTGGCCGCGGAAACTACAAAACGAAGATTGGCATTTACAAGTTGCTCAAGAGCAACCTCGTCTCCATCGTGTATTCTTTTTGCCAATTCTACTTCCTCATCTGCAGTAATCAAATCTATTTTTCCAATTTCTTGGAAATACTTTTCCAAAGATTTGACATCTCTATTCGTTATTTGTTTTGTAATTTTTAGTTGACGCATAAATTCTGTTTTGTTCAATTTCTTCTTAAAACCTATCATATTTTATTAGATAACCTAATTAAATGGCGGTTTTCTGTGCTTTTTGGGCGATATGGGGTCAGAACAAATCAACTTCTTGAAGAAGTGAGTTTTTCCTTGAAATCGTTGATTACACCACCTTTCAATAACAACGCTATTTGCCTATCACTAAGGCTATGTTTGGTCAGGATTTCAAAATCGCCTTTCCTGTTTTCGACTATGACCTTGACGGGGCGTTTGTTTGTTATATCCGCTCTTAGATTCTTGAATTCAACTAGCGCTCCCTGTTCGATAAGCTTGTAGTCGTCTGGATTTTCAAATTCCAGTGGAAGAATTCCGAAATTAATAAGGTTTTGCCACGCGATACGGGTATAATCCTTGGCAATGACCGCTATTTGCCCTAAAAACTTAGGTGCGATTGCGGCATGTTCCCTGCTACTTCCCTGTGCATAATTCTCGCCAGCTACTACGATATGACCCCCATATGTTTCTTTTACCTCAATTGACCGGTCGTAAAAATGCTCGTCGATAACGGAAAAGGAGAACTTACTTATTTCGGGAATATTACTTCGAAATGGTAGTACTTCCGCACCGGCCCGCAAAATCTCGTCAGTTGAAACATTATCTCCCATTTTTAAAAGCACGGGAACTTTATATTCAGATTTCAACTTTTCCATTTCTGGCAACGATTGTATACTAGGCCCTTTTTTGAGTTTAACCGTCGCATTGTCCTTGGTTGGCGGCACCAGCATATCAACATTGATGATTTCCAGATCAGGGGCTTCGTATTTCGGATATTTCATACCGAACATTTTTTCAAGAGTTCTCGGATCGGCAATCTCTCCGGTCAACGCAGAGGCAGCAGCGGTCTCAGGACTGCATAGATAAACCTGATCGTCCTTTGTACCCGAACGGTCGGGGAAATTACGTGGCATGGAGTATGAACATCATGAGGTATAGCCTTGGAGATGGGCATAGGATAAGAATGCTTAATATCATTGATTATTATAGTTGAGAAGTATTAGGAATAGAATTAGAAATAAGTTTTCCCTCATAAAGAGGAGTGCGAGTTCTTTCTCAAGTAGCTTAGTAATAGTATAGATTCTAGAATCACTTTTTATGTATAAACAATCAAACTGACCAGTGTCAGTTCAAGCTTCAAAAAGTAAATATATATTTTCTTTTAAATAAGACATGAATTCCTGGACTACTATAAAAATGAGAAGGAAAGGAGTTCTGCTAAACGTATAAGGTTCTGACTCTTAAAAACCTTTTAACATAGGTTTAACCTGCTTTAACGGAGCGTTCGTAACGAATGTTGTATACTATAATTAGCTGTAAATCAATAAAATAGAAACAATGAGCGACACAAGGAAGTTTAAGAGAAAAGTAAAACAATCAAATCCTACAAATCCGTCTGGGGGCAGCGCTATCAAGAATAAGACATTTGATATTGACAAAAAAACTATAGATGAAAACCAAAGTAATAAATAGTTTCAAAAAGAACAATAGAATTGTATAGTTATAATGTCAATATCAATTGGAAAACAGCCGTATGGGCACTATATGTTCTCCAGAATTGGAAAGAGAGAAAGACTTTTGTTTAGAAGTGGTCATTCCAACTGAGTTTAACAAAGGGATTGAAGGAATTTGGTCTCCTTAACACTTTTTCTCGGCCGCCGTGAACGGTTGTTTAATGACTGCTTTTTTAGGCAAAGCTGAAAAAGCAATAATCGAAACATATGAAAACTAAGATAGAATTGGAACAGAATATAATAAGCATCACCGCTAAAATTCATAAGGAATTCCCCGAGTTATCCAAACACATTACTGAAATACCGGTAAATGATTCCGAAGAAGATGAAATAAATATCAAAAACCTCGAGGGTTATTATCATTCTTTAAATGAGATTGTAAGTAAATATGCTAAAACACATAGATAAGTACGGAAAGGATAGCTCATTGAACGAAAAGGATTTTAAAGAAGATAAATCTTGAAAACAAATAATTAAACTAAGAAAATACAATGATGACAGTACAACTTAACACTGATAAAACGATAAGTGGCAATGAAAAAAATCAGCATTATTTTACCTCTATGATTGAAGAAGGTCTAAAAAATTTTGAATCCCATATTACAAGAATAGAAGTTCATCTATCAGATGAAAATGGAATAAAGGAAGGATTTAACGATATGCGATGTTTGTTGGAAACCAGAATTGAAGGCAGACAACCTATAGCCGTTTCATGTCAGGCCGATACCGTTGAACTAGCCGTATCTGGTGCGATTGATAAACTCACAGCTTCTTTAGAAACAATTCTTGGAAGGATGCAAAATCATTAAGAATCCACTTAATAAAATTAAAAATGAAAAAAGCTAGGAATTTGGAGGAATCATTCAACCGCAAATTTAATTGATTTAAATTTCAAGAAATATAGTCGTTTCATAACATCAGAATTTACTTTTAACACAAAAGAAGAAGCGTTGAACAGAGGCGAAAGTCTTATGCATAATAAAAGGCAGCAAATGCATGAAGCCTATTACAAAGAAATTGCAGATGTCATTTTGAAATATGACCATGTTCTATTATTTGGCCTGACAAATGCAAAAATTGAACTACATAATTACTTGAATAAGGATTCATATTTTAGGGTTATAAGTATTGACATTCAATCCACTGATTAGATAACGGATAATGAAAAAGATGCTTTTGTGGTAAATCATTTTGAAAATATAAAATCATAATCAATTACGAGAATTCCACTTTTCGGGAATGATTTTATATAATGGTTCTTTGGTTTGGAATTATATTTTCGTTTTGGCATATTGAATTCCAAATCGCTTAAACAAGCCGGATTTCCCTCTTAATTTACTGCAGAAACGTTTCGCTTTACGAGTTAATAACAAAAGAAGAATATCTGGACGGAAAAAGTAATTCCTGAAAAATAAAACTGGGAAATATTCAAAGCAGAATATAGGCCTAGAAGTATTATTTGAATAAAAATGTATGGGTATTACCTATACATTTTAAAAATAAACAAAATGAATATAGAAAAATTAAGACTACCCCCCCAATTACAAAAATTACTTGAGTATTGGCGGCCTATTGTCATAGTTCTATTTTTAGTACTCATTTCGTGGTCATCACTATTCCAGATAAGCACTGAAGAAGTAGGTGTTATTACTCGATTTGGGAAGTATGTACGACAAGTAGAACCGGGATTGAATATCAAAATACCCTTTGCCGAGGATGTTTATAAAGTTCCCGTAGAAAGGCAACAAAAGTTGGAGTTTGGTTTTCGGACAGCCAAAGCTGGAATAAACACTCAATATCGAGAATCATCAAGTACAAAAGATGAATCACTAATGCTCACTGGCGACCTTAACCTGGCAGAAGTGCAGTGGGTTGTACAATATAGAGTAGATAATGCATACAATAACCTGTTCGAAGTTAGAAACCCTCAGAGCACGCTGCGAACGCTTTCTGAAGCTGCAATGAGACAGATTGTTGGCGACCGAACTGTAAATGAAGTGCTGACTGTAGGTCGTACCGAAATAGGAAGTAAGGCGCAGGAGCTTATTCAGCAAATATGTAGAGAGTATTCAATGGGTATCAAAATAGAACAAGTGGTGCTTCAGGATGTCAATCCGCCAGAGCCGGTAAAAGCTGCTTTTAATGCCGTAAATGAAGCCCAGCAAGAAAAGGAAACGCTAATTAACCAAGCCAAATCAGAATACAATAAAGTAATCCCCAAAGCAAGAGGTCAAGCGGAAGAAACCATTCAACAAGCAGAAGGGTATGCTGCCGAGCGTGTAAATAATGCGGATGGGGAAGCGGCCAGATTCACCGCGCTGTATAATGAATTTGTTAAGGCGCCTGAGGTGACGAAAAGAAGGATTTACCTTGAAACAATGTCAAATGTGATACCCAAAATTGGAAACGTGGTTATAACAGACCAAGAAGGCAATAACGTATTGCCATTATTGCAAATGCAGATGAACAAAAAAACTACAAATAATGAAAACTAAATCAATCCTAATTTCAGTGTCAGTCCTTATTTTCCTGATAGGTTTAAACAGTAGTGTTTTTATTGTACAGGAAAAAGACCAGGTGGTAATTACTCAGTTTGGAAAGCCAGTTGGCGAAGCCATTACTGAGCCCGGGATGTACTTCAAGGTACCTTTAATACAGGATGCTAATTATTTCGAAAAGCGTGTTATGGAATGGAATGGTGACCCAAACCAGGTGCCAACCAAGGACAAGAAGTTCATTTTTGTGGACACCTATGCACGTTGGCAGATTACAGATCCGCTTCAATTTTTTAAACGATTAACGAACGAACGGAATGCACAATCACGGATAGATGATATTTTGGATGGAGACACAAGGGATTTCATAGCAAATAATGACATTGAAGAGGCTGTGCGAACCAGTAACAGAGTCCCCGAATCATCCGATACTGAAATTATTGGTGATTCTCTGGCCAAGATTTATGTAGGTCGGGATAGTATCCAGCAAATGATCTTAGAATCAGCTAATACACAGGCGGTTGAGCTGGGAATTAGGATCTTGGATTTTCGATTTAAGCGCATCAATTACGTGCAGGAGGTACAGAATCAGGTTTATGAGCGAATGAAAAGTGAACGTTTCCGTATCGCAGATAAATTCCGCTCAGAAGGTCAGGGAGAAGCCTCGCGAATTAATGGTGAGAAGGAACGGGAGCTTAAAAACATTCAATCCATTGCATTCAGGGACGCTGAGATGATTAAAGGTAAGGCAGATGCCTCGGCTGCCTCGATTTATGCAAACGCTTATGATAGGTCGAGCCAATCGAGAAGCCTTTATAGCTTTCTGAAATCAATGGAAACATTTGAGAAAACTTTTGATGGAAAAACGTCTATTTTTATTTCAACAGATAGCGAATTGTACCAGTACTTGAAAAAGATGGATTGACGTTTTATGAAAAATTTGATAAATACGATTTGTACTTATAAATAAAATCATAAAAAATCTACTTTATATAATCGCCACTTTATTCACTCAGATTAATCAATTCAAAAGTATTTTGTTCAAAGCAAATAGTTTTGTAGTTAAGCCAAATATTATTTTGATGTGGAATGGTTAACTGCCAAAACAATCAGTCAGATGATAATTATTATTAATTACCGAAAGGAAAATAATTATGTTATTCAAAACAAAAATCCTAAAAGGGTACAAATTAGATGTTAACGATGGGGAAATAGGCAAGGCTAAAGAATTCTATTTCGACGACTTGAACTGGGCTGTTCGCTATTTGGTTGCTGATACAGGGAACTGGCTTACAGGCAGACAAGTGCTAATTTCACCTTATGCGTTGATTTCTGTAAATCAGGAAGCCGAAACCATAGGAATAAATTTAAACAAAAAGCAGATTGAGGAAAGTCCCTCGGTGGATAATAACAAACTCGTATCTAAACAATTTGAGATGGCTTACTATGGTTATTACGGATGGCCGGCTTATTATACCGGAATACACATGTGGGGAGCTTATCCATATTTAATGCGTGACATTAAGGAACAGAAAATATTAAAACAAGAAG
>JBLICT010000081.1:0-12679 GCA_047632415.1 Maribacter sp.
CATGGAAAGGAAGCGAAAAGGAGTATGTTTCCCGTATTTGGCAGAACATGGTGGTTACCAATGTTTCTATTCCTACTCTAGAAGTATTCGCTCCACAAAACCCTAATGGAACCAGCGTTATCATTGCCCCTGGTGGTGGACTTTACGCGCTTAGCATTAAAAGTGAAGGAACCGATGTGGCTAAATGGCTTAATAAAAAAGGAATCACTGCCTTTGTCCTAAAATATAGATTAGTACCTACAGGAGATGATGGTGTAAAAGAATACTCAAAAGACAGCCAATCGGAAAATAAAGTGGAACAACGCGTTGGAGAAGTACTACCGCTTTCTATTGCAGATGGCCTTTCAGCCCTTTCCTATGTGAGACAAAACGCAGAAACCTATAATTTAGATGTTAATAAAATCGGCTTTATGGGTTTCTCTGCCGGTGGCGCTGTAGCTATGGGCGTGGCTTACAATTATACTTCCGAAAACGGACCCGACTTCGTTGTTCCTGTATAGCCATGGACCACTGTTTATCCAGTACAAAAAGCCACTAAAAACGCACAGAAACTTTTAGTGATTTGCGCTACGGACGACCCGTTAGGGTTGGCGAGCGGAAGCATTGAACTCTACAATTCTTGGTAAAACGCAGACCACACTCCAGGTTTACACCTGTATTCACAAGGAGGACATGGTTTTGGGATGAAAGAACAAGGTCTGCCATCCGATTCTTGGATTCAAAGGTTTTATGACTGGGCGGTAGCCGAAAAACTAGTAGTACTGCACTAAATAAAAGTAGTCAACACCGATAAAACAGAATTTAAGTGGATAAAAAACTATTTGTTTTATGTAAAATAAGCAGTCATCCAACTCCCTTGATAAGTTTAAACGTAACCTAGGTCGAAAATCGTTTGAGAAGAGTTATAATCAGTATTAATTTACATCTTAGCATTTTAGATACATGAGAAATAGTAGTTTCTTCATTTTGTTTTTATTGGTAGTTTTCACCTACGGTCAAGAATCCGCATCATTTTCCGAGGAGGTACGTTCCATTTCTAAAAAATATGATTCCGTTTGGGACAGTAGCAAGGAAAGTATTGTTTTCACCGGGAGCTCTAGCGTCCGCATGTGGACTACGTTAAAACAATTATTTCCTGACCATCAAATTTTGAATACTGGTTTTGGAGGTTCCCAAGCCTCAGATTTGTTATACCACTTAGACCCTCTGGTTCTGAGCTATCGTCCAAAAAAAGTATTCATCTATGAAGGTGATAATGATATATCAGCAAAAAAAAAGCCTAAGGAAATTATAGCAACAACGCATAAAATTATTCAAGAGATTCATAATGCAAATGCCTCGGTCAAAATTGTTTTAATAGCTGCTAAACCTAGTATTAGCAGATGGAAACTACGAGGGAAATATAAAAGATTAAATCGAAAATTTAGGAAAATGAGTGATGAGAATCCGCTTTTATCCTATGCCGATGTTTGGTCGCCAATGCTGAATGGCAGAAAACTAAAAAAAGATATTTTCATAGAAGACGGTCTACATATGAACCAGAAAGGATATGACCTCTGGTATGAGGTCATGAAAGATTTAGTTACTAACCCATAAATAAGAACAATGATCAAAAACACCCTAGTTAGAGCACTCTTTTCGCTCTCGTTGGTATGCGTATTTTTTGCCTGCACCGAAGAACCTAAGAAAAGAATTCCAATGCCGGTTACAGACCTTTCTACAGAAAACCTTATTCCAAAACCTTTAAAAGTAATTCCTACCAACTCCGCCTTTGCCTTAGATGAGTTTACAGCTATCTACACAGCTAAAGGTGCCGAAGGATTCCAAAAAGTAGCTGAATTTTTAGCCGATAAGTTATCGAAAAAAATAAACCTTCAAGTGCCCGTGAACGATGAATCTCTGCAAACGGTAGAGCGCATAATTTATATTAATCAGTCAGATAGCACGGAGCTAGACGCACCAGAAGCGTATCAATTGTACATTAACCAAGATTCTATTATTATAAATTCAAATACGGCCGAAGGCGCTTTTAGAGGCATACAGACCCTAAGGCAACTGGTCCCAGATAGCAGTAACGATACCTTGGCACTACAAAAAATATGGCCAGTCCCGACAGGTGAAATTATAGATAACCCCAGTTTTGCATATAGAGGCTCCATGTTGGACGTTGCCCGTCATTTCTTTGCTGTGGAAGATGTTAAAAAATATATTGATATTCTATCTTACTACAAGATTAATGTACTACACCTTCATTTATCAGACGACCAAGGATGGAGAATAGAAATTAAGTCATGGCCAAAACTAACAAGTATCGGTGGTAGTACCGAAGTAGGTGGTGAAGCTGGTGGTTTTTATACCCAAGAGGACTACAAGGAGATTGTTCGCTATGCAGCAGAACATTTTATGACGGTAGTACCAGAAATAGATATGCCTGGTCATACCAACGCGGCATCAGTTGCTTATCCTTTTTTAAACGGAAATGGGAAAAAGCTTAAATTATACGAAGGAACACATGTTGGCTTTAGCACCTTTGACACAAGAAAGGATACTGTATATGCTTTTGTAGATGATGTGGTACGAGAAATATCAGAAATTACCCCTGGCCCTTATTTCCATATAGGCGGCGATGAAAGCCATGTAACCAAAAAGAAGGATTATATCTACTTTGTCAATAAGGTAGAAAGCATTGTACAAAAACACGGCAAGCGCATGATAGGTTGGGACGAAGTAGCAATCGCCGACATTGATTCAACCTCCATATCCCAATGGTGGAGCAGTGAGGAGAATGCTAAAAAAGCTGTTAAAAAAGGCATGCAAGTCATTGTATCGCCTGCTAAAAAAGCGTATTTGGATATGCAGTACGATACCCTATCGGAATATGGACTGCATTGGGCAGCCTACATACCTGTTGATACTGCATACATTTGGACACCAGAAGGTTATGGCGGTATTCCAAAGGAAAACATATTGGGTATCGAAGCTCCTTTATGGTCAGAAACGATAAGCAATATAGATGAACTAGAATATCTAGCCTTTCCTAGAGTGATAGGGTATTCCGAACTAAGTTGGAGTTCTCCAGAAAACAGGGATTGGGAGAATTATAAAATTCGTTTGGCAAACCAAGCTCCCTTTTTGGAACGAATGGACGTAAAATACTATCCGTCGCCATTAATAGATTGGAAGAAAAGTAAATACAGTTACGAAACGATTGAGAAAGATTGAGGTTAAACAATTTATAAAAAAGCCTCGATAGTAGTTACTATCGAGGCTTTTTTACACAACATATTTTTTATTATTCTTCCTCTGAAGAAAGGTCTTCTTCATTTTTAGTAAAATCTGCGATACCTTTATCGACCAGTATGTTGTACCAGTTTATAATTTTCTTAATATCACTAGCATATACCCTATCCTCATCGTAATTGGGAAGGACCTCAAAAAAGTACTCCTCCAATTTAATCTTATCCTCTTTATGGCTTATAGAAGTTTTACCACTCTTTTCCTTTACCTGCATCTTTAAGAACACCTCTCTCAAAGGAAGCTCTTCATCCAAAGTATAAATCGCTATTTCAGAAAGCACGCTAACGTTACTTTTTAGCCCAACGCTAATTTTTTTTCCGTCTATCAAAGACGCCGCAACAAATCCAGATCTGGTTTGTGTAATTAACTCGTACAGTCCTGGTTTTCCAGCAACCGATAGTATTTTCTCCAACCCCATAGGCTTTTTTTAAATTTAAAATGGTAAATATTATATTTTTAAACTAATTACAAGCAGTAATTAACGACCTTTTTTCATATTTGGGAATCGCATTCGATAATCCACATTTATTTTCCCCTTAGATATGTTAGACAATCTTCCCTTTATCAGTCTTTTTTTCAAAGAAGACAATTTATCCGTGAACAGCACACCTTCTATATGATCATATTCATGCTGTATGACACGTGCTAGAAGTCCGTCAAAGGTTTGTTGCTGCTTTTTAAAATTCTCATCAAAGTAGGTCATCTTTATCGTTCCCTTTCTACTCACATCTTCGCGCACGTCAGGTATACTTAAACATCCTTCATTAAATGCCCATTCCACGCCCGTTTCCTCTTCTATATCGGCATTTATAAATACTTGTTTAAAGCCTTCCAATTGTTTTTGTTCCTCCTCCGTAAGGTCTTCGTCATCTGCAAACGGGGAGGTATCCACCAAAAACAAACGTATTGGCAATCCTATTTGCGGGGCAGCTAGTCCTACTCCATTTGCATTGTACATGGTCTCCCACATATTAGTAATCAACTCCTTAAGTTTTGGGTATTCCTTATCTATGTCGTGTCCTACTTTCCTTAAAACGGTATCACCGTAGGCTATAATCGGTAAAATCATTATTATTGTTTAAATCGTGTTCTTAAAATTGCGCCACTATTTAACCAGTGGACTACATCAAAATATAAAAAAGTAAGTTTAAATCTCTTCTTTCCGTTGGGTATCTTGTTCGTTATATTTCGGTTACTATTAAAAAATTTCATGTGATTTCCAACGGTTCCTTCTGGCAAATCATAAAACGCAAAGGAAACCTTATTTTTAAAAGGAAGTTCATGAAAACTTGTTAAATCCTCGGGATTGATTCGCCTACGGTCACAAACCATAAAAAAATAGTTATCCTTATCCGTGTTTTCTAGCATTCTCGCTTTTCTACGGTTCCATTTTCCCCTAGCCTCCTCTTCTGTTTCATAATGTTGAAAATGAATTTCTACATCATTTAAAAGACCAATTGGATAATTGTTCTTGGACTCCGGATATTTGGACACGGTTATAAAATCCATATCCGTTTGCATGTAGTGATCAAAATTAGCTAGCAATTTCATGTAGCATGGGCCAAACAACAATAATCCTACAAAAGGGGTATTGTATGGCTTTTGTAAAGGTTGATAAACCTGTCCGCCCCAACAGTTTTTACTAATAATAACAAAATCTAAATTCGTGAGTCTTTTAATATCCCTAGCCGTAAAAAAAGATTTGAAATACTGGCGTATTTTTCTTTTGAACAATATTTCAAAATCAACTAGGGCGTCCATACCATTTCCTTTCTAAATATGACTGTAATATCAATGTTGCGCTAATCTCATCCACCAAGGCCTTATCTCTTCGTTGCTTCTTCTTTAAACCACTATCCAACATACTTTGGAAAGCCATTTTAGAAGTGAAACGCTCATCCTGCCTTTCAATAGCGATAGCAGGAAAGTGCTTCGCAAGCTCCACCAAAAAAGGTTTTATATACTGTTCGGACTCGGAAGGAGTATTATTCATTTGTTTGGGTTCGCCTACCACAATAATATCAACATTTTCGGCATTAACGTAGTCTTTTAAAAAAAGTATAAGCTCCTTAGTGGGTACCGTGGTGAGACCTGAAGCAATAAGACGTAACTCGTCTGTCACCGCTATTCCAGTTCGTTTTTCACCGTAATCCAATGCCAAAATTCTTCCCAAAATTAATTTTTGTCAAAAGTAACGGATAATTTGTGATATGTGAATTTACAAATAGTGAATTACTTTACTTCGGCCTATATTTGAGAAAATTTTGGGATAAAATGACAGAATTAAGAAATATCATAGAGCAAGCTTGGGAAAACAGGGCGCTTTTATCAGAAGATAAAACACAAGAAACAATACGAGCCGTTATAAATCTTATTGACCTTGGCAAACTCCGTTGTGCAGAACCTACAGCATCTGGATGGCAAATAAACGAATGGGTAAAAAAGGCCGTAGTGCTCTATTTCCCTATTCAAAAAATGGAAACTCTGGAAGCTGGTATTTTTGAATATCATGATAAGATGCCTTTAAAAAGAGGGTATAAGGAAAAGGGCATACGCGTTGTGCCTAACGCGGTTGCCAGACATGGCGCCTATATTTCTCCAGGAACAATTTTAATGCCTAGCTATGTGAACATAGGTGCGTATATAGACGAAGGCACTATGGTAGATACTTGGGCCACTGTGGGAAGTTGCGCTCAAATAGGTAAAAATGTACATATTAGTGGCGGTGTAGGCATAGGCGGTGTATTAGAACCACTACAGGCCTCACCGGTAATTATAGAGGATAATGCTTTTATAGGTTCTCGATGTATTGTAGTCGAAGGCGTCCACGTAGAAACGGAAGCTGTGTTAGGCGCCAACGTCGTTTTAACGGCATCTACTAAAATAATAGATGTTACTGGGTCCTCCCCAATAGAACTGAAAGGTAGGGTTCCTGCTCGGTCAGTTGTTATACCAGGGAGTTACACCAAAAAATTTCCGGCTGGAGAGTTTCAGGTTCCTTGTGCACTTATTATCGGAACAAGAAAGGAAAGCACCAATAAAAAAACATCACTTAACGATGCGCTAAGAGAACATAACGTAGCTGTGTAATTTTGTAGGAAAATATAGGTAAAAATATAATTTTTTACCTTTTTTTCAGTTCTATAAACAGAACACTCCTTAATAAATTAACTACTCATCTTAGTTATGGAGCCTCAGCTTAAAAAAATATCAGCGCTTGTAATCACGTACAACGAGATTGGAAACATAGAAAAATGCCTGAAATCAATTGATTTTGCAGATGAAATAATTGTCGTAGACTCCTACAGTACTGACGGTACGTATGAATTTCTTAGTGCACACCCCAAAGTGAGGGTTATTCAGCATCCTTTTAAAAACTATACAGCCCAAAAAGCATTTACGCTGGCACAAGCAAGCAATGATTGGGTGCTTTTTGTAGATGCTGATGAAGTGGTAACACCAAATTTACAAGAAGAAATAAAATTGACCATTAAAAGCAGCAAAGAACATGTAGCGTATTGGTTTAGAAGAAAATTCATGTTTCAACAAAGACACCTGCGCTATAGTGGATGGCAAACAGACAAAAACTATAGACTTTTCAGGAAAAGTAAAGTACAGTTTTCTGATAAACGCATTGTACACGAAACTTTAGAAATACAAGGAAGTTCTGCAATCTTAAAAGAAAAGCTTACCCATTATTGCTATCGCGATTTTGCTAACTACAAGCATAAAATGCTCGTATATGGTAGAATGAAGGCAAAAGAAGCATCACAAAAAGGAAAACGTTTTAATCTTCTACTCTTACTTGGAAAACCAACCTTTAGGTTTGTTTATAATTATTTCTTCCGTTTTGGAGTTTTGGATGGAATGAAAGGAGTAACCGTATGCTATCTTAACGCACTAGGGGACTGGGAACGATACCAAGAACTCAGAAAATTAGAACAGGAACAAAAAGTACCAAGCTTAAAAACAGTTTCTCAACACAGTAGTTAAGCAAGTAAAATAACCACCGCGCAATAGTAAAGCATCCTCTACGAAGCCTGTAAGCATGACCACCTGCAAACAGGAATGCTATAAAAACTAGGCTAACAGCTCTTTAATTTTAGTTATCCTTAAATTAATTTTACATTTGAAGAATTAAGCTATAGGTGTTTGTTTAAATATTTTTAATTTACACTATTGATGTAAATCAGATATTAACTAGAAAAACTAGCACTGGTCTAAAATTTAAGTTTATCATAAGTTACCTCTTTAAAACATTAAAACGTGAAAATTGTTATTCTTGCCGCAGGTATTGGTTCCCGCTTAGGGAACCCCTTTCCTAAACCGCTTACGCCGTTGGACAACGGAAAAACCATAATGGGAATGCAAATAGCCAATCTTGAAAACAGCTTTAATATTGACGATATAAACGTGGTGGTAGGTTTTAAGAAAGATCTAATTATGGAGCGGTTTCCACAACTTACGTACATCTACAATCCTTTCTTTGATTGTACCAACACCTCTAAAAGCTTACTTAAAGCCTTAAAAAAGAATAGAAATGATTCCGTTTTGTGGTTAAATGGCGATGTAGTATTTGATGGCAAACTCCTTTCTTTATTAAAATCCCATATAAGTTCAGAAAATTCTTTTGTTGCGGTAAACACGAGCAAGGTAGCGGAAGAAGAAGTTAAATATACTTTAAAAAATGGTCATATAGACCAACTTTCAAAGAGCGTTAAAAATGGTCTTGGAGAAGCAGTGGGTATAAATTTCATAGCACAAAAAGACATCGTGCATTTTATTGACCGCTTAGAAGCTTGCGACGACAATGATTACTTTGAGAGAGGCTTAGAAATGGCTATTGAACATGATGGAGTTCAAATTTCAGCAATAGATATATCTGAGTTTGACTGTGTAGAAGTTGATTTTAAGGAAGACCTGGAAAATGCAAATACTATTTTCCAAAAATGAAATTCATTCTTTTTTGCCAGAATGCATACGCTTTTGGAATCATGGCCCCGATTCGTGATGAGCTCATTAAAAGGGGCAGCAATTATATTTGGTACGTATCTAAAAAACTGATTCAAAAATTTCCTTTTCCAGAAGAAGCGCCTACCTCCAGTATTTTAGATTTACAATTTTACCAAAGCGATGTCATTTTTGTTCCGGGCAATGAGGTACCGTATTACTTGAGGGGGGTTAAAACTCAAATCTTTCATGGTTTTGCCGGAGAAAAAAAAGGGCATTTTCGAATTCGACATTATTTTGATCTGTATTTAACGCAAGGCCCCTACTTTACAAATCGTTTTAACGAGCTAAAGGAAAAACACGGTAATTTTGAAGTAGTGCAAACAGGCTGGCCAAAATTAGATAGTTATGGGCTAAATAAAACTGTTTATGAGTCGGAGAAAAAAGAACTCCTTAAGAAGTATGATACGAGCAAAATTATATTATACGCCCCAACCTTCTCCCCTAGCCTAACCTCCGCTACGGTGCTTTTAGAAGATATTGAAAAGGTGGCAACCGAAACAGGTTTTTTAATCCTAGTGAAGTTTCATGACTTGATGAGCGTATCTTTGATTAATACGTATAAGTCCCTCGACAAAAAGCATAAAAACATCGTATTCGTAGAAGAAAAGAACATCATAAAATTTCTGCTCTTAGCAGACCTCCTTATAAGCGATACCTCTTCCGTAATTTATGAGTTCCTACTATTGAACAAACCAGTGATTAGTTTTAAAACGATATCTCAAAACATCCGTTGGGATAATCTCACAGAAAAGGGTGAGCTAACCAAAAGTGTGTTTAAAAATTTAAAAGAAGACCAATTTGAAGCCGAACGTTTAGTGCTTAACAGAATGTACCATCCCTATCAAGATGGTAAATCTGCACTTCGAATGATTGAGGCTACCGAAGAATATGTGTCTAAAAATGGGGTGCCTGAAACGCGGACCTTGCCTTTAGACAGAAGAATTAAAATCGATGCAATTTTCGGCAGACCCATGAGCAATCCTTGGAACGGGATAGTACATAATAAAGTATCGGCGGTTTTTATCACTTTTAACGAAATCATTCATATTGATGAAGTACTAACAAACGTTCAGTTTGCAGATGAAATTATCGTCGTAGATTCCTTCAGCACCGATGGCACGGTAGAACGCATAAAAAAGAGACCGAATGTTACCTTAATCCAAAGGTCTTTTGTCAATTATACTGATCAAAAATCCTATGCTATGAGCCTCGCCTCAAACGACTGGGTATTATTCATGGATGCGGATGAACGCTTAACAGATCGACTTAAGAATGAACTCTTGAAAACAATCAATGGTGACGCTAAAGCCGTAGCCTACTATTTTCACAGAATTTTTATGTTTAGGCAAAAAGTATTGCGATTTAGCGGTTGGCAAAGCGACAAAAACTTTAGGCTTTTTAGAAAAAGTAAAGTAGCATTCACCAAAGAACGAATAGTGCATGAAACTTTAATTGTGGATGGCCGAGTAGATATTCTTAAAAGCAAACTTATACATTATTCCTATAAAGATTATCAAGATTACAAAGGTAAAATGGTTAAGTATGGTCAGATGAAGGCCCAAGAAGAACTAGCCAATGATTACAGTCCAAATCTGTACCATTTTATCTTTAGGCCAGGCTATAAATTCTTTAATCATTTTATAATGCGATTTGGTTTTTTAGATGGAAAAAGAGGCGTAATTATTAGCTACTTAAATGCGCTGGGGGTTTATAGCCGTTACAAGGAGCTAAAAAGATTAAGAGGAATCAAAAATAAATAAGCATACCATATGGCGTACGATATTACCTTGGAAGGAAAGAATCTTAAAGAGGCGGAAAGTCTGTTAAAAAGCGTAACCAACATAGTTGAGCAGCAGCAAATTCGATATTGGTTAGAGGGTGGAACCTTATTGGGGATTAGACGTGAAAATAGATTATTACCTTGGGACAACGATTTGGATATTTCTGTGCATCAGATAGAAATACCTAAACTTAATTCCTTGATTCAAAACCTTAAAAAAGAGGGCTATAGGGTAAGAACGAGATATTTTTCCGTAACGAATAAAGAATTCAAAAAGGGAGATTTGCGCATGATAAAAATACGCAATAAGCACTTTTACGGCTTAGTAAAAGGAAAGGTATGCCTAGACGTATTTATAAAATATTCCCATGACCAAAGTACCTATTGGGAAATAGACAATAAGACTAAAAGTGTTCCATTGCGTTTTTACGAAAGCTTTAAAACCATAACCTTTCAAGATAAAAAGTATAGTATTCCAGAAGACACCGATGGTTATTTGACCTATAGATATGGAGACTGGCAAACACCCGTTAAAGATTGGAATACTTCTACAGACGACAAAGCTTTGATGTAACAACTATTATTTAAGTTGTAACGTATTCTTTAAAATAGTACTGCTAACATTTGCTGTATATGGAAAGTACTCCATTGCACAACTTACCTCAGGATATCTCCCTTTCCAATCGCTACCAACCGATATGGCATCTATATGATGCTCATCAACGATACGCTGTTTATCTTTATCGGTCTGGGGAATAACCTCATCTACCAAACCAATCGCTTGCACAACTTTCATGCGTTCCTCGAATGGGATTACAGGGCGCTTACCTTTCTCTTTTTCAATGAGTTCATCTGTAGAAACCCCAACAATCAAATAATCGCAAAGTTCCTTTGACTTTGCTAATATATTCAAATGACCATAATGAAAAATATCAAAACAGCCCGAGGTATACATCCTTGTATACTTTGATTTCTCTTTAATTTTAGCAATAAATCTATCGCTCTCTAAATTGAAAATCCAATTAGTATTTGGAATTTGCCCGAAAAGATAAGCTACTATTTTAGGACCATCGTTATGACTTATCACTGATAACGATTTCATTTCAAGACGACGTTCCGTTTGTTCAATAAGCTCCCAACCTGGAAATTTGCTTAATAGTTCCTTATCATTTACCTCAATCATACCATACGCTTGTAAAGTTTGGCGAAAATTACAAAATCAGCTTGCAATAGTGGCCATTGCAATTTACTTATTTGAAAAATACATTAGGTGTAAAAGCGATATTATAATTAACAGAAAATTATTTACAGGCTAGAAAACCTACTTTTGTACTCATACTTATCCATACAGAAATTTTGACAGAAGAAATTAAAAAAGCTATTGCCATATTAGAAGAAGGTGGACTCATTCTTTACCCAACAGATACGTTGTGGGCTATAGGCTGTGATGTCACAAACGACCTAGCAGTACAGAAAATCTACACATTAAAAAAACAAAAATCGGGCACGCCTATGGTCTGTTTGGTTGCCCATGATGCCATGCTAGAAAAGCATATAGAAAAGGTGCCAGACTTAGCATACGACCTAATGGATCTGGCTGCTAAACCTACTACTATTGTCTACGATACCCCGAGAGGTATTTCGAAAAATCTCATCGCTCCAGACGGCTCCTTAGCCATGCGGGTAGCTTCGGACAAATTTTGCCAGTACCTGATAAACAAATTTAAAAAACCCATTGTAACAACAATAGCGAACATCAGTGGAACTAGCATCCCAAAAAGTTTTAAAGAAATTGATCAGGCCATTTTAAAAGGTGTAGACTATGTGGTAAATTTGCAACAAGAAAACGAAAGTTCCCAAGCCTCCACAATCATTAAATTAAGTGGAAATCACAAAGTGAAGGTGATCCGGGAATAATGCAGGCGAAAGACCCATGAACTACACACAGGCATTAACAGAAGATATTTTTCAGATAATTGGGAAGAGTGCCGATGAATTGGGACTTGAAGCCTATGTGATAGGAGGTTTTGTACGTGATTTTTTTCTAAAAAGAGGCACTCCAAAAGATATAGACATCGTTGCTGTAGGTAGCGGTATTGCTCTAGCAGAAAAAGTGGCCTCAAAACTTATTGGAAACCCTAAAGTTGCCGTCTTTAAGAACTTTGGCACCGCCATGATCAAACATGATGGAATAGAACTTGAATTTGTTGGGGCGAGAAAAGAAAGTTACCATAGGGACAGTAGAAAACCCGTAGTTGAGAACGGATCTTTGGATGATGATCAAAGACGGCGAGATTTTACCATCAACGCACTGGCACTATCCATTAACCAAGCTACGTTTGGGAATTTACTAGATCCTTTTGGGGGTATACAAGACCTAGAGCGTCAATTATTAAGAACTCCTTTAGACCCAAATACCACCTACTCGGACGACCCACTTAGGATGATGCGGGCGATACGATTTGCCACCCAACTCGGATTTACCATAGAACTACCTTCCTTGCAGGCTATAACGGACAACAAGGACCGCATAAGAATTATTTCCAACGAGCGTATCGTTGACGAGCTGAACAAAATAATGCAAACCGC
>JBLICT010000082.1:0-12643 GCA_047632415.1 Maribacter sp.
GCATATAGTTTTCTATGCCCAAAAAGTAAGAGGTACTTAGGATACGCATTTTGTTTATTGTTCAGAAACGAAAATTACTACTATTTTTGGGGAATCAAAATAAAATTATGGCTGTATTTAAAGTAGGGGATAAAGTAGAGGCCATTGACGATGTAATCAAGGGTATCGTTTCACAAGTTAAAGGTTCCTCTATAACCGTGCAAACCGAGGACGACTTCCTAATGGTATTTGAAGCTCGGGAATTGGTTGTGATTACCGGTAGTATTACCGTAAGTAATTATGAAATCGCTCAGGTGAAAAAGGAAAAGGAGCTTCCTAAAAGACGCAAACCTTCAATAGCAAGGCCAAAAGAGCGCAATCTTCCTAAAATGGAGGTGGATCTTCACATAAATCAATTGGTGAAAAACCCAAAAGGAATGGGCAATTTTGAAATACTGAACTTACAATTGGAAACTGCCAAACGGCAATTGGAGTTCGCCATGTCCAAACGCATTCAAAAAGTTATTTTTATACATGGGGTAGGCGAGGGCGTTTTAAAAGAAGAATTACGATACCTCTTCAATAAATACGATAGTGTGAAACATTATGATGCCGATTATCAAAAATACGGCTTGGGAGCAACAGAAGTGTACATCTATCAGAATTAATCATTAAAGTTTTGTAGTAACCTTTCCATACTTATTAATACGAAGGTCCGTGATTCTGCTGCCATCCTCTGTTATAAAGGAAATTCCGCTTAATTCTATGGAGTGTTCGAAAGTTACCGAATCTGTTGCAACTGTAGAAATTAGTACGGTTCCAGCTTCTGCTACTATTTCTTGTGAAACGCTTGGGGTAATAGGAGGAACTTCATCGCAGAAATAATTTTTGGTTACGTCTTCTGTAAAGATGCGATAAATTAGACTAGAGGCACCTGGCACGTTACTTTCAATGGTATCAGTTGTAATCTCGTTTTTAAGAAGTCCTGCTGGCAGTGCTAAGATGAGCGCCTCTTCTTCATTTATTTTAAACAGTAGGTTAGAGGTAGTCGCAGAAAGGGCGTTGCAACTATCAGGAGTTTCAATACTATCAAAATCTATCGTTTTTATCTGTAAATCACCATCGTCACAGGAAATACATAACAGTAAGAGGATAAGGCCAATATTTTTTTTCATCTATATAAAATTAGCCAATCCATCAATATAGATTTATCTATATTATTTGGGCTCTGCCGTTCGTTGATTAAATGCCCAGTATGAGCTTCTGTACATCAAATTTAATGTAAATATGGGATATGCTTAGATAGGTTTAAAACCATTTACAGGTAATTTAACTTTATTTGAATTATTTTTGAAAACTATGAATGAAATTTGGCAAAAAGAAGCCATTTAGATTCTGATGCTTTTAATCAGGTCATTCTAGGGTTGTTAATATCGATTAGGTGGAATAATTTAACCGATAGTCATTTTAAAAAATGCGTACCAAAAATGAAAAATGTATATCTAGATAATGCTGCCACGACTCAAGTTAGGAAAGAGGTCATTGATATAATGCAAGATGCTTTGGCTAATTCTTATGGTAATCCATCATCTACGCATAGCTTTGGAAGAACGGCAAAGACAGCAATAGAAAGCGCTAGAAAAACCATTGCCAAACAAATGAATGCTTTTCCGTCCGAGATTATTTTCACTTCAGGAGGTACAGAGGCAGATAATATGATTCTTAGATGCGCGGTTCGTGACTTAGGTGTGCAAACGATAATTACCACCAAAATAGAGCACCATGCCGTGCTCCATACTGTGGAAGAACTCCATGAGAAAGGATTGGTAAATCTATGTTTTGTGAATTTAAACGCAGACGGAAATCCTGATATGGCTCACTTACAGACGCTATTGTCTAATGATGATTCTAAAAAGCTAGTAAGTATCATGCATGTTAATAATGAGATAGGAAATAAAGTGGATATCCATGCTATCGCCGTATTGGCAAAAGAGTATGGGGCTCTTGTGCATTCGGATACGGTCCAGTCTATAGGACACTATGAATGGGATGTAAAAAGTACACCAGTAGATTTTTTAGCTGCCGCTGCGCACAAATTCCATGGACCAAAAGGAATAGGGTTCGCTTACATTAGAAAAAATTCTGGGATGGGATGTATGATATCTGGAGGATCTCAAGAACGAGGTTTTAGGGCAGGAACCGAATCTTTTCATAATATTGTGGGTTTAGAGGAAGCCTTTGTTTTAGCGTATAAAAACCTAGAGGAGGAACAAAATTACGTTACAGATTTAAAGCGATATTTTATTCAGAAGGTAGAAAACGAAATTCCAGGAGCAAGGTTCAATGGCTTGTCTGGAGATATGGATAATAGCACCTATACCTTGGTAAACGTATGCTTGCCTGTGCAACAAGAAAAGGCATTGATGTTATTGTTTCATTTGGATATAAAGGGTATCGCTTGCTCTAAGGGCAGTGCATGCCAATCTGGTAGTGATAAAGGTTCGCACGTACTATCTGAAATTCTTTCCGAGGAAGAAATAAAAAAACCTTCCCTTCGTTTTTCCTTCTCAAAGTATAACACCAAAGAGGATATTGACTATACGGTCGGAGTTTTGAAGGAATTTATGATATAGTAATACAATGCTATTTTTTCTAAAACGTTTTTGCTGCAAACAGGTTTACTCCTTACCAAGTGTTCTAAAAAGCAAGATGAGCAGACAAAAGTTTAATGGAATAAAGTGATGTTAGTTAGGCTGCATACAGTATAACTAATTTCTGTTTTGAAGAATAAAGGCAGTAAGTTACTTAATCTTCCTATCCTTCTTTCGCTCACGCTCGTAGGGGAATTTTCGAATGGCGAGCTTCATCATTCTATCAATAAGATCGGTTGTATTCTTACCCGTTTTTTTGTTGATTTGTTTCTCGTATTTCCATAAAAGTTTGCCCGTATTGCCATCACTTATTTTAACCCCAATGCGACCATAATCCGCATTTCCGGAAAAGTAATCCGTAAAGCTGAAATCGGTCGAAACACCGTTAGATAATAAAACATTAAGGTCTAAGGTGCCGCTAATGATGCCATCTACGCCCAACATTTCGCTGAGCTGCTTCATAGTATACACATCTATATTTTTATAGGTAATCCCTTTTTGGGACAAGATGGCCTTTGTGTTCTTGGTATTTTGAAATTCTACCGGTAACTTTTTCTTTTTTCCCCTTTTGGAAAAATAGGTCTCTAGGGCATTCTGTACCGCATATCCTTCCTTTTCTTCTAATACTATTAATTCCTCTTTACTCACTTGGTTTTTTAGGTCTAAATTGGTGAGAAAGGGTAGGATAGCTAATGTATTATGACTAGTGCTTAGTTCATCGAATCGATTACTCTCATAGATATTCTTCTGTCCTTGTACCGATAGGGAAGCGCAAAAAGCAATTAAAAATATAAATTTATACATGTTGTTTTGTTAAAGCCGTATTTGCAATCTAAGGTTCAGTACCCGGGAGGTTAAAAAGTTGGGAACAGCAAATTCGTTTTTGCTGTCCACGTCCCTGACCCAAGTATTAGTAATGGAGTTTTGGTTGTTGAAAAGATTAAAAATTTCAAAGCCAATACTCAATTCTTTGAACGAACGGAGCCAATGATTAGAACCGTACCTTTTGTTTTTATCTACAAAAATATAGGAAATTCCCAAATCTGCACGTTTATAATCTCTTAATCTATTCTGAAAAATGTAGGGATCGGCATAACTTGGAGATCCGCCCGGTACTCCAGTGCTGTATATAAGGTTCAGGTACATTTTTAAATCGGGTATGGTTGGGATATAATCTTGGAACAGAATTCCTAATTTAAAACGCTGATCTGTGGGTCTTGAAATATAGCCGCGCTCGTTTCTGTTCTCTTCTGTTTTTAAATAGCCCAAGCTAACCCAGGATTCGGTTCCCGGTACAAAGGTACCGTTTAGCCGTAGCTCTGCTCCATATACGTATGCTTGAGCGTCGTTGGTAGCGGAATAGCGAATTCGAACATCCTCCAATGTGTATGGATTTACGTTGGTCAATTTTTTATAGTACGCCTCACTAGTCAAGGTAAACGGCCTTTCCCAAAGTAAAAAACTATATTCGTTTCCTGCCACGATATGAATCGATTTTTGAGCCTTAACATTGGGGCGTATTATTCCTGAACTATCCCTAAGCTCTCTGTAAAAAGGGGGTTGGTGGTAGACTCCTCCGGATAATCGAAAAAGCATATCCTTTTTCCAATTTGGTTTTAAGGTAAATTGCGCTCTAGGACTTACTACGGTTTGAGATACTTTTTCGACATCCGTGCCGCTAATGGTCCAGTGCTGGCCACGTATCCCAATATTGTAATACACATCATGTACTCCCCATTTGGTCTGTTTTCCGAGTTGAAAAAATCCTGAAAAGCGATTGGTCTTTACAAAATTGGAAGCGCTAAGACTTTCAAAAGCTTCCAGCGGTGCGTTAAATGGTATTTCTGGCTGGTTGTTGATGAATTCTGCCCGAGGAGGACGTACCAAAAATCCTGCCGAATCTATAAATTCGGACTCCCTAAGTTGGTCGCGGATATCTTCGTGGGTGTACTTAACGCCCCATTCCATAACAAGGTTTTTACGTTTGTGGATACCCCTATGATTTAGATTGAATATTAGGGCGTCCAAGTCATTTCTAGATCTATTGAATTGGGAGCCGATACCTCTGGGGCTTACAATTTCACCTAGTGTTTCACTTCCTAGATTACTATCTACCTCTCCTAAGCGGTATGACGCAATTACATCGGAATATTCTTCCTCGGTCGTGTGATACAGCGATGTGATGAGTTTTAGTGTTGTGTTATCGTTTAATTGATAATTCCCTTTAAAAGCACCAAGAGCCGTGCTATATTTATTTACTTCTTTTCCTTCGTAGAAAACAGTTAAGGCTTTTGGGTCCTGTAACGTTCCAAAATTTGTTTGTCGGTTTAAGGGTTCGTTCGTATAATTGTTTACGGAAAGGTTACCCAGAAAACTTAGGTTGAATTTGTTCGAAAAACGATAGGTCAAATAACTCTGAACATCTGTGAATGCAGGATTAAAATTACTTTGGGTTTGTTGACTATTTACCAGTAGGGCATTATTTCTGTATCGAAACCCGGTAATGCTGCTTAGTTTTTTGTTCTTAGAGCGGGTTTCTAGCGTTACGCTTGCACCCAAAAAACTAAAATCTCCTTGAAGGGAAAAAGTAGCTGGTGTTTTGTAGACAATGTCCAGTACTGAAGAAAGTTTATCGCCATATTTTGCTTGAAACCCTCCTGGCGAAAAGGTTACGTCCTGTACCATACTACTGTTCACAAAGCTAAGACCTTCTTGTTGTGCTGAGCGTATGAGAAAGGGTCTGTATACTTCAATTTCGTTTACATATACCAGATTTTCATCAAAGTTGCCACCACGCACCGAATATTGCGTGCTTAGCTCATTATTGGAGCTTACTCCGGGCAATAGTTTTAAGATGTTTTCAACTCCAGCATTGGCACCGGGTATTTTAAGCAGCTGTTCTGGTGAAATAGATGTGATTCCGGTAACCTCTTTCCTTCCCCTTGGTGATACGGTTACGCCTGCTACCTGAACAACATCGGTTTTAAGTATGGGGCTAAATTCAAAGGTTTCGTTAGAGGACAACAACAAACCTTGTAATACAAGATCTTTGTGACCTAAGTGTGAAAAGGTAATTTGGGATTCCGTATCGGCATAAATGGTAAGCACATAGAACCCGTTGCTATCCGTTGCAGTGCCGAATGTGCCAGAGGAAATATTAACATTGGATAAAGGAATATTGGCTTCGTCGAGTACAATCCCTGTAATTGTAGCCGTTTGCGCTAAGCTATTAAACTGGCACAGTAGAAAAAGGGTGAAAATTGCTTTGCAAAATCTCAAACAGTTTATTTTCTAAAAAATGTGGTACTTAAGGTATTCTCGTTGCCTACATTATCCGTAACGGTAACTTTGAGAACACATTGCTTCTGGTCCAAAATCTTATCGTCGAAATTATAGGTTAGCGTATTTCTTTTAGGCTCATATTCCATTAGAATCCATTCGCCGTTCAAGGTCGCGGAATAGGTGTCTACTCCACTGAGGTCATCGGAAATGGATAGGCTTAGGTATTTATAGTTGTTGAGCCATTGTTTTTCCTTGAAGTTTTTGGCACGTATCTTAGGAACAATAGTATCCTTGACCAGGGTATAAGTTCCTAAATTTCTTGTTCTTGTCGTAAACGTGCCGGCACGCTTATAAGTGCTTGCATAGCTTGGCTGCAACTTACTATCCAATCGTGCTATAAACAATTGTTTTTGTTCTTCGTTGCTGAATTTTGTTGCATCGAACGAAATGGTGAAATTGCGATGGGCGGGTACTGTATTCCGGTGAATGCGAACTGTATCTTTTCCTTTTTTCAAATCGATATAAAAGTCCTCATAAAAGGTGTTGGAAGGGAAATATACCTTTGCACCGCCTAAATCGTAATTATTTGGTTTTTTTGCAATAACATAATCATCGGTCTTGTTCTCTTCTTTTGGCATCTTAAGTTCCTCTTTTTTGCCTTCAACAGGTATTTTTAATACCACTACATTTCCTTTAAGATCCTTGATGCTTAACTCAATACTGTAACTTAATCCCTCCCTAATTTCTATTTCTCCATTATTGTATAATTCTTCGTAGATACTCAGTTTGTTTCCAAGCGATTTAAAACATTTTTGAATTCGTTGTCGGTAACGTCCAAAATAGTCATAATCTATTAGGGTATTGATATATCTTGTCTCTCCAAACGAAAACGATTCAAAGTCGTAGGCCATATATATTTTTCCGTTCACGGAAAGTGACACTGCATATATCCCATTCCTATTCGCAGCCATATCTTGGCGGTCAAATCCTATAAACCCGACACCGATTTTTCCAATGGCGTGGACTTTATTGGCTAGGAAAGTGCCATCACTCTGTTTGGTGAAATTTACCTGTATGCGATCTCCACTTTTATTTACTTGTGTATTTTTGGAAAGCGGGTACATAAACAGTTTTTCTAAGATTGGGTTCGTGGCATCGGCAACATCAATACCGTAGAATAAGGGGTTCGTTGGTTTTTCCGATACACTACTACGAATTTCAAAATGAAGGTGTGGTCCTGAAGAACCACCAGTATTGCCGCTGTAGGCGATAAGCTCCCCTTTCTCGATTTTAAGCTCTCCATAGTCGGGAAAAACTTCTACTTCATAGGACTTCTTTTGATATTGTATCTTTTTGATATATGCTTCTATCTTGGGCGAAAATTTTTGTAAATGCCCGTAAACAGAAGTATAACCGTTCGGGTGCGCCACATATAATACTTTGCCATAGCCCCACAAGGATACCTTTACGCGCGTAATCGTGCCATCACCAATACCATATACGGATAATCCCTCGCGCTGTTGTGTTTTAATATCTATTCCAGAATGAAAATGGTTGGATCTTAACTCTCCAAATGTTCCCGCTAAGATGATAGGTATGTCCAAGGGAGCTCTAAAGGCATCTGTAGGATATGTTGTTTGTCCTATAATTTGGGTTATAAATAGGAGTAAGAAACCTTGGGTAATGTTCTTCATAGGTGTAAAAAGTTGCTGCGAAAATAATTAATCCAAGCCAATTCTTGAAAGGTTTGTTGTAAATGTATAAAACCCTGTTGTCTATCAGGTTTTATTGCTTTGGTGAAATACTTAAAAGATTATTTGTGAAAAGTATTGCTAAGTCTTCGGATGAATGTTAACTTTGTGTAAACTGCATCGAATTTTTGCATGAGTGAATTAATACAAATCGTTGACTCCTTAGAAAATAGGATTAGTAAGTTGCTTCATAGGTTAGAGGTGTTGCGACGGGCTAATGTGGAACTGGAAAACGAGTTGGTTTCGATAAAATCCATTCAACAAAAAGCCGATAAATCGGTTTCGGATTGGGAGGAAAAATACAATTCGCTTAAACTCGCAAATTCAATGCTTGGCAGTAATACGAATACAACAGAAGCAAAGCTTAAAATAAATACGTTAATACGGGAGTTGGATCATTGCATAACACAACTCGCGGAATAATGTTAAAATAATATGTCAGATAAGCTCAAAATAAAGCTTTCCATTGCAGACAGGGTATATCCATTAACGATAGATCCAAGTCAAGAGGAAGGCTTGCGAAAGGCCGCTAAGAATATAGAACAGTTGGCCAAGAAATTTGAGCAGAACTATGCCGTTAGGGATAAACAAGATGTTTTGGCGATGTGCGCCTTGCAGTTTGCCTCTAAAATAGAGCAAAAAAGTATAGAACAGACAGAAGGTACCCAAGAAGCGGAACAACGTTTACAGGCGTTGAGTGATTTGGTGCATTCAAAGCTAGCTTCACAGTAAATACGTTCTTTAAAAATTAATTTAAGTTACTGCCCACATTGGTAATATCTTTTGTCAAACTCAACATTTATTTTTTTAAAAAGGGTGAGTTTAGATTGTAAAAGCAAGCCCTACTCGTATAGGGATCCTTGATCAGTCTGTTAGCCCTAAACCTGATTTCCGGAGTTTGTACGAAACTTCTCCAATGTGGGCTTTTTTTTTTAAATATAAACAACTATGGACAGTACAATGATTATAATAGCCGCCATCGTAGGATTGGCAATCGGCTTCGCAATTGCGAAGTTTATGGAAAAGGGGAAAGCCTCCAAGACCATTGCAAACGCTAAGAAAGAAGCAGCCCAGTTCTTAAAAGAAGCGAAAGTAGAAGGGGAGAACCTAAAAAAGGATAAAATTTTACAGGCCAAAGAGAAGTTTTTGGAATTAAAGGCCGAACATGAAAAGGTAATCATAGGCAAGGATAGAAAGATTAACGAATCCGAAAAACGCACTAGGGACAAAGAATCACAGGTGAGCAGCGAATTAGCAAGGGGTAAAAAATTAAACTCCCAGTTAGATGAAAAGCTGAAAGATGTGGATTATCGCAAGGAGTTTTTTGAGAAAAAGCAATCCGAAGTCGATAAACTGCATAATAGCCAAATACAACAATTGGAAGTTATCTCCGGACTTTCGGCTGATGATGCCAAGAGTCAGCTTATAGAGAGTTTACGAGAAAAGGCTAAATCCGATGCCATGGGTTATATACAGGCCACAGTAGAAGAGGCAAAGTTAACGGCACAACAAGAAGCACGTAAAATAGTAATTAATACGATACAGCGCATAGGAACCGAAGAAGCAGTAGAAAACTGCGTATCTGTCTTTAATATAGAATCCGACGACGTAAAAGGCAGGATTATAGGGCGTGAAGGGAGAAACATACGGGCATTGGAATCTGCAACGGGTGTAGAAATTATTGTGGATGATACCCCTGAAGCCATTATACTGTCATGTTTTGATTCTGTTCGTAGAGAAGTAGCACGGTTATCCCTTCATAAATTAGTGACGGATGGTCGTATTCACCCTGCACGAATAGAGGAAATTGTAAAGAAAACAGAAAAGCAGATAGAGGCCGAGATTATAGATATAGGAAAGCGTACGATTATTGATTTAGGTATTCATGGGTTGCATCCAGAATTGATAAAAGCGGTAGGTAGAATGAAGTATCGCTCTTCTTACGGTCAAAATTTACTACAACATTCTCGAGAAGTGGCAAAATTATGTGGCGTTATGGCAGCGGAAATGGGCTTGAATGCTAAAGTTGCTAAACGTGCAGGCTTGCTGCATGACATAGGTAAAGTGCCAAATACAGAGGCAGAGGTAGAAACACCACATGCTATTTTAGGCATGCAGTGGGCAGAAAAATATGGTGAGATACCGGATGTGTGCAATGCCATTGGTGCACACCACGACGAGATTGAAATGAAAAACTTGATTTCCCCTATTGTGCAGGTTTGTGATGCCATTAGTGGTGCAAGACCAGGTGCAAGACGTCAAGTCTTGGATTCTTATATTCAGCGGTTAAAAGATTTAGAAGAAATCGCTTTTGGGTTTGGTGGGGTACAGAAAGCCTACGCTATACAGGCCGGTAGGGAGCTACGGGTTATTGTAGAAAGTGAAAAAGTAAGTGATGATAAAGCGGCGCAGTTGTCTTTTGAAATTTCTCAAAAAATACAAACAGATATGACTTATCCTGGTCAGGTAAAAGTGACGGTGATTCGAGAAACTAGAGCTGTTAATGTGGCAAAATAGATATTGTGTATTATGGTAGTATTAAAAAAAGAGCCGTTTTTAACGGCTCTTTTTTTAGTTTAGACCGCTAAGCCAGTTCTTTAGATTCATTTCTTCTTGTTTCGAAAGTTGGTTTCTCTTTCCTTTTGGCATTTTCCTTTTAATAAATACTTGGGTGTTGATTTCTGCTTTTAAGCTATCCATGTTATTCAAGGTAAATAGTTGTAATCTTCTTTTTGTTGCGTGACATATATTGCATTTGTTTTTCAAAATGTTAAACGCCTTAGTCTCTAGACTATTTTGTTGAGGTCCAATTTCTATGAAGGTAGTTTTCTGTCCTTATTTGCAATGATGTGTGCGTGGAAATAAGACTTAGGAGTAGTATGCCAGCATAATAATTCATTGTTAGTCTATACGTTTGCCTTGTGTTGTAAATGAAAGACCTTGTTGTCCGTAGGTTGAAATCATTACGGCTTCAAATAATGGGTCGGAAGTATTAGGCTTTGTTGCCCACTCAAAAATGAAGTTGGCTCCTGTACCTCCCTTTTTATCGAATTCAGCAATCACGATCTCTAATGTTTCCATAGTTTTTATGGATATTGGTTGGCTAAGATAAGATTCTATGGCAACCCCTTTTGTATCATAATAATTTGCTCTTAAGAGGTATATGGAATCCGTTTCACTCGTATTTCTTATGCTTACCGTAGCCGTTAAGTCTATTGAAGTGTGTTCTGTATAACTGTATATTTGAGAATAAACGGATAAATAGGAGGTCCCATAGCGTAAGCTATCAGTTTGATTAATTGATGTTACTTTATCGCTCCAATCAAACGTGGGAATTGATTCTTGGTTTTTTTTAACAGGTGAGCAGCTATAACAACATGTTAATACAACCAAGAGTAAAGCACTCAACTGGACTATTTTTTTCATGTTTTAAAGGGTCTTGTTACAATTTATTTTCGAGTTGTAGAATAATACAAAACTTTTTCCTAAAATACTACATATGAATGAATTGAATGAGTACTGCTAGTTAACCTTCTGTATTTTCACATCTATTATGATGCCTCTTATCTTAAGCTAGTAAAATGTTTCAAATCTTATTTACAAAAGAAAGGGTATTGTATTCTGTTTTTGTTCTGCTAATTCATGCGTGATAATAAACCCTAAATGATTACACAATAAAAAACCCTGCAATACACATCGTAGGCAGGGTTTAAGTTGATTTAAAAGTTGCTATTCCTCTTCGGAAGAAGTGACTTCTTCTTCTGCCTCTTTTTGAAGATTATTTTTTAAGATATTTAATTTTTTGAGTTTTGACATCCAGGAATCGAGCGCTTCTTTATGACTATTTACTTTTTTGATAACATCCTTTACTATGGGGTTATCCTCAGATGCGTTGGAGAAAAACTGTAAGTTATTTTCTAACTGGCGAATCTCATTTTTACTCTCGTCTATTTTTTTACGTATAAAACTACGTTCGTTTTGTATGGCTCTTTCTTGGTTGTCGTCCTCTTTAAGACGTTGAATCTTATTTCCATATGTTAATAATTCCGATTCCTGTTTGCTAACATCTAACTTGTGAAAAAGAGCATCGATTATTTTATTGAACTTTTGATTGATACTTTTTTGCTTGAAAGGTACATGGCCAAATTTCTTCCAGTCGGTTATAAAGGTTTTGATGGTAGCTAAGTTATCATCCCTATTGTTCGTAAGTTGAAAGTCCTTTAGCAACAGTAAAATTGCTTCTTTTTCTTTTAGGTTTTCAACCTCTTCATTATTTGCTTTGTTCTTTAGTGCATGGAACCTTTCAAAATAATGGTTGCAAGCAGCTTTAAATTCCTTCCAAATTTTATCTGAATACTTGCGTGGTACATGTCCTATGCTTTTCCATTCGTTTTGGATGCGCTTCATTTCGCCGGTTGCCGTATCAAAATCTTCAGTATCCTTTAAAGAAATGGCAATTTCTAACAAGACTCTTTTCTTGTTTAAATTTTCGTCTTGATCTTTTTTAAGGTTTTTATAAAATGCATTTTTATTGCGGTTGAAATCACGTACCACAGATTTAAAAGCGTTCCATGTACTTTCGTTATCCTTTTGTGGTACTTTGCCAGCTTTAAAAAACGATTCCCGTAAGGCCTCTAGCTGTTTTATCTGTTTTTGTAAGGTACCATGGTTGTTAGAGACATTGGTAGACAAGGTCGTTATTTCTTCAATAATTTTCTTTTTATGTTCCAGATTTTGCTCATATACTTTATCTAGATCTTTAAAGTAGTCTTGTCTTCTTCCATGTATGGTTTTGGTAGCCTTGCTAAAACGTTCCCATATTTCTTCTCGGTGCTCTTTTCCTACAGGACCAATATCCTCTTTCCAAATCTTATGTAAAACCTGTAATTCCCTAAACGCCCTATTTAAATCTGGCTCTATGGCCAAGGACTCTGCCCGTTCCACAATTTTTTGCTTTTCCTCAAGGTTATGCTTAAAATC
>JBLICT010000083.1:0-12518 GCA_047632415.1 Maribacter sp.
CCATCACCCCCTAAGTTTACCATTCTTTTTTGAATAACCTCGTCTGCAGCTTCTTGTAACGTATAATTTTTGTATTCCATAAGGCAGGAAACGTCATAAGCGACTACGCCACGGATAAAAAATTCACCACTCCCTGTGCAAGATACTGCGCATGTTTTGTTATTAGCATATGTTCCTGACCCTATCATAGGGCTATCCCCTATTCTACCAAATCTTTTATTGGTCATACCACCGGTAGAGGTCGCTGCAGCAATATTCCCGTTTATATCTTTCGCTACCGCGCCAACGGTACCGAATTTGTTATCTTTTTTTGCTGCGTGGTCTAATTGAAAACTATCCGTTCCCTTAATCTCTTGCCATTGTTCATACCGAAGTTGGTCATAAAAATAACTCGGCTGTTCAAGCGTGTATGCCAAGCTTTGTGCAAAATCCAGTGCTCCTTTGCCGGCTAGGAAAACATGTTCGCTTTTTTCCATAATATCACGAGCAAGCGAAATCGGATTCTTTATTCCTGTGATCAAAGAAACTCCACCAGCGTGAAGGTTATTCCCTTCCATAATAGCAGCATCCATTTCGTGAGTGCCTTCAGCTGTGAACACACTTCCTTTTCCTGCATTAAATAGCGCTGAGTTTTCTAAGAGTACCACGGCTTTTTCAACGGCATCAACAGCGGTTCCTCCTTGCTGTAGGCATGAATATCCTTCGTTTAATGCAGTCTGTAGGGCACTTCTGTATGCTATTTCTTTATCGGGTGTCATCATACCTTTTACTAAGGTACCCGCGCCACCATGTATGGCAATAGAAAAATCGTTCATTAATTTATCGTGTTTTTTACTTGATAATTGAGATTTGAATACTCCGAGGCTCACCTCGTGCTTTTTTAGGTCGTTTCCTTGCGAATGCCTCGTGTGCTTGCCTCGAGGTTTTTTACTTGTGCAATCATATTCTTAATAATCATCTTAGCATGCACTCTGGAATTTTCTATAAACCATTTATGTGTTTCCATACCACCGCAGATAATACCGGCAAGATAAAGTCCGTTTACGTTACTTTCCATAGTTTCCACATTGTATTCTGGTAATTTTTTTTCATCATCACTTAGATTGATACCAAGTGGTTCCAAAAACTCAAAATTAGGGCTTTAGCCTGTTATGGCGAGCACAAAATCGTTATTAATCGTCTTGCTACCTTTTGGTGTGTTTATGCTAATTTCCCAAAGGGTAATCGCTGTAATAGTGCATTTAGCTGTTTTGCGCGTGCGGATACAACGAAGCATTTAGGTGACTTTTGATGGCTTCGCCCTTACCAGTCCCATTTTGGATCGGTTGCGAGCACTTTCATCGTATGGGTATACAATACAAAACTAAGAATGGCGATTTTGTTTTACAAAAAAACAAAATAATCTTTTCACTATTTAATCAACATGCATGTACCTACTGCAAAAACCAAACATATGTTATTTGATGATGGTTATTTTCATTCCTAGCTCTTTGAGCTCAATCTGTATTCGATTTTTGGACACTTCCTGCAGGGTTCCTTATTGGCCGCTAAAGCCATGGGTTTCCAAGGTGTAGGGGTCGCCAGATTTTAATTTCTGGATATTGGCCTTGGTGATATCCCCTTTTAAGGAATCCTGCATTTTTTCAAAGTCACCCTGTGGTACCAAGGCAGGTTTCCCACAAAAAATAAAGGTAGTATTGCGCTACGGGTACTTCAAATACTTTGTTGCGGTCCGCTTCCAAACAATCAATAAAAATTATTCTTGCAAGAAAGGGCGTCTGTATTTTTTTCTTTCGGTCCGACCATTGTCGTATGCTGGTGGTCATGGGACAATAGGCCTTGATGCCAATTTTTTCTAATTGGGTCAATACTTTTTTCTCTTTGTTCGGTTTGGTATACAGAACGTACCAGTGTGTCATCATTCAGCTACCTTTTAGTGGTTGATTTTCGTCGTCCTACAGGTTCAAAGATACCATACCGATTTCTTTTTTTTACGGGAAAGGGTAATTCATGGTACATTTGTTGGAATGGGGCAGGGGTACCCCCTTCTTTTGCGTTCTAAACAGAACCCTTGGTTTTGCGGAATCCTTGCGCCGCCTCATTTCGTGTAGCCTGGAACCTTGTTGCAACAACGGGCATTTGCCCCGCGTAGGGTCTTTTTTGTGGCCATTCCCCAATACGTTAGCTTTTGGGCGCATACGGAAGGTGACCAGGAATATGTGCTGCATATATTGGGGATACCTAGGTTTTCATAAAATTAACATAGTGTTGTGTTTTTTGGTTCTGAACTTACCGAACTAAATACTAATTTTGCCATGGAAAATAGCTTTTATGGATAAGGATACGCAGGAAAAAATGGAATTGGTGGAAGAGCTAGGGCTGTTCATTCAAGAACGGCATAAGTTACCCCCCTTGGCCGCGCGCATCTATTCGATATTAGTATTGACTTCATACGATGGGTATTCTTTTGATGCATTGATGGAGCTGACCCAATCCAGCAAAAGTTCGATGTCGACGAATCTGAATTTACTGGTCGCCCTAAAATTTGTGGACTATTATACAAAAACAGGGAACAGAAAACGCTATTTTAGAAGTGCTGGAAATTATGTAAAAAATATGCTGAACGAACATGTTGAAGCGGTTTCCAGAGAACTGCGCATTACGGAAAAGGTAAATGCTTTTAATAAATTAAATAATTCGTCCAAATTTGAACAAAGAGGTTATTTGGGCAACATCTTTCAAACCTACTTGGAAGCACAAAAACAAAACCTAGAGGATGCCTTGCGAAAAATTAATGCATACACTACAAATTAAATTATACCGCCATACCAAAATGAACAAAATGAGAATCGTAGTACTGTTGTTTCCCTTTCTAGTTTTAACTTCCTGTGGGGAAGGAAACGCTACAAAAAATAAGGTGTCCAATGGGGCAACCCCTTTTCAAGTCGTAGCCATACCCACCAAGAATATTACGGCATTTACGACCTATCCCGCCAGTGTGGAAGGTATTGTAAATAGTGAGGTACGTGCCAAGATATCAGGCTATATTACCGATGTCTTGGTAGATGAAGGTCAACAAGTTAAAAAGGGCGAGGTGCTTTTTAAATTGGAAACAGCATCATTGTCGCAAGATGCCGCCGCTGCCAGGGCCAACGTAAACGCAGCACAAGTTGAAGTTGATAAATTAAAACCGTTGGTAGAAAAAAACATCATCAGTACCGTACAGTTGGAAACCGCCAAAGCAAAGTTACAGCAAGCAAAAAGTAGTTATAATGGAATAAACGCAAACATCAATTATGGTGCTATCAAGAGTCCGGTAGATGGTTTTGTAGGCTCCATTCGTTTTAGAAGAGGCACCTTGGTTAGTCCCACAAACCAAGAGCCCCTAACCACTGTGGCTGATATAAGTGCGATTTATGCCTATTTCGCGATGAATGAAAAAGATTATTTGGATTTCATTCAAGATACGCCTGGGGCTACTAAATCCGATAAGATAAAAAACCTATCCAAGGTGAACCTTATTTTGGCCAATGGTAGGGTATATGATGAAGAGGGAATCATTGAGACCATAAATAGTCAGGTGGATCCAGCTACCGGCGCCATAACCTTTAGGGCAAAATTTGATAATCCCACTCGTATATTAAGCAATGGGAACAGTGCCAAAATACAAATACCAAAACTGTTTAAAGAGGTTATCGTGGTTCCTAAAGAGAGTACCTACGAGCGTCAGGGTAATACGTATGTGTACAAAGTGGCTAAAGACAGTATGGCCATTTCTACCGCATTAACCATCATTGCCGAAGTAGATAATTTGTATTTGATTAAAAGCGGTTTAAACGTGGGTGACCGTATCGTGGCTACCGGGGTAAATAAGATCAGGGGAGAAACTAAGATTGCTCCAAACCCGGTTTCTTTCGATAGTATCGCTAAGCCTATTCAAAAAGTATTCAGATAACCACGGTTTAAATTATAGCAAATGTTAAAAACATTTATTGAACGTCCTGTATTATCTACCGTAATATCGATTATCATTGTTATTTTGGGGGTTTTAGGACTGTCTACTTTACCGATCACCCAGTATCCAGATATTGCACCCCCTACCATTAGCGTTACCGCTACCTACCCAGGAGCCAATGCAGAAACTATCTTGGAGAGTGTCATTATACCTTTGGAAGAACAAATAAACGGCGTAGAGGGTATGACGTATTTGACATCTACGGCAACCAACAGTGGTACGGCGAATATCAACGTTTTTTTTGACCAAGATGTCAATCCGGATATCGCAGCGGTAAACGTACAAAATAGGGTAGCTCGGGCTAATTCATTATTGCCACAAGCGGTAATTCAAACCGGTGTTACAACACAAAAGCAGCAGACAAGTGCCTTAATGTATTTGTCCTTTTACAGTAGTAATCCAGATTATGACGATACGTTTATTCAGAATTATCTTAAAATTAATGTTATCCCAGAATTACAACGAGTAAACGGGGTAGGGAGCGTCACTGTTTTTGGTACCAAAGACTATGCTATGCGTATTTGGTTACAGCCAGAGAAGTTAGCTACCTATGGGCTTATACCTGCAGATGTAACCGCTGCTTTGAAAGAGCAGAGTTTAGAGTCCGCAGCAGGTTCCTTAGGGGAGAACGATGGTCAGGCATTTAGTTACACCATTAAATACAGCGGCCGTTTTAAGACAGAAGAGCAGTACAGTAATATTATTGTGAAGGCTTTAGATAATGGGCGTTTTCTACGCTTAAATGATATTGCCGAAATTGAATTGGGGGCCCAGTCGTATACGGGTAGCTCAATGACTTCGGCTTTCCCAGCGGTAAATATTGGGATATTTCAAACCAAGGGCTCTAACGCTAGAGATATTATCGTGGAGATAGAAAGTCGTTTGGAAGCCGTTAAGGAAAATTTACCGGCAGGGATTGAAATCTTTGTTCCGTACAATACCAATAATTTCTTGAATGCTTCCATTGAAAAAGTGGTCACTACGCTCGTGGAGGCCTTTTTATTGGTTTTTCTGGTGGTGTTCGTCTTTTTACAAGATTTTAGATCTACCTTAATTCCTGCGATAGCAGTCCCTGTTTCCATTATCGGTACCTTTTTCTTCTTAAACCTGTTTGGCTACTCCATAAACCTATTGACCCTTTTTGCCTTGGTATTGGCCATTGGTATTGTGGTAGATGATGCTATTGTGGTAGTAGAGGCGGTACATGCCAAACTGGACGAAGGGGCGAAAGACCCTAAAAAAGCCACCTTAACCGCGATGAACGAGATATCTGGAGCCATCATCTCCATTACCCTTGTGATGGCCGCGGTATTTATTCCGGTAACCTTTGTGCAAGGTCCAACAGGGGTTTTTTATGAGCAATTCGGTATTACGCTTATCGTTGCGATCATCATCTCGGCCATCAATGCCTTGACCTTAAGTCCGGCTTTATGCGCATTATTACTAAAGCCACATAAAGAAGCGCAGGAAAGTGAACGTAAAGGCTTTGCCAAACGGTTTTTTGATGCCTTTAATGCGGGATTTAGGGCGACGACCCAGAAATATAGTAGTTCGGTTCAGTTTTTATACCGGCATAAATGGATGACCGTGGTCATTCTGGTCTTGGCCCTGGTTGGCATTTGGTGGTCTTCTGCTAATGTAAAAACAGGATTCGTGCCCGATGAGGATCGTGGAATTGTTTTCTTAAATGTAGAATTGCCCCCAGGCTCATCTATTGATCGAACCCACGCGGTGAACGAGGAACTTTATGCTAAACTAATCAAAATACCCGGTGTACTTGAAGGTTCTGTCGTAGAAGGACGTAGCTTTTTGGGGGGTGCTGGTAGTAATTACGGACTTGGTTTCATTCGTCTACAGGATTGGGACGAGCGTAGTGCAGATTCCTTGTCCATTGAAAGCATTACAGCAAAAATGTTTGGTGTAGCTGCTCAAATACCCGAAGCGAATATTATCTTTTTTGCACCACCTAGTATTCCTGGCTTTTCAAGTTCTGCAGGGGTGGAGGTCAATTTATTGGATAATACCAGTGGTAGTTTTATCGACTTGGATAAAACGAACCAAGATTTTATGGAGAAATTAAGCCAAAGACCTGAAATTCAATATGCGCAGTCTTCCTTTAGCACTGCCTATCCGCAATATGAGTTAACGTTAAATGTACCAAGAGCTAAGGAATTGGGCGTGTCGGTAAGCAGTATTTTTTCAACCCTACAAGGCTATATTGGAAGTGTGTTTGCTTCGGATTTCTCACGGTTCGGGAAACAGTATCGTGTCTATATACAGGCCTTGCCAGAAGATCGTGCCGATGTAAAAAATCTAGACCAGATTTATGTTCGTACCGATACGGGCGAAATGACGCCGATTACTGAGTTCATTACCTTGACTAGAGTCTACGGCCCACAATCAGTGACACGTTTCAACTTGTTCAATTCCACAAGAATTACAGCGGCTATGAATCCTGGTTTTAGTTCTGGTGATGTTATTGCCGCTGTGGAAGAAGTCTCCCAATCCTTACCCGTAAATTATTCGATTGCCTATTCAGGCTTAACACGCGAAGAGGTGAATGCCGGAAACCAGACGACGACCATCTTTCTACTGTCCTTGTTGTTTGTGTATTTCTTATTAGCGGCGCAGTATGAAAGTTATCTCATTCCTTTCTCCGTGCTCTTGTCGTTGCCATTAGGCGTTTTTGGAGCTTATATTTCGACTCAATTTACCGGTTTGCAGAATAATATATACTTCCAGATTGCATTGATTATGTTGGTGGGTCTTTTAGCGAAGAATGCCATATTGATCGTTGAATTTGCACTGCAACGAAGAAGGGAAGGGTTTAGTATTATCGATTCGGCGGTGCAAGGGGCAGAAGCCCGTTTGCGTCCTATCTTAATGACTTCTTTTGCTTTTATCCTTGGTTTAATGCCCTTAGTGCTCGCCAGTGGGGTAGGAGCGGAAGGAAATAGATCTATTGGTACAGGTGCAGTAGGGGGCCTATTGATAGGTACGGTTACAGGGGTCTTTGTAATCCCCATCCTGTTTGTCTTCTTCCAATGGTTACAAGAAAAAATTAGCGGTGCACCAGATACAGAAAAATTAGAAACTATATCAGAATCGTAGTCGTATGAAATTAGTAAGAGTTATAAAATATAGTGGAATTGCCGTTTTACCTATCTTTTTAGTGTCTTGTTTTTCGGCAAAAACATACGAGCGCCCAGAAAGTGAACTGCTTAATGCACAATATTTCCGTACAGATTCTTTGCAACAGGATAGTGTTTCTATTGCCACGGTATCTTGGAAAGAACTATTTACGGATAGCATCCTTCAAGGCTATATAGCAGAAGGACTAAAAAATAATATAGATATTAGGAAGGCCATACAGCAGATATTAATTTCGGAAGCTTACCTGAAGCAGGGAAAAATGGGGTATCTGCCCACGCTTAATGGTTCGGCACAGTATACCCATACAGAAATTTCCTCGAACAGTCAGTTTGGGGGTCTTTTTGACCGATTGGACCAGTTTCAATTAAGTGGCGGACTTTCGTGGGAAGCTGATATTTGGGGTAAAATTAGAAGTAATCAACGCGCTTATAATGCTTCTTATTTGCAATCTGTGGCCGCCCACAAGGCCGTTAAAAGTACATTGGTCGCCAATATTGCCTCATTATACTACCAACTATTGAGTCTAGATGAACAAATAGCGATTACGAAGATGACGATCGCTACTCGAGAAAGGGGTCTTGAAACAACGAAAGCATTAAAAGAATCGGGCAACCTTACCGAGGTAGCCGTAAAACAGACCGAAGCGCAGTTATATACTGCAGAGGCTATTTTAATCGATTTAGAAAATTCTGTACGTTTATTGGAAAATTCGTTATCGATATTATTAGGTGCAGAACCCACTGAAATTCGCAGAAGTACCTTGGAAGTGCAGCAAATATCGACACCATTAAGAACGGGAATTTCTTATGAATTATTAGCCAATAGACCCGATGTAATAGCTGCAGAATATGGGTTGGTAAATTCATTCGAACTAATCAATGTGGCCAGAAGCAACTTTTATCCGTCGCTGACCTTAACCGCAAATGGTGGATTACAAAGCTTGCAATTCGATAATCTTTTTGATACAGGTTCTCTATTTGCTACGCTAGTAGGTGGATTGACGCAGCCTCTTTTGAACGGAAGAAAAATACGAACGCAATATGAAGTACAAAAAGCAATGCAGGAACAGGCGAAATTAGATTTTAAATTTGCCCTACTTACGGCATCAAAAGAAGTGTCGGATGCATTGTACTCCTACGGTGCTGCGATAGCAAAAATAAAGGTTAAGGAAAAGGAATACGAGGCCTATACCTTGGCCAAGGACTACTCACAAGAATTATTGGATAACGGTTTGGCCAATTACTTGGAGGTTTTGAACGCAAGACAAAATGCCCTAAGCACCAATTTAGATTTGACGAATACGAAAAATGCCAAATTACAGGCCATTGTAGATTTATATGAGGCGCTTGGCGGTGGCTGGCAATAGGTATTGAATTTAATATGGTTGCAGTGGTCTTCTAGTGAAGAAATGAAAGATATCTAAACCCTTATAAACAGTAGGTAGTCTTTACATTTACATATTTTCTAAAAAGCCTATTTATGCGCCCAATTCTCTAACTTTAGGGTAATCATAGGATGTTATAGAAATAATGAGAGGTAGCACTGCTTAAAATTAAGCTTCAATATCTACTTTGTTAAGAATGTCCCTCACAATCATTTTGGCATGCACTCTGGAATTTTCTATAAACCATTTATGTGTTTCCATGCCACCGCAGATAACACCGGCAAGATAAAGTCCGTTTACGTTAGTTTCCATGGTTTCAGTGTTGTATTCTGGTAACTTTTTTTCATCATCACTTAGATTGATGCCAAGTTGTTCCAAAAATTCAAAGTTAGGCTTGTAGCCCGTGAGGGCGAGTACAAAATCGTTTTTTAGAGTCTTGCCGCCTTCTGGTGTGTTTATGCTAATTTCCTGAGGGGTAATCGTTGTAACAGTGCTATTGTAGTATGCGGTTATGCTTCCTTCTTCAATCCTGTTGATAATATCTGGGCGAACCCAATATTTTACGCGTTGCCCCACTTCCGGTCCTCTGATAATCAGGCTTACTTCCGCTCCCTTGCGGTAGCATTCTAAAGCCGCATCCACGGCGGAATTGCTAGCACCAATAACGGCAAGTTTTTGCCCTGCATAATAATGCGGGTTATTGTAATAATGTGATACTTTTTCTAAGGATTCTCCGGGTACATTTAACGTGTTGGGTATGTCATAAAAACCGGTGGCAATAATCACGTTGGAAGCCGTATAGGTATTCTTTGTTGTTTGTATGTTAAACTGATGACCTGTATTCACAAGCTTTTCAACTTTTTCGAATAGATTGATGTTGAGTTTATTGGTAGTGACAATTCTACGGTAATACTCTAAAGCTTCATCTCTTTTAGGTTTTGCCTCTTTGCTTATAAAAGGAATCTCATCGATTTCTAATTTTTCAGAAGAAGAAAAAAACTGCATGTTCGATGGGTAATTGAAGAGCGAGTTCACGATAGGACCTTTCTCTAAAATAACATAGCTCAGTCCATTTTTCTTTGCCTCTAGTCCACAGGCTATTCCTATTGGGCCACCTCCAACGATGACAACATCCAAGTGTTCCATTATCCCTTTAGGCTTTTTATCGTTGCTGCAGGATCATCGCTTTTAAAGACAAAACTTCCCGCTACCAGTACATCTGCTCCTGCTGCTATTAATTCTGTTGCGTTCGCTGTTGAGACGCCACCGTCTATTTCAATAAGCGCGGCACTCCCTTTTTTGGTGATGAGCGATTTAAGAGCTTTAACTTTAGCAAAGGTGTTGGGTATAAAAGATTGTCCTCCAAAACCGGGATTTACGCTCATGATGCAAACCAAGTCTGTATCTTGTATCACATTTTCCAATAGACTAACCGGAGTATGCGGGTTTAATGCTATACCAGCTTTCATACCTGTTGCTTTTATAGCTTGTAGTGTTCTATGTAAATGGGTACAGGCTTCGTAATGTACGGTAAGGACTGTGGCGCCCAAATTTGCAAAAGTTTGTATGTACCTATCCGGATCTACGATCATAAGGTGCACATCCAAAGGTTTTGTAGCATATTTTTGAATGGCTTTTACCACTGGCATTCCATAAGAGATGTTAGGAACAAAAACACCATCCATCACATCGATATGATGCCAATCTGCTTCACTCTTGTTAACCATTTCGACATCTCTTTGAAGGTTTCCGAAATCGGCGGCTAGTAAGGAAGGGGCTATTTTTGTATTCTTCATTTTATATCAATTGTCAATGTCGCTACAAAAGTAATGATTTGAGATTTTCCAGGGACTTGGATTACCTTTTACTGATTTTCTTTTCCGTAATAGTATAGAAGGTCACTCTCGGCAGCTATATAACCAAAAGAACTCCATGAGGGACTTTCTAACATATCTCTCATCACTTCTCCTGCTTTTTCTTTTTTGTCATTATAAAAATACCAGTTAGCAATTCCGTAAGCAACGGCGTCATTCGACGGACTTCCAGTTCCCGTCTGTAATAAAGAATCAATAGGTATAATGCCTTTGTAAACTTTACAAAGGTCATGATAGCTCTGGTTTTCAATGACCTGCATTTCACCAGATATTGGTTCAAGCATTTTATTCGCCAATTTGGTATTCCCAAGCCGCCGCTGTATCATGTAGAGCCAATGCGTACTGGAAACGATATTGTCGGGTAAAATTCCTGATTCTCTGCATTTTAGGTAAGAAATATAGGCGTTTTCATAATCATGTTTGAGGTAATAAGCAAGGCCCAAATGATACCAAATGTTACCATGCAAAGTGCTCACGGGAATATTTTGAGCATTCGGCATACCATCGGGTTCTATTTCATTTTTTGTGTTCTGAATTAGTTCCCCCGCTTTTTTTAGGTCGGCAATAGCTTCATCAAATTTACGCAGCGAAATGTAGCGATGCCCCCTATGTCGATATAGGCGGGGATCTTCGGGAAACTTGGTGATTCCTTCAGCGTAAATAGAAATTGCGTCGTCATACCTTCCTAGATAGGCGGTTCTTCGCCCGTGCCAAATGATAGCCTCTATGTCATCAGGGTTTACATCAAAATTTTTCTTTGCCTCCTCATATTGACCAATTATTTTTTTGGAAGGTTCGAAAATCGTAAATTCTTTACCCAAGGGTGTGATAAAAGTTAAGGGCTTTTTTACTCTTGTTTCTTGTTCATTAGGTTTGTTTTTTTTCTCTTCTTTACAGCCTACAAAAAGAACCACAACAATTAACGGCCAAAAACGATATGTATGTATCATAGTTATATATTTTGAATTATTCCTGAGCTAAGATTTCTTCAACTCCAGTATTCTTTAAAGTGGTATTTACCTTAGGTAATTGTGTTTCCATTACGGATTGTAAATCGCTAAGATGTTTTTCCAATTCAGCGGAAAGCTCTTCAAATACCTTGTACGCTCCATCCGTAGGTTTAGCATCACCGTTTTCAACACTTCTTCTAAGCGAGGCCAATCGATTGTTCAACTTGATAGGGAAATTCAAAGGGTCCTGATTGGATTGGTTTTTTACTTGGTATAGATCTTCCTCAATTGCTGAAATTTCGGCTAGGAAAGGGGTCACGGTTTTCTTCCAGTCTCCATTCCCAATTTTTTCTTTGACTGCTACCAACTGTTTTTTCATTTCCCTGATTTCAATTACCGTACGGTTTGCCTTATCCGTTTTTCCCATAATATTCTTGGATAATTGAAATTGTTCATCCAAATGTGCCTTGGTAATCCCCTTTAAATTAGGGTCTAGCTCGATAGTAAAGTCATCTGTTTTTTCATAGTCAGGAGTTTTTATACGTATTTGATAGGCTCCCAATGGTGCTTTTGGTCCCCTGGTGGGTTGTGCACTCCATATAATCATACCCTCAAAATCCGTAGCACCTGGATATCGTAAATCCCAAGTAAATGTATTTAGTCCTTTTGCAGTGGTGGGTTTTGAAGAGCCCCCTTTTTTCCACCAAGGGAGGTCAGGGTCTTCTTCGTACTTGGGCTTGCTTCCCGTAAAAGTGTCTATAAGATTGCCCTCTACATCCAGTACTTCAAAGGTAATGGTGTCTAATTCTTGTTTTAGGTAGTATTGAATCTTTGCGTCAGAAATACCCCTAATGGCATTGGAAGGCTTGAACAATACTACGGATTTCGCGTTCATATCTTCTTGGTATTGTCTTAAGGGATGAATGTCATCCAAAATCCAAAATCCCCGACCGTGTGTTCCCAATACAACATCATTGTCTTTAATTACGAGGTCTCTAATTGGTGTATCAGGAAGCTCTAATTGCAGCGGTTGCCATATTTCCCCATCATTGGAGGAAAAATAAACTCCATGCTCGGTACCTAAGAATAAAAGTCCCTGTCTTATGGGGTCCTCTCTTACTGCTCTTGCGAAATGACCATCG
>JBLICT010000084.1:0-12474 GCA_047632415.1 Maribacter sp.
TCAACCGATTATGATATGGTATTGAAATCCTTTTATTATCTTGAAATGCTCAAACAAATTATCAATACATAGCATGTGCTTCAAAACCGTTGCGCTCAGCTTTTAAGTTTCAAAACCAATACACATGAAAAAACTCACATTATTTTTTATTCTTTTTACCACTAGTTGCACGCTGTTTGCGCAGAGTAAAGTTTTGGAAAGTCTGAGTATGAAAAGTGAATTATTAAATACAGAAGTTAGGTATTCTATTTATTTGCCAGATGGTTATGATTTTTCCGAACGTCACTACCCCGTGGTTTATCTCTTGAATGGGTATACGGGTAACGAAACAGATTGGATTGAACTTGGTGGCATGCAAGGCATAGTAGATAATGAAATTGAAGAAGGAAAAATCCAAAAAATGGTCATTGTAATGCCGGATGGTGATGACAGACTTTATATGAACAGAACGGATGGGACCTACCCTTATGAAGATATGTTTATAAAAGAGTTATTGCCGTTTATAGAAAGTCAATACCGCATTCGCAAAGGAAAACGTTTTACAGGAATTAGTGGTTTATCCATGGGAGGAGCCGGTTCCATAAAGCTGGCTTTAAAGTATGATACACATTTTGGAGCATGCGCCGCATTTAGTTCTGCCGTATATACGGAGGAATCGGTGACTACTTCCGATCCAGAGTCTATGAACGGGTATGTATCTAAGGCGATGCCCGATATGGTAGGGACTAAAGGTAAAAATAGACTCAATAAAAGTTATGAAGACTACGATGTACTTCATCTTGTTAAAACCAAAGACCCAGCCCTGTTAAAAACAGTGAAACTCTATTTTGACTGCGGGGATGATGATTCTCTTACCCTAGGAAATGCTGAATTACATAAAGAACTTACAGTGCGGCAAATACCGCACGAATATAGGGTTAGGGATGGGGCGCATACGTGGCCTTTTTGGCGTGAGTCTTTGCCTGTAGGATTACAATTTATTAGTGATTCTTTTTGGAAATAAGTGTTCTGTTTTTTCCTTTTTTGCGATAAAACCGCAGTACATTTTATATAGAAAAATAGCCCTGAGTCTAAAAACTATTAAGAAATTACTCTGTTATGAACTTTATATAATGTTCATACCTGTTAAAAATTTCGTTTACGTAATTAAAGGGTTCTTGACCATTCACATAGCCATATTTTATTTCCTTCTTATTATAGTTTTGAGGATAGGTGAGAGCTAAAATCATTTCATTGACGTTGTCATCCCAAATAGTTGATTTTAAACCATTTAACTTTGCTAATTGTTGGGCATCTTTTACATGAAAATAGCCGCAATTATAGGATGCTAGCGTGAATTTAATCCGTTGCTCCCTATCCGTAATATCAGAGTATGCATCATATAGTTGTTTTAAGTATGTTACACCGCCTTTAATATTTTCTTCTGGGTTTAGCCTGTCTTTTACACCCATGTCTTCTGCGGTAGCTGGCATCATCTGCATTAGCCCTTCTGCACCTGACCATGCACTTGCTTCATTTTTAAACCGGGATTCCTGATAAATTATAGACGCTATTAGACGCCAGTCCCAATCAATTAGCTCAGCATTAGTTTTAATATAATTATCGTATTGACTTATTTCATTGTTGTTAATACTGTAGAAATCGCTTTTCACTCGTTTTTTAAACCTACTCTTATTCTTAAAATATTTATTGTAAATAATATTGTATTCCGGGTTTTTACGGTATTGCTTAATCCACGAATTCGTAGCATTCAGTAATTCAGGTGAATTAGGTCTAACAGCCCAGGCAATTCTTTGTGAAAAACTTACAGGAACGTTCGTATCTAAAATTGGAAAATAGGATGCATTTATGGAAGCAAGGTTTTTATCGGCAATGGTATATTTAATTTTATTATCAACAACCATTTTAATGATTTCAGCGGTGGATAAATTTCCTTTTAATGTGTCAATAACAATTTCTCCTCCCATTTCTTTTGAGAGGTTGGTAAGTCTTTCAAAGTAGGACGTGTTTTTTCGAACAGAAACGGTATCACCAATTAATTCTAGTGGGTTTTGGATGATACTTTTATTAATGTTATCCAAGGTCATTTTACGCCAATGCTTCGGTTTTTTTTGAACCAATACCTGTTCCGTTAAATAGAGATGATTGGTAAAGGAGGCTATTTTTTTTCTTTCATCTGTAATCGCTAATCCATAAGCGACAAGGTCTGCTTTGCCTTTTGCTAAATTGGTTAAAAGCATATCAAGGTCATTAGAGATTTTTATTTCTAACTCTAGATTAAGATGTTCCGCAAGCCGCTGTAGCAACTCATATTCATAGCCCATTGGCTTGCCTCGGTATAAAAAATAACTGGTACCACTATACGCAATAAGCACTTTAAGCTTGCCATCTTTTTTAATTTCGGCAAGGTCTTTTATAAACGTCGCGTTGGCTACTGATTTTAGACCAACGCTGTCGGGTTTGCAATTGCATAATAGTGCGACAAACAAAAAGCCTAAAAAAATGATGTGCTTACTTTTCAAAGGAAGCAGTATGCTTCGTGTACTGTTAACTATTAGTGCACTCCCCCCAATGGCAAATCCGAAATAGTTGAAGAGTTTGTCATCATCAGCTATTTTTTTACGAGGTTTACTAAAGAGGTTACTCATCTGATGTAGGGGTTGGTAGTTTCCCTGTCAAGATAAGGAAATATTTAATTCCTAAATTTTTACTTTTAAAATAAGGAGTTTTTTATCAATCATTTCTATTAATTTTTCTAGTACTGCGTTGGTTCTATTTCTGAATGCTATTTGTTCTAGCGTATAGGTGCGAGTAGAAATCAACCTTGCGTGAAATTTATTGTTTGCTAACAGTGATTGATAATTGATTGGCGTTGCTTTTTTTGTTAGACGAAATTCAAGAATTGTTTCTTATAAAAATCACAGAATTTATTAGAATTATCAAAGTCAAGTTCATTCCTCTAAAATTAAGTAAGCTCGTAACTGAAGTTAGTTAGCGATTGGTAGTATTCTCGTAAGGTATCATTTGAAATAAAATCGAAATCTATGCTTTTCAGCCGCTATGACAGTATTCTTTTATAGCCCACAGCTATTTTGAAGAATTGAATTCTCTATTCTGTAGTATTCGACCCGCCTTCTTGTAGATACATGCATAAAAAAACCTTGAACAAAGTTCAAGGTTTTCTTGTGGTTAAAATAAGTACGTGTCGGTTTATTCGGCAGGAGCAGTGGCACTAGCAACAACTCTATAAAGATTTGAATTGCGTTTATTATAGTTATCCTGGAAACCGTCCCAAAATCCATCGGCTACGAGATTATCTTCACTAAATGCTGGTAACAAGGCATCTTGCATGGAAGAAAATATATCGTAAGAAAAGCTGCTATAGGTAAAGCTTGTAGTAACTGGAGAAATAATAGTTTGATTGCCCCAACCTTTCATGCTTGTCTTGCCATCTTTCATGGCTTGTTCTACCATAGGTTTCCACTTTTCGGATTCAAAATCAAGATGCTGTCCTATATTTTTTACGTCATGATAAATCATACGTGCATAGTTGTAATCATCGTTGCTGGTATTTTCTGCACGGACATGGTTTGGAAGGTCAGTCAAAAATATTTGATGCACGTTAGTACTTATACCCCACGTTTCAATATTTTCCATTTTAACATCTGGAAACATTGTCGCTATGCTTGACCAATCTGCACCTTTGTCAATATCTTTAAATGTATTAATAATAAGGATATTCGGACTAGTATCTTGGTCTATACCGCCCACTTTTTGTAAAATAGCCCAAAAAGTCATGTTTCCGTTCGTAACCTCTTTTTCCGCCCATTTAGCCCAATAGGTAGTTTCTCGTTTTAAATACTCTTGCATATTTTCAGGAGTCACCCTTCTATATTGGTGTGTTGTAATTGTTTGTGCAACTGCAAATTGAAAACTCAGAAAACAGACACATAAAATTAAAATTGTGTTCTTCATAATAGGTTGATTTAAATTAATAGTTAAAATTGTAGTATTAATTTTTGATATAGCAAATTGCTATACAACCAGAAGAAAAGGATACTTGAAAGGAGGGGGACATCTAATTCATACCAGGGAACGGCTTCATCAAAAGGTCTTTTGAAATTAACGATTTATTTTCGACTTTACAAAAAAAAAGGCTAAAATAAAACTATTAACTACTAAATTGCAGGAGTTTACTGACAATCTGCTACTTCTTTATCGTCTGCCGTTAATTTTAACAACCGATTACATCGCTTACGTCTTTCACAATGCTGTTAAATCTGGAGAGTCAGAGGACAATATTTTGGCTAGATTATAAAAATTATCTTCTTTTAAAGGATTATTTCGTACTCAAAAAAGCCTTATTATTTACCAAATAATTTTTGCTATAATCTTTTTAAAATCAAATGAACGTGGAACGTTGAATAGGAAGTAATTCAATCGAGAGTTTAGAAAGAATCAATGATTTCTTAAAATATTTTCTCACTATCCGAAGCCTTAGTACAAATGTTTGATGGTTTGAAACTTACCCTCCTATTTCTAAATATTTAAATTATTTTAAGATATAAGGTTGGTCGATTAGTACATCTCATATAGTGCGCAAATTTAACTACCAATAGTTCTGTAGGATACCGTATAAGTGCGCTATAACATGACTATCATCCGATAGACTTCCTTCAACGCATGTGACGCAAAAAAGTACTGGGTATAAACCCAGTTAGTCTTAGGGCTCTCTTAACCATAGAGGGTACGGTTTATTGCGTAATCATGGTAACTGGTGGCGACGGGACACCAAACGGCGGAATAGAAATTGATAATATAGCTTTGGGCTATAAATCTACCAGAAAGTTTTGATTACCCAGCAGAGGGCGTTGAGATTTTAGAAGGCTATGTGCATTTTGGTCGATGGGCCCAGAGCCGTGGTTTCTTATTTATGGATTGGTATATGAAAAAAACGGGTTATCAAAACAGTCCAAAGCTATTTAGCATAGCAGTTTAAACACCGAAAGATGGTTTTGGTGATTGCTTGACACTTATAATATAAGTCTAATAAAAATAACTTAGGTCTAATTAAACTGCTTGATTAACTGATAGGTAAACTCAATAATCTCTTTGTAATTCTCCTTCCCTATTTTTTCATCGATACCGTGAAAACGAGTCATGGAGTCTGGAGCAAGACGGATGGGATAAAATCGATAGACGTCATCTGAGACCTCATAGAAATAACGCGCATCTGTACCACCACCAACAAGGCCAGGCACCACTACAGATTCTGGGAATACCGAGCGAATCGTTTTTTCTAAGGATTTATAGGCTTCCGAATCAATTCTTGAAACGGGGGAAGGGTTGGTGAGAAACCCAACAGGCTCAACCCTGATCTTATCACTTACTGTATTTTCAATATGCTCTTTTACAGATGCAATAGTTTCACCAGGTAAAATTCTAAAATTTATGGTTGCCTCTGCTACTGTAGGGATGACATTATTCTTCACACCACCGCCAATTATAGTTGCAGCTGTTGTGGTATGTGCGTTTAATGCTTCAAGAATAGGTTTTTTGAATAACCAAGGATTTGCAAAAGCTACTTTTTTTAGAAATGGCAGTTCCGCACCCATGTAGTCTAGTTGATAATTTATAGGTTCCACTAGGGTATAGGGTAATTGATTGGCTTCAAGGTCAACAATGGCTTGTGCAAGCATACCAATGGTATTTTCTTTTGGAGGAGCGGAACTATGTCCGCCTTTGGTTTCAACAATCAATCTAAAAGAGGCAAATCCTTTTTCGGCCAAGTTGACCATCGCTACGGTTTTATCTATTCCAGGGACTAAACCATCAGCCAAAAAGCCGCCTTCATCCAAAGTCATTGATGCATTCACCCCTCTTTCTTTTAACAATTGCGCAATTTTGGCTGCACCATTTGCACCACCAACTTCCTCATCATGTCCAAAAGCGAGGTAAATAGTTTGAGAAGGCACAAAGGATTCCTTTAGCAATAGCTCTACGGATTCTAGTAGGGCCATTAAGGTGCCTTTATCATCCAATGTTCCTCTGCCGATAATATCCGTACTGGTAATCTTCCCTTCAAAAGGTCCAGCTTCCCAATCCGTTAAGGTGGGCTGATCAACAGGGACAACATCTTGGTGGGACATTAAAATGATAGGCTTCTTATCCTTATTAGTCCCATTCCACGTATAGAGCAAACTATAGTCGCTTATTTTTTCAAGGGTAAGTTTTTCATGAACTAATGGAAACGTTTCCGATAGAAATCGATGAAAACCATAAAATGCCGTAGAATCTGGGATGGCATCTTCACTATACGAGATGGTTGGATATTGAATGGCTTTGGATAGATTGGTGTACACCCCATTGGAAATAGCTATTTTTTCCAATGGTTCGGAAGCTACTTGCTTTGAACTAAGTGATACGGTATTGAATAACAGTATAGCGACAAGCACACCGACAATAGCTAAAAGCGTGTAAATGATTTTTTTCATAGGTGGTTGGTTTGTAAACTAAAGTGAATAGAAGCGTAATTACTTTTATTCACTTTAGAATTTATATAATTGGGTAGTAGCTGTCTTAAAGTTTGGCCAGCAGTGATTATCAAAATATAGATCGGTTAACTACGCATCACCTTTCTAAGCCCTTTATCAAAAAGTTTCATATCCTCCATAGTGCCCGTACTAATTCTTGCCCATTCGTAAAATGGGGGAAATGGTCTTCCAATGAGGACGTTTTCTTTTTCCATCTCCCTCATCATTTCATCGATAGGCCTGCCTGTTTTAAAGAAAACAAAATTGGTATGCGATTCTATATATTCCAGACCTAAATCATTCAGTGTTTTGTAAATAACATTCTTGGCCTCTACATTTTTAGCAATACTGAACTTGTAGAATTCATCGTCTACTAAAGCTTCTTTTGCTGCTTCTATTGCTAGCACATTGGTAAAAGCCATGATGTTTTTCTGTAGCCTTTTGGCTATATCGGGTCTCGCTACCAAATATCCAATTCGCAGTCCGGCCATACCGTAGACTTTAGAAAATGTTTTGGAAACAATAACATTCATATTTTCCTTTACCAGTTCGACCATGGAAGGATAATCGGGCTCCGTAATAAAATCATAATACGCTTCATCACTAAAAACCATAGTTTTCTTACTTGCAGATACGCAAAAATCTTTGAGCTTGTTCTTGTCTAATAAAGTACCCGTTGGGTTATTAGGGTTGCAAATGAAAATCAAATTGGTTTTGGAATTGATTCTTCTTTCCATTTCTTCCAAGTCGTGCCCCATTTTTGAATCTACCGGAACGCGATGCACATAAGCACCAAAATTCTCGGCATAGGTCATCATGGATTGAAACGTTGGGTCTGCCGCTATGATTTCCCCACCGTCAAGACCATAGGTAAGACCTACAGCCTTTAAACCTTCAGTAGAACCTCCCGTAACCACGATATGCTTTGTAGAAACACCTTCCTTTTCCGCTATTTGCTCCAATAGCGGTTTAAACACCATGGATGGATATCTGCACGCAGTATCAAAAGCGCTAGTTATTCTATTACGCACCGCTTTGGAAGGGCCGTAAGGGTTTTCATTGGAATTCAGTTTGGCAACTGTGTTTAATGTAGTAGCGGTATTTATGGGTATGTCCATAGCCATAGTACTTAAACCTCCTAAAAAAGTAAAACTACTAGAAAGTCCTGCAGTTTTTAACCATTGTCTTCTGTCAATGTTTTTCATCTTATCTACAATTTTGGTTTAAGATACGAAAATCTAGAAAAGATTGATACGTGAATATTTTGTGGTAGTTGGGATATTTGAAAAAATTGATTCCTACTAACCCATAAAACAAAAAAAAAGCTACTGGAATTTCCAGTAGCTTTTCGCCATTCTCTTTGCTCTAAATTCCTTCTTTGGTACGTACTTAAGTTACCTCGAAAAGAACTAGAAAAGTAGGTAATTAAAGATTCTGGGTCTATTGTTATACTTGTAATTCTTTGTTATTTTCGTCTGTACTTGTTTCTTTAGTTGGGTTAAATACATCCTTTAAAATGTAGGTAGTTACTATCGTAAGTCCCGCCGTTAAAGTTGAGGTAGAATATTCCCACCCCAACAAATGCATTAATCCGCCGCTTATAATGGTAAGTACACCTACCACCATGGCAAAATTCCATATAATTTCTACCAAGCTGTTTCTGGCTTTCCTGTCTTCATCCATAAAATAAGCCGTGCCTTCCATGGCGAACCAAGTTATAAATGTAATCGCTGTACCTATTTGAAAGATTAGGGTGTATGGAAAATCCATTATTCTAAGCAATCCGTTGGTAGTCCAAAAAAGTACCAAAATCATTTTAATGTAGGCTACCGGTTTTTTGTTCTCCTTTTTACCAAACCGAACCACATATAGTATTCCTATCGCCAAAAAGGAAGTAAAAAGTACACCGCTAGCATAAGGCCAGTCTAGCATACGCATCACCATACCTGTTAATAGGGCAACAAGGGAGATGCGTAAGGGTGTTTTTAGTACTTTTCTATTGGGTTCCATAAGCTATTATTTAAATCATCTTTATGTTGGCTTTAAGACCTTCCATAATTCCCATAATGTTCTTTACAGTCTCGTTGAGATAGTATCTAACAACAATGTGGGGAATACGGATTGTGGTGAATCCGTTTTTAAAGGAATTCATGGCTTGTTCTAAGTTATTGATGGCCTGTTCTTCGGTCATTTTTTCGTATTCTGAGTCTATTTCTATATTTAGCTTTACACGAGATATAGCGATATCAACGGATTTGTGACCGTCCCACCATTCCAACATGGCATGTACTCCGGCTTCTTTAAGTCCGTAGTAAAGCTGGATGGCTTCTAGGGGGGTATCGTTTTTAACAATTAAGGTTTTCATACGTTTGTGGTGTTCAAAACAAAGTTCTACACCTAGGCTGTCCATTGCATTTTTATGGTCTACATAGCCTAATTCTTTTTTACATTCTAAACAAATCATTAAGTAGGTCAAATTTAGGTTTGGGGACTACTATAACCAAAGATTTTTAGGATTAGTATGATTGATCGATGTATGGTACCCAACTTTTAGACGAAATGCATTTTTTTAGATGAACGGCACGCCAACATGTTAAAATTGTGGTGAAAATGACCTTAGCCGTTTTCTTTATTTTCACATTTTGCATCTATATTTACAAAAAACCAACTAGGTATGTTCAAAAACAGTGGTCCAGGTGTTCTAATCGCTGCGGCCTTCATTGGTCCAGGTACCGTAACGGCCTGTACGCTTGCAGGTGTAGGTTTTGGGTACGCATTGCTCTGGGCTATGGTTTTATCTATTGTGGCTACCATTGTCTTACAGGGAATGGCTGCTAGGCTAGGGGTGGTTACCCAGCAAGGTCTTGCGGATGTTATCAAACAGGAACTGAAGACAAAATGGATGCGGATTAGTATCGTTGGCATCATTCTGGCTGCCATTGTAGTGGGGAATGCCGCCTATGAGGCCGGAAACCTTGGTGGCGCAGTATTGGGAATGCAAGCCCTATTTGGAAACGAATTTAGTGGAGTTTATCCTTATGTTATAGGTTCCTTGGCGTTTCTCTTACTTTATCTGGGCAATTATAAGGTCTTGGAAAAGGTTTTTGTTGCTTTGGTTTTAGTGATGAGTTTTTCTTTTATTCTAACTGCGCTGCTCACAGGTCCAAATCTGTTAGCTGTCTTAGAGGGTCTCTTTATTCCCAAAGTACCAGAAGACGGCATACTTACCATAATTGCATTGGTAGGTACCACCGTGGTACCCTACAACTTGTTTTTACATGCCTCTTTGGTTAGTGAAAAATGGAAAACCATTGACGGACTTCCAGCAGCTAAAAGAGATACAGTGGTTGCCGTAGTGCTTGGCGGTTTTGTATCTATCTGTATTATTATATCGGCAGCGGCCATAACCAATTCGGAAGTTGCCAACGTTATGGATATGGCTAAGGCGCTGGAGCCGCTTTATGGGGCAAGCGCTAGGTATTTTATGGGTGCTGGACTTTTTGCGGCTGGAGTTACTTCGGCTATTACCGCGCCTTTGGCAGCTGCCTATGTAGCCAATAGTTGTTTTGGTTGGAAAGCCAGTATGACTGATTTTAGGTTTAGAGCTGTATGGATACTCATCTTAGGTCTGGGTATTTTCTTTTTGTCCTTTAATATCAAGCCTATAGAAATCATCAAATTTGCGCAGATAGCGAATGGGATTTTACTTCCTGTGATAGCAATTTTCTTATTGTGGGTCGTAAATAGAAGCGCTGTTATGGGTACATATAAGAATACCAATTTTCAGAATGCACTTGGAATACTCATTATCGCCTTAGCTATAATTTTGGGTGCTAAAAGTATTTTTAAGGTGTTGACTAGTTTCTAAAGAATTAATGCTGGTTTAAGGTTTCCGTTGTTTCATGCTCAAGGTTCTCATACGTAATAAATAGGTAGTGAAAAGTAAAGAATTAGGTAATCTGTTACGGGTCTTTGCAAGGAGCGAAATATAATTTTAAGTGATGAAGCATAACTAAAGCGACGCGGCAATCTGATGAATAAAGCTTTTGGCGAAATGATAATAATCGCAGGCTATTATCTATTTTGATTTAACACTAGAACATGAACTTGAGTATGTATATAGATATAAATTGTGACTTGGGAGAAGGAATAGGGAATGAAGCCGAACTACTTCCTCATGTCTCTTCTTGTAATATCGCCTGTGGAGGACACGCAGGTGATAAGGCTACTATGAGGCGGGTGGTACTACTGGCTAAAAAGTATCAAGTAAAAATAGGGGCGCACCCTTCCTATCCTGATATGGCAAATTTTGGAAGAGTTTCTATGGACTTAAGTCCAAAAGAATTAATTGAAACTATTCGCTTGCAAGTAGCACATTTGGTTTTGATTTGTAATCAAGAGAATACCAAACTACATCATATCAAAGCCCATGGAGCATTATATAATGATATTGCAAAAGGAGGTGCTTTGACAAAAACATTCCTAGAAGCCTTAGAGCCTTATAAATCAAAAGTGTTTCTTTATGTTCCTGCGGCATCCGTTTTTGCACAAATGGCCATTAGTCAAGGTTTTAAGATTAAGAGAGAGGCGTTTGGCGATAGGAACTACAATAAGGACCTAAGTCTTGTCTCAAGAAAAAAGTCGAATGCAATGATTGTAGAACCCCAATGTGTCTTGGAGCATTTGCTCCTAATGGTTACTGATTATAAGGTTCTTACCGTTTCTGGAACCTTGGAAGAGATGCAGGCAGATACCTACTGTATTCATGGAGACACCCCTAATGCTTTGCAAATATTAACGTATCTTTCAGAACAATTACCAAAGTAAAACAACAAGCTATACTATTGGAAATCCCTCAAATTCATACAAAACCTTTTGGAGTTCACGCAGTTTTGGTGGAATGGCCAGTGGAGGTTAGCGAACTAATCTTAAACAAAATTTTACAGTTTGAGAGTTTTTTGAAAATTCAATGTTTAGAAGGTACTAATTGGGAATACGTTTCTGCATATAACTCTCTTTTAGTGGTCAATACAAAAACGACTATTGATTATGTTTCGTTTAGTAAAGAGTTGCAACATTGGTACGCAAGCATGGGAGAAGCAAAACCCTACGAACGCTATTTATGGCGCCTTCCGGTATCCTACGACCAGGAATTTGGAATAGATTTAGATGATATTTCGATTCAATTGAAAATAGAAATATCAGAGCTTATAAGATTGCATACCAGTCATGTATATACTGTTTATGGGATAGGTTTTTTGCCAGGATTTATGTATTTAGGAGGTTTGCCAGAGGTTTTGGAAACATCGCGTAAGGCTACTCCACGTTTAAAGGTTGAAAAGGGAGCTGTAGGAATCGCCGGTAAACAGACCGGTGTGTATCCACAGGAGTCCCCAGGCGGATGGAACATTGTAGGTAATTGTCCTGTACCTATCTTTGATGCTACTAAGAAAGAACCTTGCTTTGTGTCGGTAGGCGACCAAATTCAGTTTTATAAGGTGTCGCGAGCAAAATATGATTTGCATAAAATAGAGGTTGAGGTAGGGATTTACCAACCTGAAAAAATACAAATCGATGCTTAAAGTACTAAAATCAGGATTTTATACTTCTGTTCAGGATTTGGGCAGGTTTCATTACCGTAACAAGGGGGTACCCGTCTCTGGTGTAATGGATGAATTATCGGTTTTTAAGGCCAATGCGTTATTAGAAAATGAAATTACCGATGCTGTATTAGAAATTACGATGACAGGACCAACCCTATTTTTTGAGGAGGAAACCTACATCGTAATGTCGGGTGCGGAAATGTCAGCTACACTTAACAACCAGCCCATTGTAAATTATAAAGTATATCAAATAGATGTTGGTGACATACTGTCCTATGGTAAGCTAGAAGCTGGTTTTAGAGGTTATTTGGCCATTAAAGGTGGTTTTAAATCAAAGG
>JBLICT010000085.1:0-12300 GCA_047632415.1 Maribacter sp.
CAACTCCATTGATTTTAAATTATTGGAAAGTCATTTAACAGCATTAAAATTGGGAGAATCGATAGAACAACCGGTTTATTCTTTTTTAGAATGCAACCGAACGGGTAAAGCAGTGCCTACACACCCAACTAAAGTGATGATTGTAGAAGGAATATTGATTATGACCAATCCAGACATAAGAAAAATGTTCGATATTAAAATATTTGTACATGCCGATACGGACGAGCGACTCATCAGAAGATTAAAACGCGACGTAAACGAACGTGGTTGGAACTTAGACGAAACCTTAGAAAAATATCAAACCGTAATAAAACCTATGCATGACCAGTTCATAGAGCCTACCAAAGAATATGCAGACATTATTATTCCCAACAACAAATACAACACAGTTGCCGTTGACATAGTACGAAGTATCATCAACGAACGATTAGCCTAAACCTAATGGGACTCAAAACACTCCGAAAGCAAAAATGGTTTAAAATCATGACGAATATGTACGTTATGGTATTGACTGCATTTTTAATATGGATGATTTTTTTCGACACTAACTCGCTGCTCATTCACCAAGAGCTTAAAAAGGAAATAAAAAAGTTAGAAAAAACTCAAGATTTTTTAAAAAAAGAGATTTCAAAAGACAAAAAGATAATAGAAAAACTTTCCAACAAAGAAGAGTTAGAAAAGTTTGCTAGAGAAGAGTATTATCTCAAAAAAAAGAATGAGGAAATCTATCTTATAGAATATGAGGATAGCTTAAAAACCGATAAGCATTAAAAGATATTATACCTTTGTGCAGGCAAACCAGTACGATATCAAAGAATTAAAAGTAAATTAGAGTAACACATTAGCTTTTAAAAGTTTAACCTCATTTTAGTAAAAACCAATTGCTTATTCACTTAGTGTTAACAAAATCCTTTCATTAGCGCCATAAATAATTGTATTTTTGCGCCCTAACTAATGACTTTTATGGGCAAGATAATTGCTATTGCAAATCAGAAAGGTGGCGTAGGAAAAACGACAACGTCCGTGAACTTGGCAGCAGCACTTGGTGTGCTGGAACAAAAGGTTCTCTTGATTGATGCGGACCCCCAAGCAAATGCAACATCGGGCCTAGGGATTAATGTGGACGAGGTTGAAATTGGCAGTTACCAGTTACTGGAACACACCAAAACAGCTAAGGAGGCCATCATAACCACTTCATCACCAAACGTTGACCTTATTCCGGCACATATAGACCTTGTAGCCATAGAGATAGAACTGGTAGACAAAGACGAGCGGGAGTACATGATGAAGAAGGCCATTACAGACCTTAAAAAAGAATACGATTTTATTTTAATAGATTGCGCCCCTTCTTTGGGCTTGATTACTTTAAATGCGCTTACTGCGGCAGACTCGGTAATCATCCCTATCCAATGCGAATATTTTGCACTGGAAGGATTGGGTAAACTATTGAATACCATTAAAAGCATACAGCGGATTCATAATGCTGATTTGGATATTGAGGGTATGCTATTGACCATGTATGATTCTAGGTTGCGATTGTCAAACCAAGTGGTAGAAGAGGTTAAGAAGCACTTTGGCGACATGGTATTCGACACCATTATACAACGAAACGTAAGACTTAGTGAAGCCCCGAGTTATGGTGAGAGCATTATAAAATATGATGCTTCCAGTAAGGGTGCTACCAATTACCTAAATCTAGCGAGCGAGGTAGTCAAGAAAAACAAGCAGACAGTTTAAAATGGCAAAAGCAGTAAAAAAACAAGCACTCGGAAGAGGTCTCTCAGCACTGTTGAAAGATTCAGAAAACGATATTAAATCTGCCTCGGATAAAAATGCCGATAAGGTTGTTGGCAATATTATTGAACTTGATTTAGAGTTTATTGAGGTGAACCCTTTTCAACCTCGGTCTAATTTTAATGATGAGTCTTTACAGGAATTAGCGACTTCGATTAGAGAATTAGGCGTAATACAGCCTATTACAGTACGAAAGCTAGATTTTAATAAGTACCAACTCGTTTCTGGAGAAAGACGTTACAGGGCTTCCAAATTACTCAATCTGCCCACTGTTCCTGCTTATATACGTATTGCCAACGACCAAGAGTCCTTGGAAATGGCTTTAGTAGAAAATATACAACGTCAGGATTTAGATCCCATTGAAATCGCCCTTTCCTATCAACGGTTGATAGACGAAATAAACCTTACACAAGAAAAGCTTAGCGAGCGTGTAGGCAAAAAGAGATCTACGATTGCCAATTACATGCGGTTATTAAAATTAGACCCTATCATCCAAACTGGGATGCGAGATGGTTTCCTTAGTATGGGCCATGGCAGGGCTTTGGTCAATATTGAAAATAAGGATGACCAAATTGCGTTGTATGAGAAAATTATAGGACAACGTCTTTCCGTGCGGGAAACCGAAAATGCAGTAAAAGTTTTTAAGGAAATTTCAGAAGGTAAACCTGCAAAAAAGAAAGCAAAGGAAACACCAGAATTCATCAATGATGGTGCCCAAGAATTAGTAGAACGTTTATCCGTAAAGGTAGCTATAAGTACTACCGGAAAATCAAAAGGAAAAATCACGATTCCGTTTCATTCCGAAGAAGAATTTAAGCGAATAAAAAAGCTGATAACCGGTGTATAAACTCCTTAGCCTTTTGTTTGTCTGCCTGTTTTCATTAATCCTATGTAGGGCACAAGAAACCAATGAACCTGGCATCCAAGAGATAGACAGTACTGTAACAACTGTCTTAAAAGGCGACAAGATAGTAGTCCTAGATTCTATAATGGCTACTAAGGAAGCCATAAACCCTTTGGCACCAAGCAAAGCTGCTTTCTACTCTGCCGTACTTCCTGGCCTAGGACAGATTTACAACAAACAATATTGGAAGGCCCCTATTGTTTGGGGCGCACTGGGTGGAAGTGTTTATATGTACACGTTGAAAAATGATACGTATCGAAGATTCAGAACGGCTTTTATAAGAAGACAGGCCGGTTTTACCGACGATGAATTTTATGATTTAAACGGGGACAATGAGCCTGGACAAGCTCCTGATTTTGATGCTGGAGATTTAGAAAGTCAACAAGAACGTTTCCAAGAGGAAAGAGACTTATGGCTCGTTGCCGCTATCGTTATATATGCCCTAAACATAATAGACGCCAATGTAACCGCCCACCTAAAACAATTTAATATTGATGACGACCTAAGTTTTGACTTTCAACCCTTTTTAGACCTAAACCGTGTTTCCAATAGTGCTAACTACGGGATGGCACTAACCATTAAATTTTAAATATGAAGATTGCGCTGTTCGGTTACGGAAAAATGGGGCAGATGATTGAGCGTACTGCGCTGGTCAGAAACCACGAAATCGTTGCCAAAATTGATATTGATACGCAAAACGTAGATTTTTCGAATATTGATGTAGCCATTGATTTTAGTATGCCCGAAGCCGCCTTTGCAAACATTACCCTATGTATAGCGAACAACACGCCAGTTATTTCCGGTACTACGGGATGGTTAGAAAAGTATGATGTCGCAGTAGCATTATGCAAGCAAAACAAAGGAGCTTTCATCTATGCCTCCAACTTTAGCTTGGGGGTGAATATATTTTTTGAACTCAACCAACAACTTGCCAAAATGATGCAGCATTTAGAACAGTACAACGTTGCCATAGAAGAAATACATCACACCCAAAAATTAGATGCACCAAGCGGAACCGCAATAACACTAGCAGAAGGGATTATAGGAAATTCTGCGTACGAAGGATGGAAATTGGATAAAGAAGAAGCAAGACATGTCCCAATTACATCAAAACGCATTGGAACAACACCTGGCACACACACCATTGGATATACCAGTCATGTAGATGATATAACGATACAGCATACAGCCCACAACCGAGAAGGATTTGCGGAAGGTGCCGTCATTGCAGCAGAATGGATTATTGGTAAAACAGGGGTCTTTACCATGAGGGATGTGTTAAACCTTAGTTAAAAAAAGTAACTTTTTTCAGCTAGCAGCACTAATGACACATAGTTGGCATTTAAAACTAATAGATCAACGCTATCAACTTAAACAATAAACAACAACATTATGAACGGTACACAATGGATTCTTTTTATACTCCTCGTACAGGTCATCCATTTTTTAGGAACTTGGAAATTATACGTAAAAGCAGGTAGAAAAGCATGGGAAGCCGCCATTCCTGTTTACAATGCAGTAGTTTTAATGCAAATCATCAACAGACCTAAATGGTGGTTGATCTTACTATTTATTCCTATTATCAATTTGCTCATGTTCCCAGTACTTTGGGTAGAAACTATTCGTAGTTATGGCAGAAACAGCACCTTGGAGTCTTGGCTAGTGATTTTCACACTGGGCTTTTATATCTACTACGTTAATTATGCCTTAGATGTCAAATACATAGAAGATAGAAGCCTACAACCTAAAACCGCCATGGGAGAATGGGTAAGCTCTATTGTTTTTGCCATCGTGGCCGCTACATTGGTTCACACCTATTTTATTCAACCCTATGTAATCCCAACAGGATCTTTAGAACGTACCCTTAGAGTAGGCGATTTTCTATTCGTTAGCAAGTTTCATTACGGGGCAAGAACGCCGATGACAACCTTTGCAGCCCCTATGGTACACGATACATTACCTGTTTTAGGCGTGCCTTCATATCTAAACAAACCACAACTTCCCTATTTTAGACTACCAGGTTTCACAAAGGTAGACCGTAACGATATTGTTGTTTTTAGCTGGCCGGCAGATACCGTCAGGAGATTCTTTAAGAGAGAAACCGGTGTTAAAAAACCGATAGACAAAAAATCTAACTACGTAAAACGTTGTGTTGGTGTTCCTGGAGATTCTTTGGAAGTACGAGATGGGTATGTGTTTATTAACGGAAAACAATTAGAGCTGCCCGGTAGCGCAAAACCACAATTCGACTATACCATATATAGTAGCAAAGGAGTTTCCTCCAGATTATTGGAGCAAATTGGAGTGACGGACTTTACCAGAAAATACCTATCCAATGCTTTAAACCAACAACAAGCGCAGGCAGTTAACCAATATTTACTTGGATATGACCAAGGAGAAAATGGTGAATTGGTATTGTACACGAAAAGCTCTGGCATTCCTACACTTACCATTAAAAAATTCGGACTATCCTTGCGTGAGGTAACAGATAGGGAGCGACTTGCTCCATTAACAGATGATATGGTAGCTGTACTGCGGAGTGATTCTAGCATTGATTCAGTAGTTCAAAAAATTACTCTAAAAGGCAGACGCGGCACCAATCTATTTCCGCAAAGTCCCGATTATAATTGGAACTACAGCCAACTCGGTGCTATCTATATTCCTAAAAAAGGAACTACAGTTGACTTAAACTTGAAAACCCTACCCCTGTATAAGAAAATTATACGGGATTATGAGCTAAATACCATTAGTGTTTCTGGGAATCAAATTAGTATAAATGATGAAGTAGCTAATTCCTATACCTTTAAACAGGATTATTATTGGATGATGGGGGACAACAGAGATCACTCGGAAGACAGTCGCGCTTGGGGTTATGTCCCAGAGAACCATATTGTAGGTACCCCTATTTTTATTTGGATGAGTTTTGACAATTTTACAGAAAACATCACCAACTGGAGACCCCGATGGGACCGTATCTTTACAACCGTAAATGGTGATGGAGAACCACAATCCTACTTCCAATATTTTCTGATACTTTTGGTAGCCTATTTTGTAGGAAGCTGGCTTTGGAAACGTAAAAAATCTAACCAAGCCTAGTTATGAGTATTCTGTATCCTGCCTATTTCCCTACAATTGCATTTTTTACGATATTCGCACAAAGCGATGAAATTATTTGGGAAACGCAGGGCAACTATCAAAAACAGACTTTTAGAAATAGAACCTACATCTGCAACGATAGGGGTAAGCATATACTCAGTATTCCGATATCCCATGCAGGCAAAAGCAAAGGAAAGCAACTAAACCTTGACATAAAAATAGATAACACCTATCCTTGGCAAAGACAACATTGGCGTACTTTAGAAACAGCGTATAGAACATCTCCCTACTTCGAGTTTTACGAGGATGACATTAAACCGCTATATGATACTGAGTTCGAATACTTGATGGACTTTAACCTAAAAACCATCGAAATCATTTGTGAATGCCTTCAGCTTGAAATGCCTCGTACCAGCACCCAAGCTTTTAAACTAGACCTCGAGAATGATTACAGACATTTGGTGCGTGTAAAAAATAAGTTTCAATTAGAGCAAATAGATTACGTACAAGTCTTTGGAGACCGCCATGGTTTTACCCCGAATCTTAGCATACTAGATCTTTTATTCAACCTAGGGCCAAATGCTACGACTTATTTAAAAGAAACTAAACTCACGTCTGGTAATGCTTAGGTTTTTACTGCACTATGGCATTCACTTTATAGTACCCTTAGGCATTGCCTATTTCTTTTTTAAGGAACACCGTTTAAAAGCGGCACTTATTTTATTAGCGGGGATTGTTCTAGATATAGATCATGTACTAGCTACTCCCATTTTTGATGCAATGCGATGTAGCATCAACTTTCATCCCTTACATTCGTATTGGGCCATAGGTGTTTATATAGTGATGACAGGGTATAAGAAAACACGTATTTGGGGTATCGCTTTCCTCATCCATATGTTAGCGGACATCGTAGATTGTTTATTTATTGGAGGAAATTTTGATTGATGCCATAATAGGCTCATGATCAGAAAGGTCAATACCATAATTTTGATGCGCAACTACTTCAAAGGAGGAATCAACAAGTATATAATCGATACGAAAAGAAAATCTCCAAAAATTAATCGTACTGCCCAAACCCTTTCCTTTTTCTAGAAAAGTGTCTTTATGATCCCCTTTGATATTAAAATAAACCTTAGAAAATTGATTGTTATTAAAATCACCTGATATAATAGTTTTAAAAGGACTAGAATCCACATGCGCACGGACTATTTCAGATTGATTTAATTGCCGCCTAAAAGAACGCCGCAATCTAGCGAACAATCTATAAGAGCGTTCTTTTTTTATACTTTTAGGTCTAATACTTAAAGATTGTAAATGAAGATTATAAATTCTTAATGTATCCTTTCCATAAACAATATCGCTAAAAATAGCGCTATTAGAAGTGCCAGGAAAATCCAGTACTCCAGAATCAATAATTGGATATTTAGAAAATATGGCCTGTAATACTCCGGGCTGAGGTTCCCCCATCTCATGATCAACAAAACTGTAAGGATATTGCTTAAAATGCTTAGCACCTATTTTTCTTATGTCAAACTCTTGAAATGAGATAATGTCTGGACGTTCACGATTTATAAAGGTTACAATACTATCCCCAGCAGTACTTTTCCAATCATCTCCCTTACCCCTAAAACCTAAACTATTGTAGGTTAATAACTTAAAATCTTTTTTTTCATCAATGAGGTTTGTCTCATTTCCAAATTGAAAAAAAGGACCCATGATTATATAGCCATAAACAAGTACCGAAATCGAGAGCAATCCCCTAATATTCCATTTGATTCCCCAGTAAAAAGTAAACAAAAGATTACAAAAAACCAACAAAGGAACTGCCAAACTAAAAAAAGCTAAACTAGCAGAATCTGTATAAGGCACAATACAGGCAATTAGCAACGCGGTAGAAAAAATAAGATTCAGATAAAAGACTATCCGGTTAAAAAAAGGTAATTTTCTCATAGCCTCTAGTCGTCCTTACCGGCTTGGAACAAAAAGTCTTTTTCTGCTTTGGATAAGCTCTCATAACCAGACTTACTTATTTTGTCTAAAATAGCATCGATTTTCTTTTGACTACTTTGCTTATCATACTGTGCTTTTGAAGTTGTGGTAGCCCCCTCTTTTTTGCTCTTATAGACGGTTTTTAAAGGCGCCTTCTTTTTGCTCCCCTTAAAAAGGTTTACTATGGTATCTAAAAATCTTGAAAAGCCCGCTCCTATATCGGTACCATTAACCAATTGTCTTGCATACCAATATCCTAATAATGCCCCTCCTAGGTGGGCTAAATGTCCACCTGCATTACCGCTTGCTGGCAGTTGTATTAAATCCATCAAAACCACAAACGCACCTATATACCATAGTTTTACATTGAATAAAATCAACCGTACTTCTTGGTTGGGCATGTACGCACATATAAAAATCAGAATAGCACTAGCACCTGCAGAAGCTCCAATCAAGTACGCATTTACATTAAAAAAAGCAGGGAAAATATTGTAGCCTAAAAAAAAGAAGAAACCACCCATAATAACACCAAGGAGGTATACATTGAGAAAACGCCTCGCATCAAAAAGATTTAGAAAAATGCGCCCCACAAAATATATAAGTAACATGTTCCAAAAAAGATGGCCAAACCCTCCGTGGAAAAAAGAATAGGTAACTATGGACCATGGCTGTAATAAAAACTCGAAAAAATCCTTAGGCAACTCAAACCATTGTACAATACTGTTACTGGACAACCGTAACAAAAAGGTAGTTAGACGCTCCACGATAAACACTAACACGTTTATAGCGATTAGCTTTTCTGCAATCGATAACCTACTAAACTGATATTTTAAATTTCCTTGCGCCATCTTCTAATTCCACCTATTTTCATTAAACTGATTCTTCTTCCAGTACCACATCATCAAAAATCCAAAAAGTGCGCCACCAATATGAGCGAAATGGGCAATTCCTTGTCCAAAAAGGCTATAACCAGTTACACCAGAAAATAAATCTAGCCCTATCAACACAGGAATAAAATACTTAGCCTTCACAGGAACGGGAATAAACATAAGGAACAATTCGCTGTTTGGATAGGACATTCCAAAGGCTACTAATACCCCATAAATTGCACCTGAGGCACCTACTGCGGGTGTGTTGTAGGCACTAAGGAAATTCTCTATTGTAGATTTACCTGCAATGTTATACCAATCTGGACTGTATTGTCCGCTAGATATAATTTCCATTACACTACTTTCCGAAATTCCAGCATCTACCAGTGCGGAAATTCCCGCATTAAAATGATAATAATTTACCCCTGTATGAATAAGGGCAGCACCGATACCAGCAGAGAAATAAAAGAAAAAGAATTTGTTTCTACCCCACATTCGCTCTAATGGCGTACCAAAAGCCCATAAAGCGTACATATTAAATGCGATATGCATAAAGCCGCCGTGCATGAACATATGGGAAAGTATTTGCCATAGTCCAAAATTCTCGTTCTTGGGAAACCATAGCGAAAACCACTGGTACATCTGATCCCCATACAATTGGGTTGCAATAAAAAATAAAACATTAATAATCAATAAATGCTTTATCGCATCTGTTAGTCTACCCATCTATATAAATTTTCTATCAATATCATTTTCTGTAATCATTACGTAGGTACGCTTATTAAAGGGGCTCAATGTAGCCTCCTTACAGGCGAACAAATCGTTTACCAAGGCTAATTGAGACCTATCGTCTAAGAACTCCCCTGTTTTAACGGAAAGAGTCTTGGATAAGGTTTTGGCCAACATATCACTCTGCGAAAAACTATCGGCAGAAATTTCCATTTGAAAATCGGAAATCAACTGTTCCATAACCATCTGTACTTCACTTTCTACCACAACCACCGGAACACCTTTTACTTCTACAGTTTCTGCACCAATTTCTCCGAACACAAAACCTACCGCACATAGATTGTATTTAATCTCTTTTAATATATCCAATTCAGTTTTAGAAAAAGATAAGGAAAGCGGAAACAATAATTGCTGGCTCACAGCCTCCTTTATGGTTATATTTTTAAGGAAATTTTCATAAAGTACACGTTGGTGGGCCCTACTTTGGTTTATGACAACCATACCTGATTTGATAGTCGTGATAATATATTTTTTACGGAGCTGAAACGTTGTTGTTACACGATCACCCTGATCCTTTTCAGAATCAAAAATAGTACTATTTATTTCTTCGGATTCAAAAGCGATGGTGCTTGGTCTAAACTCTTGCTTATTAACATTTAATCCTTCGTACAGGTTTTCCCAACCCTTGGCTCTGGTCTTCGTGTAGCTACCACCACGTGAAACGGTGTGAGTTTCGTCCTTAAATGGATTGAAACCTGCATTTACAGATACATTTGGCGTTGGTACTTGCTTATTCTGATATGCATAAGGGGTATCTAAATTTTGATTTTGTTCGAAATCCAGAGCAGGTACTACATTAAACTGACCCAAACTATGCTTTACGGCAGATTTTATATAGGCGTACAAGGTGTGTTCATCATCAAACTTCACTTCGGTCTTCGTAGGATGTATATTGATATCTATCGTACTCGGGTCCACTTCCAAACTTAAAAAATAACCAGGATGTGTTCCTGGTTTGATTAATCCTTCAAAAGCGCCAAGCACTGCATGATGTAAATAGGGACTTTTAATAAACCTGTTATTCGCAAAGAAAAACTGCTCACCCCTACTCTTCTTGGCAAACTCGGGTTTTTGGACAAAGCCAGAGATGCGTACCACTTGTGTATCTTCACTCACAGGCACTAGTTTCTCGTTCGCCTTTCTACCAAATATATTTACGATTCGCTTTCTAAAGTCGTTCGAAGGCAGTATAAAAACCTCACCTCCGTTATTGTAAAAGTGAAATGCTATTTGCGGATGCGCCAACGCTACTCTGTGAAATTCGTCGGTGATATGTCGGTATTCTACCTGATCCGATTTTAAAAAGTTTCGCCGTGCTGGTATATTGAAGAATAAATTTTTAACTAACATGGAAGTACCTTTGGGAACCACCGCCACTTCCTGACTACTAATCTTACTACCTTCTATTTTAATATGAGTACCTACTTCATCGGCTTCGGTCTTGGTCATCATCTCTACATGGGCAATAGCCGCTATAGAAGCTAAAGCCTCTCCACGAAAGCCTTTTGTATTGAGATTAAAGAGATCTTCTGCTTTTTCGATTTTGGAAGTGGCATGGCGCTCAAAACTCAAACGCGCATCGGTAACACTCATTCCTTTACCATTATCAACTACTTGGATAAGGGTCTTACCACCATCCTTTACAATAAGCTTAATTTCGGTGGAACCCGCATCAATAGCATTTTCCAATAATTCTTTAACCACTGAAGAAGGGCGTTGCACTACTTCTCCTGCAGCAATCTGATTGGCTACGTGATCTGGTAAAAGTTTAATAATATCCGCCATTATCAGGAAAAGAATATGGTGAGGTCAAAATCAATTATAAATAGGAAAATAAAAATCAAAACGGCTAAAATAACGGCCATTCGTATTTTAAGACTACGATCGCCCTCTCTACGAGTATCTTCTACTGCATTACTGATTTTATTCTTTAAGCCTCGTTGGTTACTTAAGGTACTTCTATATTTATCAAATTTAGGCTCTAACTTGTAAGGATTCCCCTTGCCTTTATCATCATAGTACCTAGGACTGTAGTCGTACTGTCTATTTCTACGCAAGCGCGTTATTTTACTCAGCATTCCCATAGTTCCAAAGTTACTCAAAAACCAAAAACCGTCCGTTAAAAGAAGTGCCAAAATTTGTTAACACCCTATCAGATATTCATCTTATGGTAATCTTGCTATCACCATCAAAAAATAAGAGTAAAATAAAACGAGATTCGTAAACCACTAAGTACCCAAAGCAGCCATCTTAATGGCAGCGATAGCAGCTTCGGCCCCTTTGTTACCGTGCTTACCTCCACTACGGTCTATAGCCTGTTGCAGGGTATTGTCGGTAAGTACGCAGAAGATAACGGGAACATCTGTTTGTACGTTCAGGTCCATAATGCCTTGTGATGTTGCACTGCAGACAAAATCAAAATGTTTGGTTTCGCCCTGTATTACACTACCAATTGCAATAACAGCATCAAAACCGCCTTGCTTGATTAATTTCTTGCATCCGTGCGTGAGCTCAAAACTACCGGGCACATTCCACCGGACTATGTTGGAATCATGAGCATCACAATCTAAAAGTGCCTTTACAGCTCCGTTATATAAGCCTTCGGTAATTTCGTGATTCCATTCAGAAACAACAATCCCAAACCTAAATTTCTTCGCGCTTGGGATTGTTGTCTTATCGTAAGCCGATAAATTTTTGTTAGCTGTTGCCATTACGCCCCACCTTTTGCCATTCCAATGAAGGCATCTATAGAGGTAGCCGCTTCAGAACTAGAAAACTCGTCCTTAATGCGTTGGAAAAAACCTAAGGCTTTAGATTTATCTCCCATTTCAAGAGCCGTTACACCTGCTTTATATAAAA
>JBLICT010000086.1:0-11890 GCA_047632415.1 Maribacter sp.
ATGGCACCTTTGTATTCAATACTATATTGGAGACTTTATTTACGAATCAAATCAATCAAATTTACGCGCCTCCATTTGAATTTGTAAGCACAAACGATACCTTGTCTGGCACCTACCTCTTTGTAAACAATGCTATACAATTTAACAAAGAAGAACTCAACGTCTTGTTGGATTGGACACACAAAGGCAACACGCTATTTATTGTATCTAAAAGCTTTGAAGAAACGTTAAAGGATACTCTGGGCCTGGATACGGGTAATTTTTATAGTGGATTTGAAACAAGTCAAAAACAAGCACATACACTTGTAAACCCAAGGTTTCATATAAGCGATTCTGTTACTTTTGATAGGGATACCGCTACGCCCTATTTTAGCGCAATTGATACGGTAAAAAGCACAGTCCTAGGCCAAGTAGCCATCTGGGAGGAAGCGGAGCGGAAGCTTCAAATAAATCTAATAGCGCAACCGTTTGGAGCTGGTAAAATCATTCTGTCCACCTTTCCTGAGGCATTTACCAACTATTTTATACTTAAAGGAAAAAACAAGGAGTACACCGCCGGTCTCCTATCTTATTTAGATGGTACTAGACCTATTTATGTAGATAATCATTACAAAAGCGGAAAGTCGTTCTACACCTCCCCTATGTACATTTTTCTAAATACCAAAGAGCTTAAATGGGCGTACTATATTGCTTTGATTGGTGCCCTAATTTATGTGGTCTTTGAAGGAAAACGGAAACAACGTGCTATTCCTATAGTACCTCCACTTACAAATAGGACTTTAGATTTTACGCGTACCATCTCCGATATGTATTATGTACAAAGTGACCAAAAAGCAATTGCCGAACACAAGATAAATTACTTTTTAGATTGGATACGTACCCGCTATTATTTAGGCAGTGTTACCAAAGAGGCCGATCTTTATAGTAATCTAGCCAATCGCAGTGGACATTCCTTGGAATTTATCATCCAAGTGTTCTCCTTTATGGAGCAGGTAAGGAACAGCGACCAGTTAACCGATGCCGACTTACTACAACTACATACCTTAATTCAAAAATTTAAAACTAAAGCTGATGGAAAATAACGAACAGCAAACCAACGACCTTGATTTTAACAATAGGATTCCTCTAGAAGGGCTACAAAAAGCGGTAGGCGATATAAAAGCGGAACTAGCGAAAGTTATTATAGGACAAGAGAACTTCATTGAGCTTTTGATTGTTTCCCTACTGGTAGATGGTCACGTGCTCATAGAAGGGGTTCCTGGTGTTGCAAAGACCATAACGGCAAAGTTATTCGCCAAGACCCTGAAAACAGATTTTAGTCGCATACAGTTTACGCCAGATTTAATGCCAAGTGATATTCTTGGAACAAGCATCTTTAATGTGAAGTCCTCAGATTTCGAGTTTAAAAAAGGGCCAATTTTCTCCAATATCGTATTGATAGATGAAATTAACAGGGCACCCGCAAAAACCCAGGCTGCCATGTTCGAGACCATGGAGGAGCGCCAAGTGACCATGGATGGCACTACGTACCCAATGTCAGCGCCATTTATGGTGCTCGCAACACAAAACCCAATAGAGCAAGAAGGTACCTACGCATTGCCTGAAGCACAATTGGACCGTTTTCTATTTAAGGTAAAAGTAGATTACCCCAACGTAGATGAGGAAGTGTTGATTTTAAAAACACATCACGAACGTAAAGGGAACCTCCCCCTAAAGGACATAAAAAATGTACTGACACCAAAAGCACTTTTAGGTTTTAAAAGTCAGATTCAGGATATTGTAGTAGCGGAAAAAATATTCAAATACATTGCGGATATCATTACCAAAACCAGAAATCATCCGCATTTGTATCTTGGGGGATCTCCTAGGGCATCCATAGCCGCCTTAAATACCGCCAAGGCATTTGCCGCTATAAACGGTAGGGATTTTGTGACTCCGGAAGACGTTAAGAAAGCATTGGTTCCAGTACTTAACCACAGGGTCATCCTTACGCCGGAACGCGAAATGGAGGGCATGACGACCGAAAGCGTTGTACAGATGATTACCGAAAGTGTAGAAATACCTAGATAAAAATGCAGTTTTTAAAATCGTTCTACATACACAATACGTTTTTTAGGTACTTGGCGTTACTGAGCGCCTGCTTTATACTATCGTTCTGGCTAAAGTGGTTGTATCCTATCGCTTGGGTATTAATCCTGGTGTTGCTAGCCGCTTTTTTGTTGGATGTATTTCTACTTTATGGAACAAGCGAAGGAGTAGAGGCTAAAAGGATACTCCCAAAAAAATTATCCAACAGTGATTTAAATCCTATACGGATACAGTTTACAACCAACTATCCTTTTACCACCCGTGTTAGCCTAATTGACGAACTACCACAGCAATTCCAGAAAAGAGATTTTGAATACAACACCAAAGGGAGTAAAGGCGAGAAACAAGTTTTTGACTATACGGTACGGCCTGTAGATCGGGGGGGATATGTTTTTGGAAACCTAAATGTATATGCCTCCTCTCCCCTGCGTATTATTAAACGTCGCTTTGTATTTCAGAAAGATGAGATGGTACCTGTGTACCCATCCATCATTCAAATGCAGCAGTACGATTTTTTGGCTATTAACAACCGCTTATCTAATATCGGCCTTAAAAAAATACGGAAACTGGGCCATACCCAAGAATTTGAACAGATTAAGGAATATGTACCCGGTGACGATATTCGAACCCTAAACTGGAAAGCTACGGCAAAGCAGCACCGGTTGATGGTAAACCAATACCAAGATGAAAAATCGCAACCCGTCTATTCTATCATAGATACCGGTAGGGTAATGAAGATGCCCTTTAACGGACTTAAATTACTGGATTATGCTATTAACAGTGCTTTAGCCTTTAGCAACGTTGCTTTAAAAAGACATGATAAAACGGGCTTGGTGGCTTTCTCCAAGCAAATAGAAACTTACCTGCCCGCAGTACAAAAACCTACCTATCTAAATACGATACTAGAAACCCTATATAATATTGATACGGAGTATACCGACTCCGATTTTGGTACTTTATATGGCCATGTAAAACGAAAGATAAACCAAAGGAGCTTGCTTTTGCTGTATACCAATTTTGAGCATATCTCTGCCTTAAAAAGACAATTGCCCTACTTTCTGGCATTGGCAAAAAAACATGTGTTGGTCGTTATCTTTTTTGAGAATTCGGAACTTGAAAAACTAATCGCGACCGATGCGGAAGACGTACAGGCCATATATCATAAGACCATTGCCGAAAAGTTTTCTTTAGATAAGAAACTAATGCAAAAAGAACTGCAGCGTTATGGCATACAAACCATTCTCACCAAACCGGAGCAGCTTACCATCAATACGATAAACAAGTATTTAGAAATAAAGGCGAGGGGTTTATTATAATCCGGAGTTCATAAGATGATTCGCCTGTATGGCGGCGGCAATATCACCCGAACCTGTTTTAAGATGCTGCACAAAATCGGTATTGACACGTTTCCTGTTCAAAGCCAAGGGAGGGCAACCACAGCGCTTGCCACTACCCCGTTTACGATCTAAAATCATGTCTAGCACCAAGCCCGATATGACGCCACCAATGGCCGTGTATATAATATCATCGTTTTCCCATACCGCACCACGAGACTCATTATAGGCCTCTTTGGCCAAACCAGCGGCAAGACTACTACCCACCGCACCTGCCCACATCCAACCACGACTCCCTTTAAAAACTTTATGGGCGGCATATCCGCCAACGGCACCAATGGCTACACCTGCCCCCAAATGCTTAGCGGCATTTTCGGTAGCTTGGCCTTTGGCCTGTATACAAAACAGAAGCAACAATACGATAAGGGGAATCTTTTTCATTTTCTAAACGTGTTTTACGCCAACGGTAGTAACGCAATAATCGCTACTAAATTTTGTAATCACTGGTAATTATTATAGTACTAAAACAGCTAATAGCAGCCACTACCCTACTTTTACATCAGTATTCGTGTTTGAACTGATTATTTGTATTTTTTATCGATGCTTTTACCTTTGAACCGTGTAATAATTTGATGAACTTTACGACTATAAACAAAACAAAGAACAGATATGAAAACAATACTCCATAAAGCCGATACCAGAGGCCACGCAAACCATGGCTGGCTTAACTCCTACCACAGTTTTAGTTTTGCCAATTACCATGACCCAGAGCGCATGAAATTTGGTGTTTTACGTGTGCTTAACGATGATACCGTAGCAAGGGGACGGGGTTTTGGCACCCATCCGCACCGTAATATGGAAATCATCTCCATTCCGCTGCAGGGCGACCTAAAACATATGGACGATATGGGAAATTCCACCATCATTAAAGAAGGGGATATACAGGTGATGAGCGCTGGTACGGGAATTGCGCACAGCGAATACAACAAAAATGAGGACACCGAAGTACAGTTCCTCCAGATTTGGGTGATTCCTAATACACAGGACGTTACACCCCGATACGACCAGATTTCTATGGATGAAATCCGTACCGATAATAGTTTTTATCAAATCCTATCTCCCAGCAAGGATGATCAAGGCGTATGGATTCATCAAGATGCCTGGTTTCATTTGGGTGAGTTCGATGCCAACAAAAGTGACACTTATACGGTGCGCCAAAAAGGAAATGGAGTGTACCTATTTGTTCTGGAAGGAGCACTTAGCGTTAACGGGCAAACACTTGGGAAACGCGATGGCTATGGTATTTGGGATACTACAGATGTTACGGTAACAGCGGGGACAAAAGCAAGGGTATTGGTAATGGAAGTTCCCATACAGGTATAAGTATCGGTTTACATTTTTAACCTATCGCGGTATACCCAAATAGTGCAAATGGTACTATAGGGGTGTGTCCAGCAGCTAGCCAAGGCTCGGCCTTTATATTAGGGCTGAAAGTCATATGCAAACGTAGAGGCCTATGTTTATGACTTTTAAAAAGGGCACTAAGAACAACATGTGTGTATATGCCGTACTGTATAATAGTTGTTTAAAGATTTTCTAAAAATTCGAGCGGACTTTTTACGTTTAACAAACTTTTATTAGAAACATGCGTGTACATCATCGTAGTCTTGATGGTATTATGCCCCAATAGTTCCTGAATAATACGCAAATCTGTACCGGCTTCCAACAAGTGTGTTGCGTACGCATGTCTTAAACTGTGTAAGGTCACCTTTTTCCGTATTGCAGCGCGTTTACTGGCCGCTTTAAAAACTCCTCTTAGACTTTCAAGAGAATACTGCACGTCTCTACCTTCAAACAAAAATAATATAGGCCTATATTCTTTATAATACTCTCGTAATTCCTTTTTCAATGCTTCTGGAAGAGGGAGTACCCTATCGCGTTTCCCCTTTGCGTTTTGTATAAAAACCCTATTCCGGTCACCGTCTAAATGGGTGATTTATAGTGCTATTAGCTCACCGCTTCTTAACCCTAACGAATACACGGTAGTTAACATTGCCCTATGCTTTATGTTCTGGGTAGCAACAAGCATACGTTTTACTTCTTGTAGCGAAAGCATTTCTGGTAAGACCCGTTGCGGTTTTCTAGGTCGTAGCGTATCCAAATCTAATTGGGTATTGTGCATTTCTTTCATGTAAAGCGAAATTGCACTTAATAATTGCTTTTGAGTTGTATATGCGTACTTTTTATTAACTATGAAATCTCTAATTTTATGAAATAGAAATTTAATATTCAACCGATGTATTTCTTGCTCAAATCCTATATACTGGTCAAAGGAGACCAATAAACCTATATAAGCATTACGTGTGTTTTCGCTATATCTTTTTATAGTCAAAAGGGCTCTAAAACGTTCAAAATCTGTCATATACAACTCGGTTACTGGTTATTATAAAATAATTACTTCTATACAACATCAAATAGGATGGATATGCCAACTTTTTTATTAAATTGCTTATATCAACTAGTTGTGCTTCATTATCAGAAACCGCTCACAAATGATAAAATTCTTTAGAAAAATTAGACAAAACTTGCTTTCGGAAGGAAAAATTGGAAACTATTTGAAGTATGCCATTGGTGAAATCATACTTGTGGTAATCGGAATTTTAATTGCTCTGCAACTAAACAATCTGAACGAGAATAAAAAAAATGACGTATTTGAAAAGGAAATACTTTCTCAAGTTCAAGAAAATTTAAAAAGCGATAAGTTAGTCTTAAAACAAATCGAATTGAATTTTATGAAGGCTATTGAATCTTCAAAAAAAATATTAAATGCTGAAGAATCTCAAAAAACTGAGGATAGTATTAAAATTTGGCTTGGAGCTATAATACAATTTGACAGATTTCAACCACTTACTAATGCTTATGAGGTATTGAAATCAAATGGTTTGGATAGAATTTCAAATAAACAATTACGGTTCTTGTTAGGGAAATATTATGACGATGAGTCCTTGAGAATGATAAAATCAACAAACGATATCGAAATAGCTTTTAATGACCATTGGATACCTATTTTATTTGAAGAAACCGTAGAATTTGAATTTAAAAAATCGGTTGAACTAAAAGATTACAGTGTTTTACTAAAATCTTCAAAAGAACGGAATATATTAAAATTAAGTCGTGACAATTATGCTTCTGGAATTAATAGAATTAAGAACGGAATAAGTACGATTGAAGAAATACAAAATTTAATCACAAAAGAAATAAAATAACGAAAGCACAACAATAGCTATAAGTAATGCTGAATTTAGTGTTTAATTTAAAGTAAGCGTGTATTTACTATGTCCGCAAAATCTTTAGGATTTTGCTCTGGCAAAAAAAAAATAAATCAAAACAAAAAGCTTTTGCTACGTGCGTAGACAGAAACAAAAAAGGTTTCCTTGCCTCCGCACTACTCATAACTTAACCGTTGGCAATAATTGTGACCCGTCCTGAATAAAGGCTACATAATTTTAACCATTAGTGATTACAGGTTCTATTATTTTCTTTGTTTTTTTTTTAACTATCTTGTTTCGAAATACTTAATGGGCTAAATAGTCATTTTTTTTTAATCTTTAATAATCGCTTCCTCATGAAATTACATCTTCACCAATTTTTAGCTATTTGTTCCATTTTTTTATGTTCTATGGTAGGTTTTTCACAAGCAACCATTACAATTAAGTTGATAGTGGATACAGCAAACTTTGATCCTAATAATTTGTCTGCTTCATGCAGTTTTGAGGCGACATGGTCGGATTCCGGAAAAGTTGTAAGGTCGGATGGTGATTTGGAGAACTTTGCAATTGATGCATTTGTTAATGATACTCTTCTTTGGGAAGGTCAATCCTCGAGTTCTAATATTGCAATCATCGATATTAAAAAAATTGACCGAGAGAATAATTCTAAAATATTTAAAAATAAAAAGAACTATGGCAAAAGGGAGGGTGATTCAAAGAAGGAAACTGTAAAAAGTAAAATATTATACGATACCAAAGATAAACCAGATTATAAGTACAAAATCTTTTTTAAGCTTAATAATAGAGGTAAAACTCACAAAATTGATCCCAAATTAAAAGTAGGTAGTAAGACTTAATCTGCAGTAGATTGAATTATAGATTTCATTTAATGTGGTTTGGATTTTTGGGATTCATGTTATGCGTCCAGACCATTGATGCTCAAGACAAGTCTGAAGCTGACAGGCTAGAACAGGAATATCTCACAAAAACCTTAAGTATACCAGAACAATTAGCTTATCTGCGTAAACTGGCTCAGGATTCTCCTGATCCGGATAAGTCCTTATTGTATAGTGAGAAGTTAATAGCTTTAGCAAAATCTCAAGATTCTAACTCTATTGTAATCAGTGGTCTTCTTCAAAAAGGAAATGCACTTACTTTAAAAGGAGATTTAAGTCTAGCCCTTCAAAGTTTTTTTGAAGGGGTTGAACTGGTTGAAGATCGTAATGATTTAGAAATTTTAGGGTTGTTTTATGTCGCTATTGCTGGTGCTTACTCCGTTATGGATAATGAAAGCAATACGGTGTCTTATTATAAAAAGGGTATTGAAGCCTTAAAAAATTCAGATAATCAAAAGGCTTATGCCTCAGCTATTGAAAACTTAGGAGATGAATATAGTCTCTATATGGGAAAACCAGATTCAGCTTTATATTATTTTGAACAGTCAGGTAAAATATTTAAGGAATTAGACTTTAAGTTGGGTTTGGCTTATAACCTAGGAAATAAGGGTTTGGCTTATGCCCAAATGCAACGGCAAGAGGAAGCTGAAACTAACATTACAGAGGCGATAGAAATGTTGGAAGAACTGGGCGATTATTACGGTATTAGCGTTTATCTCACCTACATGTCTGATATCTATTTAGAAAAAGGGGATTATAAAGGTGCCGTAGCTTATGCTGAAAATAGTTTAATACTTGCTCAAAAATACAGTTTGAAAGATCAGATTGCTGACGCCTATTTAAAACTTTCAGAACTTAATGAATATAAGGGAAATTTTAAAAGCTCATTCGATAATTATAAGAATTATATCACTTATCGAGATAGCGTTAAAAATGTAAGTGTATCTAGAGAAATATCTAAGATTAGAGAGTTAATAGAAGCTGAGAGGGAAAGAAAAGAAGCTGAGTTAAAAGGACGCAATCAACGTAATGTGTCTATTGGTATTGGCGTAGCCTTATTTTTGATTGGACTTTTGGCTTTTGGGTTGTATAGAAGAACCCTTTTTATTAGCAAGACCAAAAAGATTATAGAGTCAGAACGTAATCGATCAGATGAATTACTGCTTAATATTCTCCCAGAGCAAACGGCTATTGAATTAAAACAATCAGGGTCTGTTGAGGCTAAAAGACACGAATCCGTAAGCGTGCTGTTTTCAGATTTTAAGGGCTATACGAATTATGCTGAAGATTTATCTCCAGAAGTACTTGTAAAGAGTCTTAGTTTCTATTTTTCGGAATTTGATAATATTATTGAAAAAAACGGATTAGAAAAAATTAAAACTATTGGAGACGCCTACATGTGTGCTGGAGGTTTGCCTTTTCCAGATAAAGACCACGCCAAAAAAATAACCTGCGCTGCTCAAGAGATGATTGATTTTGTGACTTTAGCAAAGAATGATCTTGCCAAAGATTACGCTAATTTTGATATTCGTATTGGAATTAGCTCAGGACCTGTAGTGGCTGGGGTTGTAGGTAGTAAAAAGTACTCTTACGATATTTGGGGTGATACTGTCAATGTAGCGTCACGAATGGAATCCATGTCTGAAGCTGGGCGTATTAATGTTAGTGAACAGACTTATAACTTGATAAAATCGGATTTTGAATGTGAACACCGCGGTGAATATGAAATAAAAAATCATGGAAAATTGAATTTGTATTTTGTGAATTCTAAAGGTGCTTAAGCCTCAGTTAAGGCGTATTCGTGAGCTTGCCAAAATTTTAAATTGGTTTATTGATAAAAAAGCTGCTAGTAAAAATTGGGCTCGTGCTTGACTGATAATAATTTATACGCTACTAGTCTTATCAGAATTTGTTGCGCGCCATTAAGACTCGTTTGAATAAAGGCTACATAATTTTAAACATTATGTGCAAAAATGACAAAGTAATTAGACGGTATTCAGAATCTTTTAAACTGAAAATTTTAGACGAACTTACAACCGCAAAACTAAACAAAAGCCAACTCGGTAAACTTTATGGCATTGCCCCTACCACCATTTATGAATGGATTAGAAAGTACAACCGTAAAGACGTAATGAACACCAGAATCAAAGTGGAAACAAAAGACGAAATTACACGGATCAAAGCACTACATAAAGATTGAACAGCTTAAAAAACTACTCTTAAAAAAAGATCTGGATGCTTTAGTACTAGATTCATACCTGGAAGTCGCTGCGGAAGACCTAGGTTATAAACCTGTTATCGAGCTAAAAAAAAGCTAAGTATAAAGCCTTAATCAAAGCCAAAGAGAACTCTAAGGGATTTGCTTCTTTAACAACTATAACAACTTGTTTTGGGCTTAAACATGATGCTTACTATAAGTTTAAAGATAGAGCTGACAAGCGTTTGAAACTTGAACACTAAATTATTGAAATCGTGCACAAAAGACGCAGATTCCTTCCTAGAGAAGGCGTACGTAAATTCAAAGTATCACTAGATAACGAGTTTACTAAAGCCAATCTTAAAGTCGGTAGAGATCCGTTGTTCAATGTCCTTAGAAAACACCAGATGCTAACACTTAGAAAGAAATACAGTAGCAGGACCACTAACTCATACCATCACTTTTATAAGTACAACAACATTATAAAAGACTTGGAAGTGACCAGACCTAATCAAGTCTGGGTGTCTGATATTACCTATATCAGAACTGTAAAAGGCTTTTGTTATCTAGCCCTGATTACAGACATGTACTCTCGTGAAATCGTAGGCTATGACCTTAGTGATAGCCTAGAACTTAATGGATGCCTGAGCGCGCTTACTAAAGCCATGTATCAAGCTAAGGATATTAAACAGCTACATCATTGCTTCGCCAGTTCGGATAAAGCCTCGGGTCCGACAGAGGCATACCGTAATGCGTACACGCAAATCCTTAAGAGGAAAAAGATTGGAATCAGTATGACCGAAGAAAACCCCCGCTACGAAAATGCGATGGCTTAATGTGTAAACGGTATCTTGAAAGATGAATTTTATCTCGACCTCACCTTTACTAGCGTGGTGCAAGCCAAGAAAGCAACCAAAAATGCAATCAAAAATGCAATCAAGTTGTACAACAATAAACGATTACATTTATCTTTAGACTATAAAACACCTAATTACGTGCATCAATATGCCGCTTGAAAACAAGTATTAATCTGTAGCCGTATTTTAGGACGTGACATTTAGAAAGAGAATAACATGGAATTTAATCTTGAACAAGTTGCACTAATTATTGAAATAATTGGAGGGATCGTAATTATTGTTTCCCTTATTTTTGTTGGGTTACAGTTAAAAGAAAGTGCCAAGGCTACGCGTTCATCGACTGCTGTAACAACCGTATCAGAACTTACTTCTTGGTACAGCAATTTAGGGAATAGTGAACAAGGAAGTTATGTCTTTTGGAACTTTATGACCAATCCTGATTCAATAACACCAGTAGAACGATTCCAAGCTATTATGAATTTGCACGGCATATTGTTAACGTGGCAGAATAGCTATTATCTCGTTAAAGAAGGCACGCTTGACAAAAGAGTACAAGAATCGTTACTTGAAATTATTAACGGAGTAAAAAACAACCCGGGATTTCAAATTTTTTGGCAGTCACGTAAAGCGATTTTTCTAAAGGAATTCCAAGAATATGTTGAAGAAATAATGGCAACCGATAAGACAAATTCAGAAGGGATATATGATGTAGTGGATGAAAAATAAGCTAATGCCAACACGCTGTATAATCAATGGCCGCAACAGCCAACACGCCACCAAAGACACTGACCATACAGCCATTGTTAGCGACAAGCAAAAAAAAGATTTAGAACCAAATGAAAATAATTGAACGATTACTATTCTTCATTTCTTGGACAATAATTATAGGCTTATCAATCTATTTTTTTATAGAAAATGTAGGTGTTTATTTTACTGGATATCGAAGTGATAGTTACACTAACAATCCGATTTGGATAAGTTCTCACTTAATAGGCGGAACATTAGCTTTACTGACTGGACCAATACAATTCTCTAAATGGATTAGAAACAAATATTTAAACTTTCACAAACTGACAGGGAAAATTTACATCATTGGAGCATTTATCGCAGGTTTATCGGCGATAAGGCTATCACTAATAAGTTCTTGCTTGCCGTGTAGAGTTTCACTCTTCATTTTAGCTTTTTTGGTCCTTTTTACTACTTTTTCAGCTTGGTGGTGCGTGAAAAATGGAAATATCAAAGCACATCA
>JBLICT010000087.1:0-11764 GCA_047632415.1 Maribacter sp.
TGGAATATAAAAATTTCACACTCCAAGAAGCCGCAGATGAAGTCATTTTAAGAAGAATGTTTCGCTTGGGCGGAGATGGAGGATTAATAGCTGTTGATGCCAACGGAACTATAGCCATGCCTTTTAATACCGAGGGAATGTATAGAGGTTTCAAAACATCTTCTGGGCAAGAAGCAACGGCTATTTATAAAGATTAGACCAAAGGAGCATCCAAGGGTAATACTTTAAGTTTACGGCTCTTAATGTTAAATCGGTCACCATTTGCTAGGATATGTGTCCTAAGATTGGATAATGACATGGGCTCTCCCTCCTCTAATATTTTTTGATTGTTATGCTTCAATTTACTCGGGTCAAATAGAATCACCATTCCGGACCCTATGACTTCAAAAGTATTACATTTTTTAATCACCAGACCCGTATCCTCTGCAAGTCCAACGCCTAATAAATTCGGGAATTTGGCAACTGCTTCCGATAATCGTCCAAAGCGACCTCGTCTTATGAAATGGGAATCTATGATTAGGTTAGGAATAAAGTCCATTCCTTCTGCCATGCCAACGGCCCCTTTTATAAAAGCCTCCTTACTGCTTCCACCGGTAATCATCTCTTTTGACATACACATGGCACCAGCACTGGTACCTGCAATGACCAAAGAATCTTTTTTATATCTATCTGCAAGAATCGTATGAATGCTAGTATTCCCAATCTTACGAGTAATTTGAGACTGATCACCTCCAGAAAACATAAAACAATCCGCTTGTTCTGCTAGCTTAATATTTTGTTCCAACTCAGAATCCTCACGTTTTCTAACGTCCATTAAATGCACATTGGTACAGCCTAATTTACCAAAAGCATCCAAATAGTTCTCCCAAACCTCATCGGGGATACTAGAGGCAGTTGGTACGACCACAATCATGGCATCTTTACCACCACTTTCATGAACCACCCGAGCTAAAATGCCATCTCCAATAAATTCTAAAGTACTATGTTCGGGTGTATCTACTCCCTTATCCTCATTACCTCCTATCGGTATCAAAACTCCCCGAATGTCCATTATATTTCTTTTAAGCCACAAAAATACATCTATCAATTGAATATAAAATCATATCTTTTAGTTTTCGCAATACCAACTAGAATCAACTATTAGATGAAAATAAGAACAATCAATGCTATGAAGGGACCCAATTACTGGTCCGTACGCCGCCACAAACTTATCGTAATGGTCTTGGACTTAGAAGCTATGGAAGACCTTCCATCCAATAAGATCCCAGGATTTTCTGACCGACTTAAAGCACTTTTCCCTAGCATGTACACTCACCGTTGTTCGGAAGGTTGTGAGGGTGGTTTTTTTATGCGAGTAGATGAAGGCACTTGGATGGGCCATGTAGTGGAACATATAGCATTGGAAATACAGACCATGGCAGGCATGGATACCGGTTTTGGCCGCACGCGCGACTATGGAGAACACGGCGTATACAATGTTGTTTTTTCCTATTTGGAAGAAAGTGTAGGTCGTTTTACAGCCAAAGCAGCAGTAGATATTTGTGAAGCATTGATAGCTGCTAAAGATTATAATTTAGATGAAGATTTACAAAAGATGCGCGAACTGCGCGAAGCGGATCGCTTAGGCCCAAGTACAGGTTCTATAATCGAGGAAGCAGAAAGCAGAGGTATCCCATGGATAAGATTGAACAAATACTCGCTGTGCCAATTAGGTTATGGAGCCAATCAAAAGAGAATTCAAGCCACCGTTACGAGTGAAACAAGCAGCATTGGGGTAGAACTTGCCTGCGATAAAGAAGACACAAAGCACCTTTTGGAACAAGCGGAGGTTGAGGTTCCAAAAGGAGAGATTATTTCTAAGGAAAGTAGTTTAAAAGAGGCATGTGATTATGTTGGCTACCCTTTAGTTATTAAACCAATAGATGGTAACCATGGTAGGGGAATAACTGTAGATATAAATACCTATGAGCATGCTTTGGAAGGCTACCACGAAGCCAAGGAAGTCTCTAGAAGAGTTATTGTTGAAAAATACATTACTGGGGAAGATTTTAGACTGCTGGTCATTAATCATGTTCTTGTTGCAGCCGCTAAACGCACCCCAGCCCATGTAATCGGAAACGGCAAAAACACCATTGAAGAGTTAGTAGCAGAAGTAAACAAAGACCCTAGGCGTGGTTACGGTCATGAAAAAGAATTAACCGCTATTACCATTAATAGTCTTACCCAAACCATAATAGCCGATGCAGGCTACACTGTAGATTCGGTTTTACCAGACGGGAAACGGTTAATTTTAAAAGATACTGCTAATCTGAGTACTGGAGGAACAGCTGAAGATGTGACAGACCGGGTTCATCCGGCCAATGTATCTATGGCCGAACGTATTTCTAAGATTATAGATTTAGATATTTGTGGTATTGATATTATGGCGAGTGCTATCAGTAAGCCTTTATCGGAAACTGGAGGAGCAGTACTTGAAGTAAATGCTGGACCTGGATTCCGCATGCACCTAGCCCCGACTACTGGGTTGCCTAGAAACGTAGCAGCGCCAGTTGTAGACAAGCTATTTCCGAATAGCGGAGATACAGGTAGAATTCCAATAATAGCCATCACCGGTACTAATGGAAAAACCACAACAAGCAGACTCATCGCTCATATTGCTAAAATGAGAGGGTTTCGGGTAGGCTATACCACCAGTGATGGTGTATACATACAGAATAGATTACTCATGAAAGGGGATTGTACCGGGCCACAAAGCGCAGAATTTGTATTAAAGGACCCCACCGTAAATTTTGCGGTTTTAGAATGTGCACGTGGGGGAATACTAAGGGCCGGACTAGCCTTTCCAAGTTGTGATGTGGGTATCGTAACCAATGTTTCCGCAGATCATTTAGGTCTCAAAGGAATCCATACCATAGAACAGTTGGCACGGGTTAAAGGGGTGGTGCCGGAAACAGTTGCGCCAGACGGATATGCCATATTAAATGCTGACGATGATTTGGTATACGGTATGAGAAAAGGTATACAATCCAATTTAGCATTGTTTTCCATGAATGAGGAAAACCCAAGAATAAAAGCCTTACAACGAAAAGGTGGAATTACGGCAGTATATGAAAACGGCTATGTAACCCTTTGCAAAGGTACGTGGAAAATGCGTATCATGAAGGCCGAGGACATACCCTTAACCTATGGTGGCAAGGCAACATTTATGATACAAAATGTTCTTCCAGCAGTAATTGCAGCGAACGTACGTGGTATTAGCATAGAAGATACCAAAGCTGCTTTAGAAACTTTTATACCCTCAGAATCACAGACTCCAGGAAGACTTAATCTTTTCAAATTCAACAAATTTCAAATGCTATTGGATTACGCTCATAATGCTGCGGGAATGCAAGCCTTGAAAAAATTTACAGACCAACTAGATGCTACTATAAAAGTAGGCATCATAGCAGGAATAGGAGATAGGCGTGAGGAAGATAACAAGGAAATTGGAAGGATTGCCGGGCAAATGTTCGATGAAATCATTATTCGCCAAGACAAACACTTACGCGGCAAAACGGAACAAGAACTAATCAAAATGGTTAAAGACGGAATTCTCAAAGATTTTCCAGATAAGAAAATCACAGTAATACCATCTGAAAAAGAGGCCATACATTATGCCGTGGATAACGCCATTGACGGAACCTTAATTGTGTTGTGTAGCGATGTGGTACCAGATGCCCTTGACTTGGTAAAGGAGCTTAAAGAAAATGAGCAGGTGTTGAGCTAAAAACCATTTTTGATAACAAATATCCTGCATTAAAAAGCCATCAATTTCTGATGGCTTTCTTAATGGACTATTTTTTAAATTCTGATTCTCAAGGAAAAGCGACAAATTCAAAGACTCAATTATTAGCAGTCTTTTTTAATCCAATTAAAATAAGATTAAAAATAAGTAGCCACAAAAAGCAATGATCATAAATTGAAATCTATGTTTATAATTACTTTTGTTTAGTCAAATGCAAAGCCCGTAGACACTCTATAGATAAAAGCGTAGAGAACCACAGCAAACATAACGAAACTGAACCAAGCGAACAATTTGAATGATCGTTTGGCTATGTAATTTCCGAGGTTTTGAAAACCATCGGTATAGATTTCCTTTAAAAGTAATATTGTTTTCATAAATAGGTTTTTTTAATTACCTACAAAGTTATCAACACCTTATTGGCTAATATGAAAAATTTGTTAAACAGCATGAAACATAGGGTAATTTGTACCCGCGTTGGGTAAGTGACCATTTGTTTCGGTAAATTGCAACCACACAATTTCACTGATTCGGAGAATAAAGTCCAATAATCCCGATAAAAGGTATTTAAGAAATACTACAGGCACTTTTAAGTCCTCTATGATTAAAGAGAATACGTAAAGCAAAGCAGCCCTTTCCAATTTAAAATGAGCGACCTTTTCTTTTAAAACAAAGAAAAGGTCGCTTTTCCTCTTCAAGGCATATTTCTCAATGCTTATTGGGAATATCCCAAAACCCAAGAAGGGGAATAATGTAATTCGTAATTTTTGAAGGATTTTTCTAATATAAGTTGAGGTCCTTTGTATCAAATTAAAAAAAACCAACAAACCTAATAACAATCGGGGTATCTCACCTCCCCTTCTAGTGTGAACTACCCATATAGTTAATATTCAAGAAAATAGCTATAATCTTTAATCCTTAAGAGTGATATAAAAAAAGAGGGGAACTTAAGCATTATTGTACCTATTCAATTCCTATTTAGATATAAAAAAACCTAATCAATTGTAAATAAATTGATTAGGTAATTTATATAGTGACCGCGAAGGGATTCAAACCCCCAACCCTCAGAGCCGAAATCTGATGCGCTATTCAGTTGCGCCACGCGGCCGTTCATTTAATATTCAAAAATAGAATTTCTTCTGGCGATAGTATTGCTTTACGACAATTTATTTTTGACAATATTAGAAATAGTTTTTCCATCGGCTTGACCTGCCAATTCCTTTGACACCATGCCCATGACCTTACCCATATCCTTCATACCGGATGCTCCGGTAGCAGCAATGCTCAGGATGACTACTTTCTCTATTTCTTCTTCAGTCAACTGCTCTGGCAAAAACTGCTCTAGTACGGTAATTTGTGCCAATTCAGGTTCCGCCAAGTCTTCTCTACCTTGCTCACTAAATATGGTCGCACTATCCCTACGCTGTTTTACCAGCTTTTGGACTAGTTTTACTTCATCATCTTCCGAAAGTGCTCCATCCCCACTAGTCTGAGCCAACAAAAGTGCAGATTTAATAGCTCGCAAGGATTCTAAAGCCACAGTATCCTTAGCCTTCATCGCTGTTTTCAATTGTTCCATTACCTGTTGTTGCAATCCCATATTAGCCTATTTTAGCAGCTACGAAGATAAAAAATAAACCCGAAAACAAGAGCTGTTTCCGGGTTTAAAAGTTATGATGTATGAGGCCGTCTAGTCTACATTATCATGCAAGAAAGAGTTATTTGATCGCAACTGAATATCATTATTACTATCATCACTTAAACTAGTTCTGGAAATCTTTTGCTCTCTAGCATTTTCGTTTAAATCGACCCCTTGCCTTTTATATGCAGGTTGCTTTTCAAACTCGTCTATGTTGTTAACGCTATTTTTAAATTTATAATTAAAATCTTTCAATTTTCTCCTTCTTTCATCAGCTCTTTCCCTTAACAGTTCCTCTATGGGTGTTTCCATTGGGTCCATTTGCTCATCTGGCCGCGCTATAGGAGCTTTAAGAGCAAGCGTTTTTCTTTCAAAAACCAACTCATCCTCAACTATCTTAGGTTCAAATTCCTCCGCTTTTGATTTTGCTCCCGTAAGTTTGTTTTCCAGTTGCATATAGTCATCTAGACTGTATCTTGTTTCGCCCTTATTATTATACTCCAAGACCGGAATAATTTCAACGCTATCATTTACGTCCATATCCTTAACCTCATCATTAAGGTCGAACATAATAACATTTTTCTTTTCCTCTTCATCGATGACCAAAGGCAACTCAAAGCCTATTGCAAATTGGTCCTCTTTATCTTCTACTTTTAACTCTTCTGCCTGAACTACCTCTATCTCACGCAGCGCATCCGAAGATTCTATGATTACAAAATCTTCCTCCGAAACATTTTTAGCTACTACCTCTTCATAAAAAACATTAAAATTTTTGATATAATTTGTAGTAGGTATTAAATCGAAATCTCCATGGTCAACCAATTCATAACGGGTTTGTGGTGTTTCCTCCACTTTGTCCTCTTCAAGCACATGTACCTTTTTATCGGATGACATAAGCTGCATTTCCGCTTTTTGTCCCTCCTCCAAATTATGGATTATTTTTTTTGACTCGGTGTTTACAATGTCGTCCTGTTGTTCTATGTTAAATCCCGTAGCGATGACTGTTACAGCGATGGCTTCCCCTAATCCGTCGTCCTCACCAACACCCATAATAATGTTCGCACCATGCCCTGCTTCAATTTGAATATGGTCATTGATTTCGCCAATTTCATCAATAGTAATTTCCTGAGCACCTGAAACAATCAGCAACAATACGTTTTTAGCCCCCTGGATTTTATTATCGTTTAACAAAGGTGAATCCAAGGCCTTCATAATGGCCTCATTTGCCCTAGCGGAACCCGAAGCAATTGCGGATCCCATGATGGCCGTACCGCTATTGGAAAGTACGGTTTTAGCATCGCGTAAATCTATATTCTGTGTGTAGTGGTGTGTTATTACCTCGGCAATACCTCTTGCCGCAGTAGCCAACACTTCATCTGCTTTTGAGAACCCAGCCTTAAAACCAAGGTTACCATATACCTCTCTTAACTTGTTATTGTTGATTACGATTAAGGAATCTACGTTATTTCTAAGCTTCTCTATACCTTTTTGAGCTTGATCGCAACGCATTTTCCCTTCAAAATTGAAGGGCATGGTTACGATACCCACCGTGAGCACATCCATTTCTTTTGCAAATTTTGCGATAACGGGAGCAGCACCAGTTCCTGTTCCCCCACCCATACCCGCAGTAATGAATATCATCTTGGTTGTATTGTCCAACATCTGTTTGATGTCCTCCATGCTCTCCATAGCAGCTTGTTCCCCAACTTCAGGGTTGGCACCAGCGCCCAATCCTTCTGTTAACGAAACCCCCAATTGAATCTTATACGGAACGGGACTGTTGTCCAAAGCCTGTGAATCTGTATTACAAATAACGAAATCTACTCCGTTAATTCCGGCCTGGAACATGTGGTTAATAGCATTACTACCTCCTCCTCCTACGCCAATGACCTTGATTACATTGCTTTGATTCTTTGGAAGATCAAAAGAGATATTGTCAAATTCGCTGCTGTTGCTCATATTGTTTTTATTACTGGTTATTGTATGCTTTATGCTATGGTTGTTCTACTCTGCGTTGTCTAAAAATTCCTTTAACTTTTCGGACCATTTATCAAACACTGATTTACGTTCCTTTCTTCTTTCTTCATTGACGTGAAGCTCCTCCATCCGATCTTCTTCTTCGGTTACTGTATCCGTTTCTGGCGCTGAACTAACTTGGGCCTGCATCTTGGCTTGGTTCTTTACCGCATTCATTAACAGTCCTACCGCCGTGGCATATAAAGGACTTGCTATCTCGGCATCGGAATCACCTGCCAAATGCTCATTTGGATATCCTATTCTGGTATCCATTCCTGTGATGTACTCTACCAATTGTTTAAGGTGCTTTAACTGGCTTCCACCACCGGTAAGAACAATCCCTGCAATTAGTTTTTTCTTTTGTTCGTCATGTCCGTAATTCTTGATTTCTACGTATACCTGCTCAATAATTTCTACAACCCTGGCATGTATAATTTTTGAGAGGTTTTTTAAAGAAATCTCCTTGGGTTCCCTTCCTCTTAGACCCTGTATGGAAACAATCTCATTCTCTTTGTTTTCCCCTGGCCATGCAGAACCAAACTTCATCTTTAATAACTCAGCCTGCTTCTCTATGATAGAACAGCCTTCCTTGATATCTTCGGTGATTATACCACCACCAAAAGGGATGACTGCGGTGTGTCGTATAATACCATCTTTAAAAATGGCTAGATCGGTAGTACCTCCTCCTATATCGATAAGTGCAACCCCTGCTTCTTTTTCTTCCTGACTTAAAACAGCATCGGACGATGCCAAAGGTTCCAACGTAATATTCCCTAGTCCAAGGCCTGCACTTTTAATACACCTACCCACATTTTTTATGGAGGTTACCTGACCTACAACAACATGAAAATTGGCCTCTAAACGCCCACCGTACATACCGATAGGCTGCTTGATTTCTGCTTGGCCATCAACCTTATATTCTTGTGGAAGCACATGTATAATTTCCTCTCCCGGTAGCATAATCAACTTATGCACTTGATTTACGAGCTTATCTAAATCAATATCTCCAATAACCTCCTCAGAATCAGCTCTGGTAATATAATCGCTGTGCTGTAAACTTCGGATGTGCTGCCCTGCGATTCCCACTACTACATTACCGATTTTTAGGCCAGATGTACTTTCGGCCTCTTCAACAGCCTGTTGTATGGATTTTATGGTCTGTGTGATATTGTTTACTACACCACGGTGAACGCCCAAACTTTTGGATTTTCCAATGCCCAAAATCTCAATCTTTCCATATTCGTTTTCCTTACCAATGATGGCAACGATCTTCGTTGTTCCGATGTCTAGACCGACTGAATAATTAACTTGTTCCATTCCCTTTTAAATTTTAGTGCACACTACCTGATTGTTGAATTCCAAACTTACTACGGCAAAATCTTCCAAGGTTTTATCCTTGTTAGCTTTAGCGTAAAACGCTTTGAAATTGCTGAACTTTTCCTCTAGGTTATCTATATTTCCCAAATTCACTACAAATTGGTTTAATCTAAATTTCAATTTGTAATTGTCCTTTTCCTCAATATGAATACCAATTACGTTTTTACGCAAAAAGCCATCCCCATTGATAAATTCTAAAATAACATACACATCCTCTAAGCTTTCACCCGTTACATCACCCGTGATTATTGGCACCCTAGCGGAATGATTAGCCGAAAACGGCATACGCTTTCCTTCGTCATCCAAATAGAATTTCGAATTTCCATCTATGCGACCGATTGGTTTACGTTGAATAATTCTAGACGTAAGTTTACCATCTATAGTAAGATACACTTGGGCACTTTTCACCATTTCATTGGCTTCGATAGCCTTTTCTACTGTATTCAAAGCTATCTTTTCTTTAGGGACATTTTCCAGTCCACCATAATTTTGTATTAACAATTTATTAACCGTTCCTTCCGTGAGGTAGAGATTCTCGTCTCCACTGAACTCTACCTTCATTTTAATGATATTTTTCTTACTGTTTCGTTGATTAGAAAACGCGTATAACCCCATAATTGCCAGAATCAGGGCAATTAACTTTATATTATTCCAGTTCGTTTGCATATGCCAGTTCATTTTTAATTTTTTCTATTTCCAGACCAATGTCCCCGGCTCCCATAGTTACCATTACCTCAGGGTTTTGAGCCTTTATCTCGACTATAACAGCCTCTTTTTTCACTACCTTTTTATTATTATTCGTCATTTTTCCCAACAACCAATCAGAGTCTATTCCTATTATGGGGATTTCCCTTGCTGGATAGATTTCCAATAATAGAACCGAATCGAATCTGGAAAGGCTTTTCGCAAATTCATCACCAAAATCCCTAGTTCTAGAAAAAAGATGTGGTTGAAAAACGGCCAATACCTTTTTATTAGGGTGCATTTCTTCAATCGCATCAAACACAGCATCAATTTCTGTGGGGTGATGTGCATAATCATCAATAAAGACAAACGCTTGGGTATGTATCTTATATGAAAATCTGCGCTGCACACCCTTAAATGTACCCAATGCAAGTGCCAAGCGTTCCGGTGGCGACCCGGCTTTAATCGCCATAGCAAAAGCAACCAAACCGTTAAGTAAATTATGCCTACCCGGTTTAGTGAACCTGACCCCTTTCAAAGCTATATTAGGGGCTGTCAAATCAAATATATAAGTACCTTGTTCTATTGTTATGTTTCGAATGCAATAATCAGAATCGTCATCTATACCATATGTAACACCTTCTAATGGAAGACCTTGACGAACAAAAAGGGTTCCTCCGGGCTTTATACGTTTTGTAAAGTCGATAAAGGAAGTAGTTAATGCTTCCGCATCACCATAGATATCTAAATGGTCCGCATCCATAGAGGTTATACAGGCAACATTAGGTGTAAGGCGCAAAAAAGAACGATCAAACTCATCTGCCTCCACCACCGAATACTCAGTTCCCTCCAAAAGAAAATTACTCTGAAAATCTTCGGAGATACCCCCTAAAAATGCTGTAAGCGGCGTACCGGTTTCTTTTAGTAAATGTGCCAGTATACAAGATGTCGTTGTTTTGCCATGCGTTCCTGCAACCGCAAAACAGAATGAATCTTTAGTGATAAGACCCAGTACTTCAGAACGCTTTTTTATCACAAAACCATTGTTCTGAAAATATTGGTATTCGCTATGCGATGAAGACACGGCAGGCGTATATACAATTAAGGTGCTATTCGGATTCTGAAATGATTTTGGAATCAATTGCACGCTATCCTTGTAATGAATAGAAATTCCCGTTTGGACCAACTCCCTAGTCAATGGGGTTTCTGTTTTGTCGTATCCTGCAACCTGTAGGTTAATAAACCTGAAATAACGCGCTAAAGCAGACATACCTATGCCTCCTATACCAATAAAATAAACGCTATGTATGTTTTTCAAGTCCAAAATTCCTGTTCTAAAAAAATTTTACTTTCTACTTTTCTAACTAAAAACTATTTCTCTACTTTAATTTGTGTAGCGCAATCTATCATTTGTTCTCTCCCTGTTCACTTTACTTTTTTATCATTTATACGACTTTAACTTCTAAAAGTTTTTCTACTTCATCACAAATAGCACTTGTGGCATTTGGCAGCGCCAAAGCTTTTATGTTATGTGATAACGCTTTTTGTTTTTGCTCATTAGTGAATACCAAATTAAAACGTTTCTCAAACTCGCTTTCCAAATCGATTTCCCGTATCAATATGGCAGCAGACTTATTATCAAGAGATTGGGCATTTTTGGTCTGATGATCTTCCGCTACATTAGGCGATGGAATAAAAAAGGTAGGTTTTCCTACTATACACAATTCAGACACCGAACCAGCACCCGCCCTAGAGATAATTACATCTGCAGCAACATAAGCCTTATCCATATCATTCAAATAGGCATGTACTTTTACCGTTTCGTTCGTATGGCTTTTAAACTCTTCTATATAGCCTTTTCCACATTGCCATAACACCTGTACACCTAGATTCTGAAAAAAAGCTAACTTTTCAGATATAAGAGAATTGATACGTCTTGCACCAAGACTCCCACCCAAGACCAGTACCGTCTTTTTAGTTGGATTGAGCTCAAAAAAATCCAAAGCATCATTCCTATTCACCGCTAGATTTACTAAATCGGCACGAACGGGATTTCCTGTTTTAACTATTTTATCAGCTGGAAAAAAGCGTTCCATACCATCATAGGCCACACAGATTGTCTGCACCCTGTTCTTAAGTATTTTATTGGTAATACCCGCATAGGAATTCTGCTCCTGTAACACACAAGGTATCCCCTTACCCGATGCCATCCTCAAAAGCGGCCCACTGGCAAACCCTCCCGTACCGATTACGGCATGTGGCTTGAC
>JBLICT010000088.1:0-11666 GCA_047632415.1 Maribacter sp.
AACCGCATTGCTTATTTATAGGTTAATAAATCAGTAGATTTTAGTTTGTAGGTTATGTATTTTGATGCGATTAAAGTAAAAGGTGAAAAGTGGTTTTGAGTGAAGTAGGTGTTGGTATTAAAAGATTAGATTTAGTCTTTTTAGTTAAGGTTTCTAAATGTGTTCTTTATCACTATTTGTATTAAGTTGATCAATACACAGTATACGTTACTTTTGGTATCTTAGTAAAAAATTAGATCGTTGAAAATCCAATCTTTCCACTATCCTTTAGTATCAAATCACTTGGCTATACTATTGGTATCGCTATTTCTTTTTAACTGTAGTTCCAACGATACACCACCCATTCAACAAGAGGAAGAGCAAGAGGAATTGGTAATTCCACCGGAAGACAGATTGCCCTTGGTCGCTATTTCCACTAATGGAAACCAAATTGTAGATGAGCCAAAGATAGATGCTACGTTCACAATTACAGAAGGAGATGCAGTGTCTTATAAGGGAAGAATAGGCATTGAGATTAGAGGGGCTTCCTCTCAACTATTTCCTAAAAAATCTTTTGGGTTTGAAACAAGGGATGCCGCCAATGAGGATTTAGATGTCTCCGTACTTGGATTTCCGGAAGAGGAAGATTGGATTTTATACGCGCCGTACAGCGATAAATCCCTAATGAGGAATATGTTGATTTATGATTTATCCAGAGATATGGACCAATATGCGAGTAGGACAAAATTTGTAGAGGTCACCATAAATGACTCGTATCAAGGAGTGTATGTATTCATGGAGAAACTAAAAAGAGATTCTGGTCGCATCGATATTAATAACCTGAAAGAAGACGAAAACTCAGGAGAAGATGTAACGGGTGGTTATATTTTAAAGATAGACAAGACTGCTGGCACCAACTTAGGAGAGGGCTATAATGATCAAAATTCTTTTGTATCGACCGTTGCCCCGCCTAATGCTAATTTAGGGCAAGAAATCAATTTCTTATTCGAGGAACCGGATGCAGAGGATATTACCATGGAACAGAAAGCGTATATCTCCGATTATGTAGGTCAGTTTGAGATGGCTTTGTCTTCTGATGCCTTTACGAACACAGAAACCGGTTACGAGGCTTTCATAGACGTGGATAGTTTTATCGATTTTTTTATTCTGAACGAGCTTTCCAATAACGTGGACGGCTATCGTATAAGTACATTTATGCATAAGGATAAAAATGAAAAGCTAAAAATGGGACCCATTTGGGATTTTAATCTTGCCTTTGGTAATGCCGATTATTGTGATGGCGGAAGCACCAACGTATGGGCTTATCAATTTAATCAGCGTTGTCCGCAGGATTTTTTACTGGTGCCTTTTTGGTGGGAACGTCTTTTGCAAGACCCCGCCTATGTGGCCAAGTTGCAATCTAGATGGAACGAACTACGCGGTAGTAGCTTGTCAAATGGGGCTATTTTGTCAAAAATCGATTCCTATACAGCCTTGTTGAGTGTTTCAGGTGCGACAAAAAACAACTTTTTAAGATGGCCTGTGTTAGGAACGTATATTTGGCCCAATAATTTTATTGGGAATACCTCCGAGCAAGAGTTAGAGTATTTGACCGATTGGATAGAAAATAGGTTGCTATGGATGGATACTGAAATAGAGGGACTATAAGCGTTTTTCTAAAATTACAGGAAGAAGTTTTCAATCTATTTACACCTATTTACACCTATTTATTCATTATCAAAGGCAGCCTATTTCCGTTCTCTTTCCCCTTAGGACTAGGGAAAGTAAGAGGATTTCTGCTTAGCTGTGCATAGGTACATCTATTTAATAGTGTTCAAATAATTAAGCTTTTATGGAGAAAAATACTGTGCTCAGTCTAGGAAACCAAACCGTAAGAATCGATGCAGGAGAATTGGTTGGCTATAGGGTATCTGCGTATGAGTTTATGCATCAAAAAGGAAGTCCAGGATGGGGTAGCTCGGATACGGAAATGTTCCCCATTATAGGCCCTACCGATAAAGCAAATTTTAGGGTACTTACACCAATGGGCGAAGCGATACAGGACCAACATGGACTACTACGCGAAATGCAGTACGAGGTAACGCAGCAAACAGAAACAAAAGTAGTTTTTACAAAACGGTATAAAGCGAATTCAGCGGTACATAACTCAAAATTCCCTCAAAAATCTTCAGAGGAAACCTTGTCATGGCGGTATGATTTCGAATTCACCAAAACGTTCCAGCTTATAGATAATGGCTTAGAGATAATTTTTGGCATAGCAGGAAAAATCGGTATGCCTTATATGCTAGGCTACCATCCGGCTTTTAGTTTACATACAGCTAACGCAACTATAAACACCGATGCTAAATCTATTTCTATCGCTGAGGTGTTGGCTGTTGGAAGCAGGGCGCTCCACGTGCCAAATTGCAGAAAAATGGTCCTTTCAGATAAACAGGCTTTAGAAATTACTACAAAGGGTTTTAGCAGTTTTATGCTGTGGACAGAAGTGTCCAATATGGTCTGTATAGAGCCGATAACCTTTTATCCTTATGCCGTGGCACAAGAAAACCTACATAAAGGATTTACTACATTGGATGGTAATTCGAAAGAGTATACTGTGTTTTTAAAACCCTGTAAAACTAAATAACAGATTTATGAAAAGTATCGTATTTTTTTTAGTCATGCTATTCTGGCTAAACAGTTTTGCTCAAAAAACGAATGAAGATAGTTCTTACTATGCCGAGATTCCAACTACACCACTTGACTACACACCAGGAGCTATCGTTTCTAGAATGATAGATGGTTTGGGTTTTCGCTATTACTGGGCCACGGAAGGTTTAACGGAGACTGATTTAAGCTACAAACCAAGTGCGGACGCTAGAACTTTGGAGCAAACGCTAGGTCATATTTATGGTCTATCCAGAACCATTTTGAATTCCGCCAAACGAGAGCCTACAGATTTCACCAAGGAACAGCCAATAATGAACGATACCGAAAAGCGCAATGTGACCTTGGAAAATTTTAGGTTGGCCAGTACGTTGTTTTTGAATTCCGATGATATATCAAAACATTCCATTGTTTTTATTCGGGAAAACGGCGGTTCAGAATTTCCATTTTGGAACCAGATAAACGGACCAATAGAAGATGCCGTTTGGCATGCTGGTCAGGTTGTAGTGCTGCGAAGGGCTTCTGGAAATCCTATACACCCCAAAGTAAATGTTTTTTTAGGGAAGCTCAATGATTAACTAAAATTAGCATGCATACGCACCTTTCCAAAACCACAAGCAGGGGAACGGCCATTATTATGTAACTTTGTATCGTGAACCGATTTTTTCCATTTTTACAGTGGGTCACCACTTATAAAAAGAGCTATTTTGCAAAAGACCTGGTAGCTGGTGTTACTGTAGGTATTGTTTTGGTACCACAGGCCATGGCTTATGCCATGATTGCAGGTCTTCCTCCAGTTTACGGTCTGTATGCTGCGTTTTTGCCGGTACTCACCTATGTGTTTCTCGGTACCTCAAGAAAAATAGGAGTAGGTCCTGTAGCAATGGATTCCTTACTTGTGGCAGCTGGTTTGGGTACACTTTCCATAGCTGGCCCAGAGCAATACATCGCTATGGTGGCGGTCTTGGCTTTTCTTGTTGGGGCCCTACAGTTGGTTTTAGGTTTATTACGCATGGGTTTTCTGGTAAATTTCCTTTCCAAACCTGTGATAAGCGGATTCACATCCGGAGCTGCTATCATAATTATGTTAAGCCAGTTAAAACATCTTTTGGGAACTGGTTCCTCTAGTAATAGTAGTAAGTTTCATATACTTTTAATGGATGCATATAGCTATCTATTTGATATAAACCCATATTCCTTAGGTATAGGTGCAGCAGGTGTTTTATTGATTTTGGTATTTAAAAAATGGAACCGTCGTATTCCAGGGATTTTGATTGTTGTAGTATTGGCTATGATGGCCGCCTATGCGCTTAAACTTGGTGATTATGGAGTGGCATTGGTAGGTGCCGTTCCCAGTGGATTGCCCAATTTTGTAATGCCAAACCTGCAATGGGACAGTTTGGAAAAGTTGTGGCCCATAGCCTTGGCCTTGGCTTTGGTCGGATATTTGGAAGCAATTTCTATAGGAAAGGCATTGGAAGTTCAAAGTGGTGAGGAGACTATAGAACCAAATCAGGAATTATTGGCCTTGGGGTCTTCTAATATCGTAGGGTCTTTTTTTCAGGCCTATCCGGTTACTGCTAGTTTTTCTCGGTCGGCCATAAATCATCAATCGGGTGCGAAAACCAATTTGGCTGGACTCTATAGCGTAATTTTAGTGGTGCTAACTTTATTGTTTTTAACACCTATTTTTCAATTTTTACCCAATGCGGTATTGGCCAGTATCATCATGGTTTCTGTCTTTAGCTTAATTGATGTCAGCTATGCCAAAAACCTTTGGGATAATAGGCGCGATGAGTTCGTAGTGTTGCTAATTACCTTTTTGGCTACCCTATTTTTAGGGATTAAAGAAGGGATTTTTATTGGGATGTTAAGTTCCTTATTGCTGATGGTTTATAGGACCTCAAAACCGCATTTTGCCGTGTTAGGTAATGTAAGGGATACCGACTATTATAAAAATATAGAGCGTTTTGGCGATGAAATAACCTACCGAGAAGATTTGCTTATTGTGCGCTTTGATGCCCAATTGTATTTTGGGAATTCAACTTTTTTTAAGAGCCAATTGTTGAAAGAGGTACATAAAAAAGGAGAAGCATTGAAAGGTGTTGTTTTAAATGCAGAGGCCATAAACTATATTGATTCCACAGCGGCAGCTATGTTAATGAAGACTATACAGGTGATTCATGATATGGGGCTACAGTTCTACATTGCGGGAGCTATTGGACCCACGAGGGATATTATATTTAGTAGTGGTATCATTAATGAATTGGGTAAAGAGTATTTATTTGTAAAAACAAAAGAGGCCGTAGCTTTCTATGATGACCCCAAGGCTGTATCTGAGGTAAGCTCACGTGTTGCCTATGAAAATCGTTGTAAAAAGAAAACAATACAGGGTTCAAAAGTATAGAACAGTGTATTTTAATTTAATAAATTGAACTTATGAAAATAGAACAGATATATACGGGATGTTTGGCACAAGGTGCTTACTATATAGAGAGTAATGGAGAAGTCGCGATTATAGATCCTTTGCGTGAAGTAACGCCTTATATGGACCGTGCAGTGGCGGACAATGCAAAAATAAAATATATTTTTGAGACCCACTTCCATGCCGATTTTGTAAGTGGCCATGTTACCTTATCTAAAAAAACAGGTGCGCCTATCGTATTTGGCCCTACTGCGAACCCTTCTTTTGATGCGATTATCGCGACCGACGGTCAAGAATTCAAATTGGGAGCGCTTACGATTAAGGCACTACATACACCAGGCCATACCATGGAGAGTACCACCTACCTCTTAAGAGATGCTGACGGTAAAGATTATGCTATTTTTTCTGGTGACACATTATTTTTGGGTGATGTGGGGAGGCCAGACCTTGCACAAAAAGCAGCCCACCTTACCCAGGAACAACTTGCGGAAACGCTATTTGATAGTTTACGAAACAAAATTATGCCTTTGGCTGATGATGTTATCGTGTATCCGGCTCATGGCGCAGGTTCAGCTTGTGGTAAGAACATGATGAAGGAAACGGTAGATACCTTAGGCAACCAAAAGAAAATGAATTATGCCTTACGCGGCGATATGACCAAGGAGGAGTTTGTTAAAGAGGTAACGGAGGGGCTATTGCCTCCACCAAAATACTTTCCTTTGAATGTAAAAATGAATAAGGAAGGTTATGAAGATATTGCTGCCGTATTGGATAGGGGTACAACGGCAATGTCACCAGAGGAATTTGAGTTGGCAGCCAACACCACAGAAGCGTTAATTTTAGATGTAAGGCATCAAGACGAGTTTGTGACCAAACATATTCCACGTTCTATTTTTATTGGCCTTAATGGGGATTTTGCACCCTGGGTCGGTGCATTGGTAGCAGATACCAAACAACCTTTACTATTGGTCATACCAGAGGGCCAGGAAGAGGAGGCTATTACCAGATTATCAAGAGTAGGATTTGATGGAACGGTGGGTTATTTAAATGGAGGTCTAGACGCATGGGAAGCCGCTGGAAAGAAAACGGACAGTATCACTTCGATATCTGCTTCGGATTTTAAAGAAAAAGCAGCAGCTGAGCAGATTCCTATTTTTGATGTTCGCAAAGAGGGGGAATATGCATCGGAGCATGTTCTTAATGCTACGCATACACCTTTGAGTAATCTGAATAGCTACCTTTCTCAATTCCCTAAGGAGAAAGAATTTTTTGTGCATTGCGCAGGAGGGTATCGCTCCGTAATTGCAGCATCCATTTTAAAAAGTAGGGGTATCCATAACCTTATCGATGTTGCTGGAGGTTTTGGTGCAATCAAAAATGAGGGTGTTGCTATGACAGATTATGTGTGTCCTTCGACATTGTAAACCTGATAATTATCATTTTTTGTTCACGAATGTCCACATAACTTTGTAGTGTAACTAGTAGTTTCTATACAATGGTTGCTTGCTTTTTTATCCATAAAATGGATGGTATTGTAATATGTTAGGAGTGCTAGAACGAATTTGGTATGAAAATAAACATGGGTATTTTAGACAAGATTATCCGAACTATAATTGTAATTATTGGAGGTTTTACAGTGTAATTGGAAATGGTAAACGGGTCTTCTTCGTTTGTGCTTCTTGCTGTAGCCGGAAAATTTGCACTATCAAGTTTGGTGGGTTTTTGTTTTCTTTATGGTATGTTTGGTTTGAATACCAATAATCTTGAATAAGTAATCTAATTTCTATAGTATGCATACATTTTATCCTTTAGTTAATTGGAGTAACGGCATTATAATGATCGGTGTTTTTGCCTTGGTTTGTGTTATCTTGGTAGTGGTTTTACTAAGTTTTATCAATAGCGAAAGAAAAAAGGAGTAGTTGTTTGTTGCAGGTATAAGCTTTTTAATAGAAGGTTTATTGCGATTATTGATATACCTAAGCAGTGTTATAAATTGATGTTAGCTAGGCTAAACGCTTATATAGCTTTCCTTATCAATTTGTGTTAGACCTTACTTTTTTATAAATTTCTTTATTTCAATCCTAAATTCATGTGGATTTGGTAATTGTTAAAGAAAACCTAATAAAAATGATTTTAGTGTTAAATTAATTATTAACTTTAAGTAAGATTTGTATTACGGCAATGATTAAAAATTTTATTCAACGAATCGGAGTAATGAACTGTATTTTACTCTTGGTTGTTTTGTCCATTATAGTTGTTTCTGAAGTACTTTTTCTTAGTGGTAAAAAGCTAGATGCTATTTTTATAGCTTTTTGGGCACCTACCATTCTAGGATTTATGAATTATTTTAAGAGAAAAAGATAGTGGATTTTGTATTAATGTATTCGATCTTTGTAGGTGTTATTTTTGTGGTATGGGTCATCTTTGTGATGCGTATGTACCGTAATCTTAACGATTAAGTGTAATCCATACTCCAAACTTCTTTTTCGATTTCTAATACTGATTTAGGATATTTCAAAATATAGGATGCTACGATGCGCTGACCTTCCAAGGTGTTTTTCTGAAGTTTTAAAAATGGATTTAGGTTTTCATAAGTTGTAATTTGCGCTTCTTTGGGTACAAAACCATAGCCTGCGTATAGGTTGTTTTTGACCAATACAATTGTTTTCTCTTCGGTAGTTCTTCCTTTGCCTTTAATGATGTAATTGTTTTTTTGCTCCTTTAGGAAGTTTATAGTTAATTGTACCTTGCTGTTATATTCTTGTAAATGCACAATGTCCTTACAGATACCGGAGCATTTATTCAATCTAAAATGGGAACAGTGTGGCACGTTTTCCTGCAGATGACAATATTTTGGGCAAAGTTCAAAATCCTCACAAAGCTTTTCCATATGCGCTCGGCAATCCGTAAGATTATAATAGATATGAAGCGGGTTTGGAGCGAGCTTTAGCTTGTTATGTGCCAAATGGATGATTCCGCTCCTGTCTTCATAGCTAAAAATGGCATATTGCTGTACGATTCTCTTTTGTGCGCGATTGTATTTGGGAAAATGTTTTTTAATTTCTCCTGATTCAAATAAGAGGGCTACCAATTCATTCCCTGTTTCTTCGAAGTCCAGAAAATGGGTTTCTTTGCATAAATCTAATTCTTTGTTGGATTTATCGTAGAAATGACTAAGCACCCTTTTTTTAATATTAATGGCTTTTCCAACATAAAGAATACCTCCTTTAGCATCTTTAAAATAATATATTCCTGGTGTTGAAGGTAGTTTATCGAATTCTTCTTTAGGTAGGCTAGGTGGTAAGGTAGCTTCTTGTGACCTAGCGTTTAAAAAAGATTTAAATACTTTTTCCGCTCCTTGGGTTCTCAAAAGTTTATGAAATAGAAGCATTGTTGCATGGGCATCTCCTCGTGCTCGGTGTCTGTCGGTAAGCGGAATACCGATAGCTGAGCATAACTTTCCTAGACTATATGAGTTATAACCTGGAATTAATTTTCGTGAAAGACGAACCGTGCAAAGTTTCTTAAGGGAAAATTCCAAGTTGATACCTTTCAGCTCATTTTTGATGACGTTGTAATCAAAATTCACACTGTGCGCAACGAAAATAGAGTCGTTCGTTATTTCAAGAATTTTATCGGCAATTTCATTTAGCTTAGGAGCATCTCTGATCATAGCATTGTCGATACCGGTAAGTCCGGTAATAAAATAGGGAATCTCACATTCTGGATTCACCAAGCTGGTAAACTCGTCTACCAGTTTATGACCGTCAAATTTTAAAATGGAAATTTCGGTTATACGGTTGCCTTTAATTCCGTTTCCTGTGGTCTCTATGTCTACAATACAGTACACTCTTTGGGTTATCTTTAAATTAATTACGTTTAAAGCTACACTTTTTTAAGTTCAACCCAAGCATCAAATACTAGTGTTGAGTTGGGTGTAATTTCTTGACTAATCTTTCCTGTTGTCATTCTTGTGAGGCAACCGTTTAAATCTTGTTTTTTGTTTTGATACTCTGGTATCTCGCAAGCGTTTTCGTTACTCACTTCAACCTTTTTTTACCCCTCCTAAATACATGTAAAATACGTTCTAAATACTGCTTTTTACTCCTAGTTGTGCAGCTTTGCATGGCAAGCAACAAACTACTCCACTATCTTTTCTCCACGCCCACAATAACCGACTTACTAATGGGCGTATTACTATAATCCGCAAAATGGTTGTAGGGTATAATCATATTAGTTTCTGGAAAATAGGCGGCAACGTTCCCTTCCGGAATGTTGTACGGAACTACCAAAAACTGTTCTGCTCTTCTCTCAATATGATCATAATTACTGACCAAATCTACTATTTCCAATTTTTTCAAGTGCTGAGCTGTCATATCGGCCTGATTCATAAAAATTATTCTACGCTCGTTATGGATGCCTCTGTATCTATCATCGAGTCCGTAAATAGTGGTGTTGAACTGGTCATGGGAGCGTATGGTCATAAGTAATAGCTCATTTGGTTTCATTTTATGGTCCGCTACTGCACAAGTGCTAAATTGAGCCTTGCCATTTGGGAGCTTGCTAAAATCCAGTTCTCGTACATTATTTGGCAGGTAAAAGCCTGTTCCTTTTGATTTTTCTGTAACCGCTTCAAATCCGGTAATGGTCGCTGCTATTTTTTCTCGAATAGCATTATAATCCGAGCCTAGGTTTTTCCAGTCTACTGGATGGTCTCCCTTAAAAAAGGCATCGGCCATACCGCCAATAATTTCTGGTTCACTTTTTAGTTGGTCAGATTTTGGAGGCAATACCCCTTTGGTACGGTGTACTTTTCCCATGCTGTTCTCTACCGTAAGAAAACGTTGGTTTCCATTTTTAATGTCTTTTTCTGAACGGCCAAGTGTAGGAAGTATTAAGGCTTTTTTACCCGTAATCAAATGACTTCGATTGAGTTTTGTGCTGATTTGTACTGTAAGGTTACATCTTTGTAGGGCTTCTGCCGTATATTGGGTGTCCGCCACAGCCGACGCAAAATTTCCGCCCAAGGCTATGAATACTTTCGCCTTCCCTTCATGCATTGCCTGTATAGCATGTACCGTATCCAAGCCTAAATTTTCAGGTGGTGTAAAACCGAATACCTTTTCTAGGCTTTGGTTTAATTCTTTGGATACGTGGTGCATGATGCCTACCGTGCGATCGCCCTGTACATTGCTGTGCCCACGAACGGGGCAGGTGCCAGCACCTGGTTTTCCCAAACTGCCTTTAAGGAGTAGTAGGTTAACACATTCCTTAACATTGGCAACTCCATTTTTATGCTGTGTAAGTCCCATGGCCCAACAGATAATGATTTTATTTTTTTTAGCAAGTAGTGCTACGGTTTCATTTATTTGCTCGGAAGCAATTCCACATAATTCCAATAAGGTTGCTTCGGTATAATTATCTAAATCGGAAAGGAAGGATTCGTATCCGTTGGTGTAGGTATTGATGAACTCATGATCAAAGACCTTTTCTCCTTTGGCATTGAGCGCGGCTAACTTTTTCATGAGTAGTTTAAGTAACGCTACATCTTGGTTGATTTTTACCTGCAGATGAATATCCGTTAAGGAAGTGCCTTTGAGCATCCCACTAACCGATTGTGGGTCTTTGAATCGGATGAGTCCGGCTTCTTCTAGGGGATTAATACTAATTATTTTTCCACCGTTTTTTTTGCAGGCCTCTAGTGCCGATAACATTCTGGGATGATTTGTTCCCGGGTTTTGACCAATAACCATAACTACTTCGGCCTTATGAAGATCTTCTAAGGTAACAGAACCCTTTCCGATACCTAGGGTTTCAGAAAGCCCAACACCGCTACTCTCATGGCACATATTGGAACAATCGGGCATGTTATTGGTCCCAAAAGCCCTAACAAAGAGTCCGTATAGGAAAGCAGCTTCGTTGCTAGACCTTCCGGAGGTGTAAAAAACACCTTCATCAGCATGGTTTAGAGACTTAAGTTCGTCTGCGATAAGGGAAAAAGCGTTTTCCCAAGAAATAGGTTGGTAATGTACGCTACCTTCTCTAAGTACCATAGGACTGGTAAGTCTTCCGCTCTTTCCAATTTTAAAATCGGACCACGTTGAGATTTCTTCAACACTATGTGTTTTGAAGAAATCGACATCTACTTTTTCGTATGTAGCTTCTTCGGCTAATGCTTTTGCCCCGTTTTCGCAATATTCCCCTAGTTTGGATGGTGCTTCTGGGTCTGGCCAAGCGCAACCTGGACAATCAAAACCATCTTTTTGGTTCATCTTAGAAAGCGTAGAAAGGGCCTCTAAGGCTCCCATTTCCTTAAAACTATGTTGCAGTGCTGCTTTGATTCCAGGTACTCCTGCAGCATAAGATGCTGTATTATTAAGTTTGAGTCCAGTAAAACTAATAGTTCCCGTAAGAGAGATGTTACGTTCTGTTGTTTTAGGCATGAAAAACGATTTTCATCTAAGGTATTACAAATGATTTAGATACAAACGGTGCGGTTGAGCCATCTTTAGATAGTCTTGACAATAGCAACAGTTTCTAGTTAGATAAAGGGTAGTTTTTAAAGTAAATGAATGTTAATATCCTAATTGGTCTA
>JBLICT010000089.1:0-11623 GCA_047632415.1 Maribacter sp.
GCAGTAGTTGCGATGGCAAAACAAAAAAGCCATTTAGTTTTGAAGAAAATTATAGGTTTTAACCTACTCAAGGTTTTAAATCATCCTCTTAGCTTATAAGCGAGTTGCGATAAATATTCTTTCCCTAAAATTTACTATATTATTGTTTCTAGTAGTTCTATTGGTCATTTGTAAATCGGATATTTGTTTTCCCGCGTCAATAGATTCTAGAGGTGTTTTAAACTATGTGAAGGCAATGAATTTAATTGAACTTAAAGTTTTGCAATCGGCTGAATCACCAAATAATTTGTGCTTTAAAGAATGATTTGGATAATTTCAATAGCTCGAATACTTCATCTAAAGAGAATTTTGTTTGTAACAACCTTGCTCTTTGGGGTTTTCTCTAGCGCTCAATTTACCTGTCCAACTATAACGCTTCCGGTTAATGGAGATACTGACGTAGCTGTCGATACTGGTGTTTCATGGGATAGAGTGTCGGGTATCGATGGTTATTCGGTATCCCTGGGTACCAGTGCAGGTGGATCAGATATCTATAATAGTCGTTCTGCAGCTCTGGTGAATAGTTTAGTTCCCGTAGTAGGATTACCGTATAATACAGAGTTTTTTGTCACTATTAGTTTGTTCTTACACGACGGTACCTTTATAACGTGCCCTTCTGAAAGCTTTAGAACCGTTGATGTGACTACAGTTCCCAACTGTACTACATTAAATAACCCATTGCCCAACAGTGAAGAGGTAGGAATAGGTGAGAGTATGATTTGGGATTATGCTCCTACAGCTACAGGATACCGCCTGGCAATAGGCACTTCCGAAACTAATTTTGACCTTTTACCTGAAATCGATGTCGGGAATGTTTTAAGATATGGTCTCCCCGAAAACTTACCGATTAACACGGAGATTTACGTAAGCATAACACCTTATAATGAAAATGGCGATGCACCAACCTGTGTTGGAGAACGATTCACAACGGGTGACACCAGTATTGATTGTGAATTCTTTAGGCCGGAAATCAGTATGCCACAAACAATCGGCTTGTGCGAAGAAGTACCTGATGTAACTATTGTCAGTGAAGATAGGGCGGATGGTTTTAGATGGTTTAGGGTAAACGAAGACGCTACCGAGCTATTACTGTCGGAAACTAATATTTTTACCACCCAAGAAATAGGTTCCTATCGATATGAAGCCTATACCAATGTTTCACTTTTTGGTGAGATTACGGAGTGTTTAAGTATTGCTGCGTTCGAAGTGGTTCGTTCAGAAGAAGCGGTGGTCGAAACGGTTGAAGTTGATGTAACTGCTTCGGGTCTGGATTTAACTGTAATTGTAATTGGGAGCGGGAATTACGAGTATGCTTTGGATGACGAAACTGGAATATATCAAGATAGTAATGTCTTTAGGAACGTATCAGAAGGTGATCACCAAATTTTCGTTAGGGATAAGAATGGTTGTGGAACCATAAGCTACGAATTTATTCAGACCCTAAGACCGGATGATTTCCCAAAATTCTTCACGCCTAATAACGATGGTATTAACGATTATTGGCAACTTTCACCACTAAATGATAACGTTCCAAGCCTACAAGCGCTTTATATTTTTGATCGCTATGGTAACCTACTATCGCAAATTAATCCAGAATCGACCGGTTGGGACGGTACATACAAAGGAAGGCCCATGCCTTCCTCCACCTATTGGTTCAAGGCCGTTTCAATTTACGATAGAGCGATTCAAGGTTATTTTGCACTTAAAAGATAGGTTTTATGCGTATTTGAAGGGTTAATTGCTTTCATAACCTACCTTTAGTCTAAGCGTCTCCTGCATTGGTCGATTTCATTACACATACTATTAATCCTTAAAAACCAGCAGCTTTTCATTATTTTGGGTTATAAAATAGTAAGACCCTCCAGTAGCACATTTTACTGTCGAGATAGATTTTGCATCTTTGGGTGCTAAAAGACCACTCTCGCTATTGGGTATCGTTTCAAATGAACCTTTACCGTTTCCTTTTAAAAATAGACCATTCATCGCGTCATATCTTCCAATAAATGTTTCATTACCAAAATCGTTGCCGACACCTACGATGTCTAGGTTTCCATCCGCATCTATATCTTTTACTATAATATCATTTAAAGGAGCTAATTGAGCTTCAATGGGTAGTGGGTGCATTTTAAACGAGCCATTTCCTAAGTTCTCCAAATAGCTACTATTGTCGTAGTTTCCTTTTAGGATTAAAGCGTTCTCCAATTCTGTGGCTGATAGCAACGTACTTTCGGTAGCTTCAGCATACTCTTTGTAATAGTTAAACTTTGATCGGAATATGGTGCTTTGTTTATTCATATCGCCCCAGAAGTTGACAGGATACGATTTAAAAGTGCCATTTTTATCTTTGAAATAAGCAAAGGTAACAGGGTCTATACTGCCATTTTGGTCAAAATCCTTAGCGACTACGGTAACTGGTCTTTCTGCCGAAGGTTGATATAAATTGTTCCTACCCAAATTACCTAGGATAAAATCAACATCACCATCATTATCCATATCGGCAGATACAACACGTTCCCACCAACCGTTAATATTTTGGACTCCTGTATTCTTGACTTTTTCGAAAGAATCGTTTTTATTTTTGAAAATAGTTACTGGCATTAGCTCGCCAACTACAATCAAATCTTGCTGACCATCTGCGTCGTAATCGCTCCAAACTGCATCTGTTATCATACCTATGGTACGTAAGTCTGGGGCTAAGCTTTCGGTAACATCTTTTAGTATACCTTTTTCATTCATTAAGAGAAAGCTTTTCTCTGGCATGGGGTACTCCCCAATAGGAGTTCGTCCTCCAACGAATAAATCTACGTAGCCATCTTTATTAAAATCCATGGCCTTTACTACAGATCCACTTGTGTTGATTACTGGTATTCTTGTAGCATCCTCGGTGAATTTTCCGTTGCCGTCATTTAAATAGCAGCGGTCTCTGTAGTTTCCACTCCCTTCTTTAAACTGATTACTACCAGAAACCAGATACATATCTAGATCACCGTCATTGTCGATATCGAAAAGTGCGATACCCTCTTCTTCAAACTGCATTTCATTTGGCATGGTGAATAACGCTTTTTGAGAAAAGTTACCATTTCTGTCTTGAAAGAGGATAACGGGAGAAAATTTATTTGTACTTCCTATAATGACATCTACAAAAGAATCTCCGTTTAAGTCGCCCACGGCAAGACAAGGGCCGTTTTGTGTTAATTTATGTGGTATTGTACGTTGTAAGTCAAAATCTATGAAATCTAAGTCCTTGAGATTAATATCAAGGCCTAATTGTTCGGTAACGTTAGTAAAGTAGTTTTGGTTCGAAGGTTTGGAGCCGGGATGAACTAAATTTATCGTATCTCCCTTGATGCCATTATCATAACTAATGGAAACTGTTTGATTGGCTTTAATATTCCGTAATATTTGATTGGCTCCATCTGGCCATTGAATTTCGATATGAGCAATGGTATCGCTGGTACCCACACCAAAGTGAGGAACAGGTTCAACGGAGGACATATAGCCCCTGGTCAAATAATGTTCGTAGTATTGGGTTTTATCAGTATCATATGTAAGTTTTATTTTGGTGCCAATACCCAAAGGATTTCCGGGAGGTCCTTGGAGTGCTAACCGCAAAAAATTATTCTTTTCACCTTCGTTTGCGCCATAGGTATTCTCATAAACGAAAGCCTCATCGTTAATATTATTGACAATATAATCCAAATCACCGTCTTGGTCTAGATCAGCAAAAGCTGCACCGTTAGAAAATGACGGAATGCTCAGACCCCATTTTTTAGTTTCTTCCTCAAAAGTCCAGTCTCCTTTATTGCGATACCCGTAGTTTGCGACTTTAACCTCTGGTATAGAATCCAAAATTTTACCTGGACTTAAGAATGCGTTTACGTTAATGGCGAAATCGCCAAAATCCTTATCTGTGATATCGCGCGGAAAACCGTTGGTAATCAAAAGGTCCCGAAAGCCATCATTGTCCACGTCCATAAATAGTGGAGCCCAACTCCAATCTGTTTTTGATATGCCCGCCATTAGTCCTATTTCATTGAAGTTTGCCGCAGAACCATTTCCTTTATGTAGCATGTTTCGCATATACTGATATTGGTAATCATATCTTTCATTAAGGGTATACTCGACATAATTAGTATTTCCAATATTGGTTTTCATACGGTGATTGGTCTCCCCGAGCATATCCAAGGTTAGGATATCTAAAAAACCATCGTTGTCATAATCTGATATGTCAGAGCCCATAGAAAATTTGCTCTGATGCTTGAGATACGATTCAATTTCATTGGTAAAGGTGCCGTCTTGGTTATTGATGTACAGTAGGTCGTTGGTTAAATAATCATTACTAACATGAATATCGGGCCAACCGTCATAGTTTAAATCGGCTACGGCGATACCGAGTCCGAAACCTTCATAAACAATACCGGCTGCAATCGTAACATCTTCGAATGTGCCATCCCCGTTGTTTCTATATAACCTATCGTTACTAATTGCAGAACCATCATTAATCAATGGACGATAATTCGTGGGTAAGTCATGCACCTGTTCGTTATTTAGTACATAGAGGTCTAAAAGACCATCTTTGTCATAATCAAAAAAGGTAGCGTTCATACTATTCCTGTTGTCATCAATATGATAGGATTTAGCCATTTCCTTAAAAGTAGGTATACCATCTTCATCCAAGCCTTGATTAACAAAAAGCATATTTCTTCTTTGCTGATCGCCATTGCCCATGGCTACACAAATATATACATCCAGCCAACCATCTAAATTAATATCGACTATAGCCGCTCCGGTACTCCATTTTGCTTTTACTTCGATACCTGAAGCCTCTGAAATATCTTGAAATTCAAAATCTTTTTTGTTCAGGTATAATCTGTTCGAGACCTGATTGCCCGTAAAAAGTATGTCGTTTCGGCGATCATTATCAAAATCGGCGATGACCACGCCACCACCATTAAATATATATTCCTCGGTTAGAATATTAAAGCTATCTGTTTCAACAATACGGTTGTTGAATGTAATGTTCGTGTCTTCTCCTGATTTTAAAACAAATAAAGAAGTCTCCTTAGTATTGCAGGAGCAAAGGAACAGCAAGAGCGTGCAGGAAATTAATAGATTTTTCTTCATGTTGTAGCGTACTTGTAAAATATTGAATAAAAAAAAGCAGTGATTATACGAAGATAATCACTGCTTTTGGTATTAGAAATCTTCAAAGAAGATTTATTACTTATAATTAGTACGCTGGATCTTGTGTTAAGGTTGGTACACCGTCCACTGAAGAACGATCTATCGCTTCAATAGGAATAGGGAAATACTCGTGCTTCCCTTCTACAAACGTCTTACCTGCAAGGTAGACCCTATTTTGAGATTCACTTTGAACGTAAGCGCTAAGTGTTTCGGCAGCTATTCCCCATCGTGTTAAATCAAAGAATCTGTGACCTTCCATGGAGAACTCTAAACGAGTTTCAAAACGAACTGCTTTACGCGCAGTCACAGGATCTGTCCAAGCGTCGTTGTATTGAGATATCTCATAGTTAGCGGCTGGCTCATCTACAAGTGTAAAATCTTGACGCGTTGCACCCTGTATTGCTTTGGATTCAAAACCAGCAGGATTAGATGCTCTAGCTCTAATAATATTTACCAATTCACGTGCTCTTTCTAGGTTACCCAATTCTACTTCAGCTTCAGCCAACCATAGATATACCATGCCTAAACGCATAATTCTATAGTTGTTTGCAGAAAGATTTTGCCATCCTCCTCCAGCGAAAAATTCTTGTTCTGCAACATGCTTTTTCGAAACAAAAGGACCGGCATAGTTAAGGTCACGTGCAAAATCATTTTGGGCAATTTGGAAACCTTTGTAAAGAATCCCTGGTCTACCTACAGAATGATCTAATCTTGGGTCTAAGGTACCTGTATAAACAGAGTTACCGTCAGCATCAACATCAGGCGAAATATTTGAATCGTTGAACGTATCCAATAATGGCAAACCACCTTCCGTTTTATAGGCATTAATCAAATTTTGACTCACTTGATAAAAACCACAGCAACCCCAAGGCGCAATGTATGGGTGTGCTAAGCCGATACCACGATTTGAAACATCTGCATTAGCCTGGCTAACTGCAAACTGCACCTCAAAAATAGATTCTGAGTTGTTACGTGTACCTACTAAAAAGTTATCCTCAAAATTTGCTGTCAATGAAAAACCTCCGTTATTAATGATATCTTCTAAAATTGGTTTGGCTTCTTGTAATTTCGCCGTGTTGGCTGAACCATCTGCATTAAACCCTTGGTAAATTTTAGCTTTCGCCAAGAAGGCTTTTGCTGCCCAACTGGTAGGTCTACCCACTTGACTTTGTGTAGCTGGTAATGCAGCTATTGCCGCTTCGAAGTCTGCCTCGATAAAAGGCCATATCTCGCGATCATTAGGAACTTGAGTACTTCCAAGATCAGATAAATCAAAATTGGTTTCGTCTATATAGACTGGTCTTTCCCACATTTTTCGAGCTTCGAAGTGAAAAATACCTCGAAGAAAACGTGCTTCGCCAATAATCTGCGCCCGTCTCTCGTCTGTAATGCCTTCTTCAACTTTTGCCAATGTATTGATGGCATCGTTTGTAGTGGCCACACCTAAGTATAAACCTCTCCACTTGTCACGAATGTGTATGTTAAAGTTTTGAAAATCATACTGTTCTATAAAGGACTGCTCTGGCTGATCGCCTGCGTCAGTTCCCTTTAAAGCATCATCCGAAGGAAGGTTGAATACCCAGTTCTGGATTTCATTGTGCCAGGTTTGTCCCCCGAGACCTCCACCTTGCAACATGTTGTAGGAACCTAATAAGATTCCTTCTACACCTGACGCCGTGGCTACGTCACCTTCGCTAAAAGCAGCCTGTGGCTCTTTGGTCGAAAAGTCTTCAGCACATCCTGTCACTATAAAAAGTGAGCCGATGCACATTAATAATACTACTTTAATTGTTTTCATTTGCATTATTTTAAATTTCATATTCAATTTTTATTACTGTAAAGTTATATTCAAACCAATACTTACGGTCGCTGCTACAGGATTAAAACCACCATCATAACCTAAGGTAAGGTTTCTATTGCTATCGCCAGTTCTTCTCAAGGAGACTTCTGGATTAAGTCCGGAATATTTAGTAAAGGTAGCAACATTCTGCGCTTGCACAAAAATCTGCGCATTTGCAATACCAACATCTGCTAAGATATCTTCAGGAAAGTTATAGCTCAATTGTATATTTCTAATCCTAAAGAAACTACCATCTTCGATTAAATAAGAAGAAGGTTGACTACTCGTTGCATCATCAGCATCCATTATTGGAGTTGTTGCATTAGGGTTAGCCGCAGTCCATTGTGCGACAGGCGCAGTAGGATTAGACGGTTGCCAAGCATCGTTTAAAGCTCTTGTAGATCTGTTACCCTGGAAGGTATTGAAATCAGAGAAATAACGCACGTAGTTAAACACATCGTTCCCTTGAGAACCATTACCAAAGATATTCAGACCTATATTTTTGTAGTTAAAGTCTAAGTTGATACCATAAGTAAAGTCTGGATGTGGATTTCCTATGATGGTTCTATCATCAGAAGTGATAACTCCATCACCGTTGGTATCTGCAAATTGAAACTTACCAGGTGCGTTATAATCTCCAAATTGAGGCGCTGCGTCAGCTTCAGCTTGTGACTGAAAAAGACCTAGCACTTTATAACCGAAATAGGAGGAAATAGGAGCTCCTGCTTCTGTTACGGTAATGGCAGATATACGTTCGTTACGCCCAAATATGCGTTCTCCTGGCGAACTTAATGCATCAATTTCATTTGTATACGAAGAAAGGTTAGCGTTTACGCTAAACGTAAAATCCTCTCCGATTTGTCCGTTATATCCTGCAGCGATGTCAAAACCTTTTGAGGTAGCACCACCAATATTTACAGAAGGGGGTGTTGCCTGCCCAGCCGTAAAAGGTGGCTGTGCCGGTAGAAGCATATCAGTTACAACACGATCCCATACATCAAGAGAAAAAGTAAATTTGTTATTTAACATGACCATATCAACACCTATGTTGTTGGAAGTAGTGGTTTCCCACTTGGCGTTAGGATTTCCAAATTGACCAGGTTGAAAACCAATAGCTGGCGAACTTGTAGAACCATCGATAGGATAACCTCCTGTTACAATATCCGATCGGTAGGTTGTAAAGGCATTGTAATTTCCAATCTCTTGATTACCCGTCTGACCCCAGCCGTAACGTATTTTCATGTCATCTAGCCAATCTGCGCCGTCCATAAAGCTTTCATCAGAAATTCTCCAACCCACACTAAATGCAGGGAAAACTGCACTTCGTGAAGCCGCTCTAAAACGAGATGATGAATCATTCCGTAACGTCACCTGTGCTAAATATTTACCGTCATAGTCATAGTTTAATTTAGCAAATTGTGACCATAAGGTAAAATCGTTTATCACAAAGCCACTGTTTCCAGCTGTTGTAGCATCACCTAAATTCAAATAACTAATAATGTTATTGGTATCAAAGGCAAAACGCTGTCTACTAGCATTAAATCCTTCGGCGAATTGCTGTATGGACTCTACCCCAGCATAGGCAGAAACGTTGTGTACCTCATTAAAGGTTTTGTTCCAAGTTAACCCATTGGTCCAAGTCCAAGCGTAAGAATACTGCGATCGCGCTTCAGAACTATTGATAAAGTTACCTTCTACATATTCAGGTTGTGGTCGGCCGATATTTCTAACGCGCTGTACGTTTGCGTCTACACCAAAACTGGTTCGGATTTCAAGATTATCTGCCAATTGATAGGCAGCGTATACATTTCCTAATAGACGTAAGTCATATTGGCGATCATCTGCATTTCTAGATAAAGCCGCGTAAGGACTAAAGTTATTTCCTAAATTCGCGCCTCTACTACCGGCAAAATTACCTGCTATGTCACGAATAGGCAATAATGGATGGTGTTTATAAGAGCCGGCTACTGGACCTTGCTCTTCATCCAAATTGTTTATTCCTTTTCTGTTTTCGAAAGAAGCGGTAAAGTTTTCACCAATCGTCAACTTGTTGTTGATTGCTTTAAACTCGGTATTGGCCCTTAACGAAACTCTATTGTAGCCTACAAATCTTACAATGTCTTCTTGGTCAAAATAACCTAATGAAAAAGCATAACGCGCGTTTTCAGTAGCTCCAGAAGCAGAGATATTGTGTTGTTGAATTGGTGCGGTACGCGTAATTGCGTCCCACCAGTTAGTGTCTGCAGAACGGGTTATTGCATAAATGTTATCTGGAGTAAGGGAGTATAGGTCTGGGTTTGTTGTAGGATCTCCTTCAAAAGTACCACTTGGGAATACAAAATCCGGAATTGTAATTTCTCCGTTTGGCCCATAACCGTACTGACCATGTGTTGGTGTTCTACCAGCATATCTATCCGCTAAAAATAAATAAGTACCAAGGTCTTCTGAATTTAAGACATCTGGCGACTCGGTTGCGCTCTGTAAACCATAAAACATGTTATACGAAATAACAGGTTTGCCCATTTTACCTTTCTTAGTGGTAATGATGATTACACCATTCGCCGCCCTAGAACCATAAATAGATGCCGCCGAAGCATCCTTTAGTACCTGTAAAGACTCAATGTCATTTGGGTTTAGGTTTCCTTGATCTGTTGAAGGCACCCCGTCTATAATATATAGGGGGTCATTGTTACCGACAGAACCAAAACCACGAATACGTACGGTAGCCGAACCACCTGCACGAGAATCGTTGACAATATTAACACCAGCAGCTCTACCCTGTAACTGTTGGGCAAACGTGGTGGCTGGTACAGATAACATCTGTTCCGTGTCTACTACAGCAACTGCACCAGTCAAATCCTTTTTGGCCTGGGTACCGTAACCTGTAACAATAACCTCATCTAGTTTGCTGGCATCCTCTTCAAGTGTAACATTAATAGTTGTTTGACCACTTACAGCTACTTGAGTAGTGCTGTAACCAATATAGCTAAAAAGAAGAGTTGCCTCGCTATCAGCATCTATAGTGTAATTACCATCAAAATCAGTTTGTGTTCCATTTGTTGTTCCTTTTACCAGTACGTTAGCGCCAGGCAATGGGCCTGTAGCGTCGGAGACGGTACCAGTGATTGTTTGTGCTTGAATAGTGGCCAGACATAACAAGGCTACTATAAAAGGCAATTTTTTTAAAAAAAGATTTCTCATGCGCTCAGTTTTAGTTAAGTTAAATAGGTTAAAATTAAGTTGAAAATATTGTTAGTTTATCGAGAATACATACATATTCTCGGTTGTGAAGTTATGTTAAAAGTTGTTAATTACAAAATATGATAAAAATTTTAACACATTTTGATCAATTTGATATTATAATGATTTGAAAATTGTGATTTGATAATCTTTAATCTGGTTGCAGACTTTGCATGGCTTAATGCAAGAGGTGGTCAAATTCTGTTTTAACGGGTTGTCGGTTTCAAGCTACGTACAACCTTTGTTTGGGTGCCAATATCCTTACTTTTTGCAGACTGCTCAATAATAGGTCTTAACATGTACCGCTAGAAAGTTTTGCGACACTCAATTTCATAGGCGTGTTTGGTTGCGTTTTTATCCTAAAACCTTCCAAACTGAATTTGAAAGTAAAGTTGTCTATTATTAAGGTAGGATTTCCAAATAGTGCTTTCAACCTATATTTTCAAATGTTGTTCCTTCAGAGGTATTCTTATGTCGTGAAAGCCTATTGCATACATAAATTAGTTTTGGAGATTTATTGTCGAAATTTAATTGCGCATCATCTTAATAGTAAAGACACATAATACTAGTTCTTTTAGTAGGTGCTTTTCCCACCGCGCAAGAACTAATGCTTATCACATCATACTGCGTCTTACCATTTTTTTTGGATTAAAATTTTCAAATCCAAGAGAATAAAATATTTCGAGGGGTACGTGGAATGAGAATTTAATAAAAACAACTTGTAAATTCACGAATTGGACAACTTCTTAAAAACAATTAATATTTGGTCCGCTATGTTGTGGAAAGAGCTAGTGTGGTAAACTGTTTTACTGTTGTAATACACTATCTATATAGATACCGATAAGATGAGTTCGAACATCAACCGATTTTTCTAAACCGTCTTCTGTTGACCTTACCTTCATAACATGAGAAGGGAATTCTGGCATATGACATTGTATACAGTCGGTGTAATCCGATAGGTTCGATGCTGCGTCCACCTTATGTAGGTTTTGTGGTTGCTCATGACAGGTTAAACACTTAGAATTAAAATATTGTGAATTATCCCTTTGATTTTCATGGGGATCATGGCAAGTGATACAGCTCATCTCAGCACTCTCTTTGAAACACGGGCTACTTACCAAAAGGCCATATTGATTGCCATGAACATCCAATTTGGTATTTGGTTTACCCGAACTAAAATTTATAGAATTTTCATCCAAATTTTGGCCAATAAGAAAAGAGAACGGATTTTCAGCAATTTGATTGGTACGAAGTCCTGCATGGCATTGCGCACAGGCATCCATTTGCTGTTGCCGGTTCAGGGTTTCTGCACGAACTATA
>JBLICT010000090.1:0-11599 GCA_047632415.1 Maribacter sp.
CATGTGAATTATAACTAAAACACATCAACTAATAACTCTCAATAGCCTACTTGGGACTAAAATTGGTGGTAATTGCTTTACATCGCCACTAGCGTAGTATCTTTGTACAATATAATCGGATTATTATAACAGCAATAAACCAATGGTTACTATCTATGCCTTTTAAAAAATTACATCCCGAACTGCGTGAAGCACTGGAACGTTTAAATATTACAGAACCTACTTCCTTTCAAAAAAAGGCTATTCCCATGGTAAAAAGTGGGATAAACACTTATTGCATCGCAGGAAAGGACAGCGGAAAAACAACCGGCTTAATACTTACTACCTTACAGAAAATAGGTTTTAAGGCTGAAGGTAACGCACCAAGAGCAGTTGTAATCGTAGAGAATAAAACGAAAGCCCTGGAGTTATATGAAGCTTTTTTAGCGTTCACTAAATATAGCAACATAAGAGTGTATGTTGGGTATGAGGAACTTCATATCGATATCCAAAAATCAGAAATATTCGAAGGAGTAGATGTTCTCATTTCAACTCCGAAGACCATGAACAAATTATTTCTATTGAATGGTGTAAGCACCTCACAATTAAAAATTTTCAGCGTAGATGACGCGGATTTTTTAACTCAAAAATCGGACGGAAGCGCTTTAATTTCAATAACACAAAGTATTCTAAAATGTCAGTATGTACTCTACGCAGAAAAATTACATCCCAAATTAGAGCGCTTTGAGTCTTACTTTATGGAACGTGCAAAAATTGTGACCGATTAAACCAATAGCTAAGGTTGCTTTTAAATATTCTAGAAATAGAGTTCCTTACCTATTACAGTGTTGGGCTTTATTGTGTGTTAACATAATTCATTCGGAATATATCTAGCTCTAAATTTAGTTTAGATGTATATCCTACTCCCAAGACACTATATTACTACCGTTTTTTTACTCCGAAATACATAAGAAATTTTACTGAAAAACTATCTTCGCGGCCATGTGGATGTATTTGGGCCTTTTGGCAGCACTATTCTTGGGATTACATAATTTATGTAAAAAACATGCCGTACACGGAAACGAGGTCTTTCCAGTACTTCTTGGTACTATTTCTTCAGGTTTTCTTCTACTTCTACCTCTATTTTTTGGCTCTTATTATTCGCCAGAATATATGGATTCCATCGGGCTTACAATTACCCGAATACCATGGTCGCACCATGGTTTTATATTTATTAAGTCAATACTAATGGCAGGTTCTTGGGTGCTGGCTTACCAAGCCTTGAAACATTTACCTATTACCATTGTTACTCCCATACGCTCTGCTGGTCCGTTTTTTACGTTTATTGGGGCTATATTCATTTACCATGAGCGGCCAACAGGTTGGCAATGGGTTGGGTTTTTCTTAATTATCTTTTCGGTATTTCTTTATTCACGTATCGGTAAAAAGGAGGGTATTAATTTTAAGAACAACAAATGGATTTTTGCCATCATTGGAGCGACATTCTTAGGTGCTTCGAGCGGACTATATGACAAATTCCTGATTCAAACCCTACAGCTAAACCCACAAACCTTACAATTCTGGTTTTGCTGGTACACCGTCCTCATCTTAACGGTGCTATTGACAATTACCTGGTTCCCTTATGCAGAAAAACGAAAAGCTTTTATTTGGCGGTGGTCCATTCCTGCAGTGGGTATACTGCTAGTGTTTGCAGATTACTTTTATTTTAAGGCGCTGCAAGACCCTGATGCGCTTATCATGCTATTATCCGCCATCAAAAGGAGTCAGATACTTATTGCTGTTGTTATTGGTGGCTTCATTTTCAAGGAACAGAACAAACGTAAAAAACTTTTGCCTTTAGCGGGAATAATGATTGGGGTGGCATTGATTCTTTATAGCAATAGCTAGTTAAGTGGTACTGGTATAAACATAATAAGTAGTATTTTGTTTAAATTCCCAATAGCGCAAAAGCACCTTTTACTAAAAACTGCGTATCCATACCAAAACCATTTTCTGATTCAATGACTAGATACTCGGTTCCAGTGGCTTTGATGCTTACTTCTTGGCTGCGAAAATAAAAGGTCTCTCCCTCCTTTTTTTCCAATACCAACACAAAAGGCACTTCTTCTATGAATACGACAGCTTGACTCGGTATCGCTTTTTCAAACTTGGAACTAGTGATAATATCAGCAGCTACGAACATACCTGTGAGGAAATTGTTTTCCGATTCGTCCTTCAGATGTCCGTGCACTTTTATAGTTCTGTTTTCCTCCATGACAGCACCCACCAAGTAAATGTTGGCCTTAAAGATTTCTTCGGAAGCTTCAGGAATCTTAAAATCAATTTCTTGTCCTTTTTTAACGGCCATGATATCCTTTTCAAAAACGGAGAGTTCTAGGTGTACATGCTCATTGTCTATAATCTCCAAAATAGCGGTAGCTGGCGAAACATAGCTCCCTTTGGTCACATTCACTTTGGTAATACTACCAGATATAGGTGCAAAAATCGTAACGATTGAGCTTATGCTTCCTTCTGCCACTTTTGTAGGCGAAATATGCAGCATTTGTAGCTGTCTCTCCAATCCTGTATGTCTTGCCACGGCAGACTTATATGCACTCTCTGCCATTAGAAAACTTTTTTGGGAGGTAATGTTTTCATCTCGCATCGTTTTTTGGCGATCGTATTCCGCTTTTAAATAGGTCAATTGTTGGTGCACTTCCATATACTCTTGCTGCAAGGTCACAAATTCAGGATTTTCGATAGTGACCAAGGCCTGCCCTTGTTTTACGACATCCCCTTCCAGTAAGGGTGTTGTTTTTATATAACCGCCCATAGTTGCACTAACCACTGCTCTATTTTCCGGCGGTACGTCTAATATCCCGTTCACAGTAACCGTAACCGGAAATTGCTTTTCTTCCAACATACCAAGTTGCATGTTGTTGGTGTTAAACTGTATTGCGGTCACTTGAATAAGACCCTCATCCAATTCTTGATTTTGAGAATCTGATGACTGGGTTTTGTCTCCACAGGCAGATAAAACAGCGATAAGACTTAGATATATTAGTTTTGATATAGAGCGTTTCATAATGTAATGTTTATAAGGTTAGGTAGTTGATGGCAATGGCCGTCTGATTGTATAGTTGTAGCTTATCTAAGTAATCTAACGTTATTTCGTAAGCACTTTCTAAACTTTGGATGTACTGATAAAAAGTGATTTCTCCGTTCCTAAAACTACTATGTGCCGTTTTTAAGATTTCTTCAGATAATGTAGCGCCTTCATTTTCATAATAATCCAACGTTTCCTGTAATTGAGAAAGTTCCGTTTGCAAGGTGTAAGACTTTGCATGGAGCTGCACGGTATACTCTTTAGATTCAGCCACGGCGATATCGGTTGCGAAACCAGCTGCTTTTATTCGTGAAGATGAACCTCCAAAAAGCAATGGGATCTTAAGTCCTACTTGATAGCCGGACAATCGTTCGTTGGTAGTGGTTGTGGTACCCTGAAAGTACTCCACTCCAATATCAGGTAACAACTGCTGTTTTTCAAAGCGTTTTTCTGCTTCGGAAACTGCTATCTGGTTCTGATAATAGTCCATTTCTGGAGTATTTTCGATTACCATATTTACTAGGGGTATTTTTAATATCGGCTCGTCCGCTATAGATATACTATCCTCCGACTGTACAGTCTTTAGTAAATTGATATAGGACATTTCTACCTCTTTCTTAGTTGCGCTATAGGCTATATGTATTTGTTTTTGTTTGGATGCTGCCGTAATCTTCTCCAGGTAATTAGTTTCTCCCAACTCAAAGCGTCTGGCGGCTACCATGGCAAAATTGGCATAGATACTGTCTAACATTTTATATACGCGTTCTTTTTCCCTAGCCACTTGAAAATTATAGTATGCCGAGGTAAGTCTTCTTTCCAATCCTTTTTTCTGAATCTCAAATGTGTTTTCAGCACGATTAAGTTTAGCCTTGTTCAATTTCCTCTCAGAAAAATAAACCGTAGGAAAACGAAAATCCTGCTGAACCCCGAACACGCGTAAAGGGGCGTCACTTACGGTAAGGTTGTTCTCATCAAAATGATAATACACTTGGGTTTTATCAAAACTATAGGCACTTTGAACCATAGCGTCAGATCGGTTTACTTGTAAACTGCTAGAGATTAATCCCGCATTATTTTCCAAGGCCAAAGGAATAAGATCATGTAGGTTTTTAGAACCCTCTTGAGCCATGCTAGATGTAGCGTTTAGGAATCCCACTAAAGCGAAAACCATAATCGGAAGTTTTCCACTATTTTTTTGCTCCTCTTTTTTTCTGTTCAAATAGGTATATAAAACAGGAAGTACCACCAAGGTAAGTATGGTCGCACTAATCAAGCCGCCAATAACGACTGTTGCCAGTGGACGTTGTACTTCGGCCCCTGCATTGGTAGAAATCGCCATGGGTAGAAATCCCAGTGCAGCAGCTGATGCCGTTAACAATACCGCTCTTAAACGATCTTTTGTCCCTTGTTTCACCAATGCTTCTATAGTCCCGGTATGCTTTACTTTTAGTTCCTTAAAATGTTCTATGAGGACGATACCGTTGAGCACAGCGATACCGAACAGCGCGATAAACCCAACCCCTGCCGAAATACTAAATGGCATATCTCGAATCCATAAGAGAAACACGCCGCCAACGGCCGACAAGGGAATGGCAGAATAAATCATTAATGCTTCGCTAATGGATGAAAAGGCGAAATACAAGAGCACAAATATGAGGATTAAGGCGATAGGAACAGCTACCAGCAAGCGCGACTTCGCACTTTCTAAATTTTCAAACTGCCCACCATAGGTGATACTATATCCAACCGGCAACTTCACATGTTGCTCTATGAGACCCTGAACATCCTCTACAACAGATTGCAGGTCGCGTCCCCGAACATTGACACCAACTACTATCCTTCTTCTGGTATCGTCTCTAGAAATTTTGGCAGCGCCTGTTTCATATGCTATGCTGGCTAATTCTGACAGAGGTACCTTTCCTCCATCAGGTAAATCAATATAAAGTTGTTTCAGGTTTTCAATATCTTTTCGTTTTGTTTTATCTAGTCTTACAACGAGATCAAACCGTTTCTCCCCTTCAAAGACGCTTCCCGCCGCTTTTCCGGCAAAGCTCATGGAAACCATATCATTAAGTTCTTGAATATTTAGACCATATCTTGCAATTTTAGCTCGATCATACTTTATATTCATTTCAGGTAATCCATCTACTTTTTCAACCGAGATATCTGCCGCACCAGGAACATTAACTATCAACTCTCCTATCTCATTTCCCTTTTTAGCTAAGACAGATAGATTTTCTCCAAAAATTTTAATAGCAATATCAGCACGTACACCCGTAATCAGCTCATTAAAACGCATTTCTATAGGTTGGGTAAATTCTACCTCCATTCCTGGAATCACGGCTAAAGCTTCTTTGAACTTATCCGCAAGTTCATCTTTTGTGCTTGCTGATGTCCATTCACTTTTTGGTTTTAAAGTAATAATGACATCACTTTCTTCCATGGACATGGGATCTGTTGGTACTTCGGCAGCTCCAATTCTTGTAACCACTTGTTTTACCTCCGGAAAATCCCGTAAAAGAATATTCTCTATTTGAGTGGTAATTTCAACTGTATTGCTCAATGAAGTACCTGTTTTTAATACAGGTTGAATTACAAAGTCGCCTTCGTCTAACGTAGGGACGAATTCCGCTCCCATAGAAGCATACAAATAGATTGATAATGAAAGTAATACAACGGCGATAGTCAGCACTAGCTTTTTGCTCCTTAAAGCCCAATCAATTACAGGTTCATAGCTATTGTTTATCCATTTTATAAGTCGTGCCGATATATTCTTGTCGGTAATTTTGGAAGGTTGCAAAAATAAGGAGGCAGCAACAGGAACATAGGTAAAACAGAATAACATGGCTCCAATAAGTGCAAAACTAAAAGTAAGCGCCATAGGTTTGAACATTTTTCCTTCTACCCCGGTTAAAGAAAGTATAGGAATAAATACGATCAAAATAATCAGCTGACCGAAGATGGCGGAATTCATCATTTTAGATGCTCCAGAAAACACTATTGTATCCTTTAATTTTTGCCGTTCGATTTTGTTTAAGGCTACCATCTCATCTTGCTGTTGCGTAATCTTAAAAGCTATGAACTCCACAATAATGACCGCTCCATCTATGATGATACCAAAATCAATGGCTCCAAGGCTCATTAAGTTGGCGTCCACACCAAAAATATACATGAGCGAAAGGGCAAAAAGCAGGCACAAAGGAATAACAGAGGCCACCACCAATCCTGAGCGGAAATTACCCAAAAGCAAAACGACCACAAAAATAACAATCAAACAGCCTAAAATCAGATTCTCGGAAACGGTAAAGGTTGTTTTAGAAATTAACTCACTGCGATCTAAAAATGCATTTATAAAGACCCCTTCTGGTAAGGATTTCGAAATTTCCGCAACCCGTACTTTTACCGCATCTATTACCTTTTTGGAGTTGGCATCCTTGAGCATCATTACCTGTCCAAGTACCTTTTCGCCTTCCCCGTTACCGGTAATGGCACCGAACCGAATGGCACTTCCAAAACCTACCTCGGCAACATCTTTAATATAGATAGGAACCCCATTTCTATTAGCCACCACAACCGCTTCGATATCTTTAAGTGAGGAAATCAATCCTTCGCCACGTATAAAATAAGCCTGATTTACCTTTTCTATATATCCGCCACCGGATACACTATTGTTTTGTTTCAAAGCTTTGAAAACAGCTTGTGCCGTAATATCCATAGCATTGAGCTTTTCCGTATTTATTGCGACTTCATATTGTTTTAATAATCCACCCCAAGTATTTACTTCTACCACGCCAGGAATTCCGGACAGCTGCCGTTTTACAATCCAATCCTGTATCGTTCGCAAGTCTTCTGCGTTGTACTGGTCTTTATACTCAGGTTCAACATCAAGAATATATTGGTATATTTCGCCCAATCCTGTGGTAATAGGTCCCATCTCCGGTGTGCCAAATCCTTCCGGAATCTTTTCACTGGCAGATTTAATCTTTTCGGCAATCAATTGTCTAGGTAGGTAGGTACCCATATCGTCCTCGAAAACAATAGTAACCACCGACAGTCCAAATTTAGAGATAGACCTTATCTCTTTTACACCAGGAAGATTGGCCATTTCCAATTCCACAGGATAAGTAATGAACTGCTCCATATCTTCTGTGGCAAGATTTCTAGACGTAGTGATGACCTGCACCTGATTGTTTGTAACATCAGGTACTGCACCAATAGGAATCTGAGATAAGGAATATAAGCCAAAACCGATAATAAAAATGGTAAACAAGAGTACTAGAAACTTGTTCCGTAAACTGAAATTAATAATATAGGATAACATAATTGCATATAATAATCAATGTGAACCGCACTAAACCTATACATGGTCCAGTACTAAAAAATGAATGTTCGTATGGGTATTATGCTAATCGTGGAGGCTGAAGTATGCCGTCTGAATGAAGGGAAGACAACGGTGCCTTATAATAAAAATTGAAAGTTCTAAATTCTGGAAAATCAAGGGTATTTAATTCTGGTATATCTGCCCCTAATGTAAAATCCATCACGGACATGGTATGGGATTGATGCTGAAAAGGTAATTTCTCATGGTCTTCCTTCTCTTCTTGATGTTCTTGCTCGTGCGCAGCCTTTAGCTCGCCATAATGCTTAGAGATAAACACTAAAACATTATCCCCATACTGCGCGCTGTGAAATTGGGCGTGGGTAATGAACTCGTCTATTTGAACCAAATCATCTGCATGCATCCCGAGGCTTTGCAGCAGGATTACAGTGGATAATAGGATGGAAAATACCTTGTTCATATTAACAAAGTTAAAAAAAATAGATGAGGTAAAATAAATAGGGTTTAAAAATTCATCCAGACCACTAATCCAATAGGTAGTAAAGTAGAATTTTGCATCACATCAAAGTAAAGTGTTGAAACACGGGAATTTAATCTTGTGTAGCTCAAACTATCTATTTACAATACCATAAACCTGTTTTAACTAGATTGTAATCAAGATAAAATCAAACCCCTAAAATCCTTTATTTAGATTAAAAATCGATTACAACACCAATACCTGGAATGACTGATCCTGCTTCCTGTTCTATAATCGCTAGGGTTCTAGGTTGCACGAGCATACCACTGGCATCTCGATTTAAACCGTAGTCTGGTGGACTAGGATTGTTTTGCCCCAAGATATTTTGTGCTTCAATAAATAGGTTTAGGGCGAACTTTTCAAAGTTCCATTTTTTATCCAATCGGACATCCAAGGAACTAAAAATATCCAGTTTATCTTCGCCTAAGCGATCATAATCTAGAACTACTTCCGGATAGTTTGCTAAAGTAGCATCTAAATTAGCCGGCACAAAAGGCGTGCGACCCGCAAAACGATAACGTGAACTCAATTCCCAATTACGATTGAATTTATATCCACCTACGAAAGAAACCAAGTGCCTGCTATCCCATACAGATGGAATATAATTATTGGTATCAAAACCGGTAAACTCGCTATAAAACCAAGTGTAGGCAAATATTCCATAAAAATTATTGGACAATTTTTGCTGAAACTGTAGCTCAGCTCCATAGCTACGACCCTTCCCTACGGTTTCGATAGGTTCGCTACCCAATACTTCAAAACCACCACCTTTATTGGCCAAGGAAACACCGTCCCTAACTGATACTGGATAATCGTCATATCGCTTATAGAATCCCTCTACAGAAATACTAGATGAAGGTGTGAAATAGTGTTGCAGTCCCAATACCAAATGGTCGCTCAACGTATATTCCACATTTCGATTGATCAACTCATCAGCATTATTCCTGAAACCCAAAATTGTATATGGCGGAATCTTAAAGTAACGGCCTACGGAACCGTTTACCCTCCAATCAGGAGCAAATTCATAAGAGGCTGACATCCTAGGCGAAAAAGTACTCAACAAGCTTTCATTCTGTGTAAACGTGTCATCATCCATTCGAAAACCAAAGGATAAGTCTAGCTTATCGTTCAAAAACGATTGTGTGACATTGGCAAAAAAACCATACTTTACAAAATCTATTTCCGTGTTAAAGACAAGGTTGTTTCTAATATCGTTTGTGGCATTGCTGTAATCGGAATGCTGCACATTTAGACCCGTGCTCAGTTTCCATCCATCATAAAACTGAGTTAATTCATAGCGTAGTTTGGTTTCGGATTCACGCGCATCATTACCAAAGATGACACCTGTTTCATTTACAGGGTCAGAATATCGTGTAAAATCGTTGGAGAGGGTATTGTTACTCAACGTTGCAAGCATAAAGCCGTTTCCTTCCTTAAATCGGTTACGCCATGTAACCCCCATGGTATTTGTGCGCTGCTTAATAAAAGGGGTTTGCTCTACCTGCGCCTGTTGTTCTTCGTCAAATTCTTCTGGTGGACTAACAGAAAAGTCGTCAATGGAGCCGAGACCTAAAAATGTTAAGGTATTGTAGTCGTCCAACTCATGATTCACTTTGTACTGGTAATCCCAATAGTCGGGTCGTATAGGTAATCCGATAGCTTGAAAAAGAAATTGAAGGTAACTCCTTCGAACCGATGCCAAAAATGTAGTCTTAGAAACTTCTCCTTCTTTCTTGAACAAAGGTCCTTCCAAGGTTAACGCAGCCTCGCTGGCACTTAGTCTGAAGTTACCCGCAAAATTTCTGGCGTTCCCGTTACGTTGTTGAAACTGTAACACACCAGAGAGTGGATTATCATACCGCGCATTAAAGGCCGAAGTAGAAAGTGTAACATTGTCAATAAAAGACACGTTAATAAGGCCCACCGGACCACCGGCACTGCCTTGTGTGGCAAAGTGGTTGATGTTAGGTATCTCCATCCCATCTAGATAGTAGACGGTTTCATTAGGTGCACCACCACGGATAATTAAATCGTTACGAAACCCGCCTATAGATGGAGAAACACCGGGTAGGGTCTGTGCTACTTGTACCACATCGTTATTACTTCCGGGATAGGTAGCAATCTCAACAGCAGATAAGGTTTGGGTTGACAAAGGGGTCTCTTTTGGCCTGGTAATGACATTCGCGTTCGAAAGCACTACCTCGTCTAATTGTTCTGCTACCTCTTCCAGTCTAAAATTATAATTCGGTGTACCCTTGGAACGTACAATGATATTAAATTGTGTTTGTGAACCATATCCCAAGTAACTGGCTATCAAATTATAAGAACCTGGAGCTACGCCCCTAATTTCATAGTTGCCATCAAAATCGGTTTGGGCTCCCAACTCGGTTCCTTCCAAAAAAACGGAGGCACCTCCAATAGGTTCGCCTAAATTATCTTTAACATTACCATAAAGGGATACACTTACTTGGGCACTCGTATTTGTGACTAGGAATAGTAATCCAATAAAAAGTAGAGATTTTATGCTTCCGTACATGATTTTGTTTAATTTTTTTAAACTTATGCAAAACAAAAATAAATACTTCTAAGACTAAAACGGCTATCATGACGTGTTAAATATATTCCAATAAACTTTATTTGTAGATAACAAAAATCAGGTTCAATTGTTTCGATTTAAAAAACACAGATATGTACCGTTGTTTTTTTAATATCCCGCTGCTTGCCCATCCTTTCGAGATTCAGATGCTCCTGTAAATATCTTTTTGTCCACATCAACCCCAATAGCCTGGTAACCCCCATATATACCTACGCCAAAAGAGACACGATGTCCTTTTTTACGTAACTCGCGAATGGTTTTATAATCAAATCCGCTTTCAAGGTTTAGTGTTCCACCGTTGGTCATTACGGATCCAGTAGGTTGTGAACTTCCTCTATGACGCATACGGGGAGCATCTCCCGCTTCTTGCAAATTCATACCAAAGTCAATAACATTAACCACAATTTGTGCATGGCCTTGAGGTTGAACAGCACCGCCCATTAAACCGAAGCTAATAACGGGTTTGCCTTCTTTAGTGATAAAAGCCGGTATAATAGTGTGAAAAGGTCTTTTCCCCGGCTCCAGAGCATTGGCATGTTCTTTATCTTGAACATTAAACATTTGTCCTCTATTTTGAAGTACAAACCCCAACCCGTCTGGAACCATACCAGAGGCAAATTCAGAATAGATACTTTGTATCAACGACACCATGTTTCCATCTTTATCCGCAACTGTTAAATACGTTGTATTACCACTTTCTATTTCAAAATCACCCGCGGGATAGGTAGCTGCCGATGAAGCCATATCAATCATTTCACGTTGTTTTGATGCATATGTTTTGGATAGTAATTTTTCTATTGGAATCGTATTAAAGTCGGGGTCGGCATAGAACTTAGCGCGATCTTCATAGGCCAGTTTTTTAGCCTCGGTAAGTACATGAAGATAATCTGTACTTCCAAAACCCATGGATGCGATGTCATAACCTTCCAAGATATTCAGCATTTGTAATGCTGCGGTGCCCTGTCCATTCGGTGGTAGTTCCCAAACATCATAGCCTCTATAGTTAACAGAAACCGGTTCAATCCAATTGGATGTATGCGCTACAAAATCCTCATAAGACAA
>JBLICT010000091.1:0-11573 GCA_047632415.1 Maribacter sp.
AAGATGCAGCGAATCCTCAAGGTTCTGAAAATCATTTTGGGTTAATAAACTTAAAGAGTCAAGCTAAGTTTGCCATATGGAACTTAGTTGATGATGGAACTTTTGATGGTTTAACCAGAGATGGTACTCCTATTACAAAAACATACAATGGCGATAAGGACGCTTTAATGAAGGAAGTACTGGTCCCACCATATAAATAATGAAAGCTAATATAGTACATAAGAGGTTTGCTTATTTAAGCGCTAATAGTATTGGTGTGGTGTTCGCAATAATCTTATTAACCAGTTGTATGAATAAAAAAAACGAACTAAACGTAACCGTCTACGAAACCTCGGCCAATGGAAATCAATTAAAAGAGCTAAAGGAGTTTTCCGAAGCTGAGGGTGCCATACAAATACGGCTAGTGCCAAGCGAAAAATATCAAACTATTACAGGTTTTGGTGGTTCTTTTACAGAGGCCTCTGCACATTTGCTCAATCAACTAAGTAAAGAAAATAGAGCTAAAGTTTTAAACGCTTATTTTGGTGATGACGGTGCTAGATATTCGCTAACACGAACCCATATGAATTCCTGTGATTTTTCACTGGGTAACTATTCTTACGCTCCTATTGCCGAAGATGTGCGCTTAGAGCATTTCTCTATTGAGGAAGACCGTGACGATATCATACCCATGATTAAGGAGGCTATGGCCCTATCAAAAGATGGGTTTAAAATAATATCCTCACCTTGGACGGCACCACCATGGATGAAAGACAATAAGGATTGGCTAGGAGGAAAACTTTTGCCTGAATACAATGATACTTGGGCGCTGTTCTTTTCAAAGTATATTAACGCCTACAGAGATGAGGGAATTAATATTTGGGGATTTACAGTTGAGAATGAACCTTTAGGAAACGACAATAACTGGGAAAGCATGCATTTTACCGCAGAAGAAATGACCAGTTTTGTTCAAAACCATCTTGGTCCTAAATTAGAAGCGGATGGTCATGATGTCAAAATATTGGGCTACGATCAAAATCGTGAACATTTGACCGAGTGGCTAGATGTAATGTACAAAACCGAAGCTACTTCAAAATATTATGATGGTGCTGCGATACATTGGTACGCCAGTACATATGAGGTTTTTCCTGAGGCGTTGCAATATGCGCATAACAAGGCACCCAATAAACATTTGATACAAACGGAGGCCTGTGTAGATGCTGAAATTCCAAAATGGCAAGATGATGCTTGGTATTGGAGAAAAGAAGCAACCGACTGGGGATGGGACTGGGCGCCTGAAAAGGATAAATATCTGCATCCGAAATATGCTCCTGTCAATCGGTATGCGCGAGATATTATTGGATGTCTGAACAACTGGGTAGACGGTTGGATAGATTGGAATATGGTATTGGATAAACAAGGTGGCCCAAATTGGTTTAAAAACTGGTGTGTGGCGCCAATTATCGTAGATGCTGAAAATGACGAGGTCTATATGACACCGCTCTATTTCACCTTGTCACATTTTAGCAGGTACATAAGGCCAGGAGCTGTACGAATAGGTTTTACACATTCAGACGAAAAACTACTGGTTACAGCAGCCGAAAACGAAGATGGTTCTATTGCGGTAGTTATTTTTAATGAAGAAGAACAAGCAAAAGATATTAACCTGTCTTTAGGAGAACGTAATGTGACTATTCAAATTAATGGGCAAGCCATTCAAACTATAATCATACCGAATTCGATTTAAGTAAAAACCTAAACAACCAAAAATATATGTCAAATCAACAATTAACAGTAAGTCAGAAAGTTCCGTTTGGACAAAAAGTTGCTTTCGGTATTGGAATGTTAGCCAACCAAATGTTTCCTGCTTCATTAGGTATTTTTATGGTCGTATTGGTACAAGATTTAGGTTTTCCTGGATGGATGTGGGGTGTAATTTATTTTTTTCCAAGACTCTTCGATTCATTTACAGACCCTATTATGGGATATATCTCGGATAATACCAAGTCTAAATGGGGAAGACGACGACCCTATGTGATTCTTGGTGGTATTATCCTGTGCATTTCATTTATTGCTATGTGGCAACTTTATGAGAATGCTGGTGTTGATTATAATTTCACCTACTTTATGATTTGGTCATTTATCTTTTACTTGGGGATTACCATTTTTAGCGTTCCATACGTTGCTATGGGGTATGAGATGAGTAATGATTTTCATGAACGTACTAATATTATGGCAACTGCCCAATGGATTGGGCAATGGGCATGGGTTATTGCTCCATGGTTTTGGGTGGTTATGTATGACCCCGAGTGGTTTGAATCGGCAGAAGTCGCTACCCGAACACTTGCCGTTTGGGTTGGCGTCATTTTTGCAATTTGTGCTATATTACCAGGAATATTTATTAAAAGTAAATCAACATTAAACGAAGACTATTCCCCCCTCAATTTTAAAAATATAGGAAATAGTCTGAAAGAAATAGGGTCAGGTTTTGTAAGTGCTTTTAAAATGAAACCCTTCAGAAAACTATGTATCGCTACGTTCTTAGTGTATAACGCATTTATGACGATTGCATCTTTTTCATTTTTTATCATTGTATATCACCTTTTTAATGGTGATGCAGGTGCTGCAGGTATATGGCCGACACTTTTTGGATGTTTAGGAGCGCTTGGAACTACCTTTTTTGTCATTCCTATTGTGGCTAAGATGTCTAAAGCAATGGGAAAAAAGAAGGCCTTTTTGATTTCGCAGGCAATCTCTATTTTTGGATATTTAATGCTTTGGTTCTTATTTGTTCCAGGCAAACCCTATCTATTCATTTTTGCACTTCCTTTCTTCTCCTTTGGTATAGGAAGTCTATTTTTATTAATGATGTCCATGACAGCTGATGTTATTGATTTAGATGAGCTTAATACAGGTTTGCGGAGAGAGGGGACTTTTGGAGCTATTTATTGGTTAATGGTAAAATTTGGTTTCGCAATTGCAGGAGGATTGAGCGGTGTTATTATGACTTTTGTAGGGTTCGATTCAGGAGTAACGATTCAACCTGAAGGGGCTGTTGATGGATTACGATTGTCTTTCTCAGGAATACCTATAGTAGGGACGCTCATTGCAATGTATGTAATGCGTGATTATGATGTTACTGAAGAGCGCGCAGGTGAAATTCGTGCAGCATTAGAAAAGAAAAAACTGGAAAACAATATGCTGCCTAATCAAAAACGAGTATAGATACCTTTAGGGATAGAAACTCAATGTTGTAAACTGAACTTAAACAGAATTATCACAGTTATTTCTGACACCTTAGGTTTTAACCAGGCAACAAATGTAAATAGACTAATGCACCTTTTGGTGCTGATGAAATAGTTATAAAAATTATAAATAGAATTCTTAATAAAGCGATATGTCATACAGAGAGGGTCATTATTTTTCACTTGCTAAGAACAATTATACCAGACATTCTGGAGTAGATTTTAGTAAGATTTCTAAAGATGAATTAAAACATTTATGGTTAGAAACAGTTCAAAACGGCATGCATGGTCTTTGTTTTAGTCTGTATGAAGATGGTCAGAAGCCAGGAGATGTAATTACCGAAGAACAGGTGCAAAGAAGGATTAATGTCATCAAACCATATACAAAATGGGTGCGTTCATTTTCTTGTGTTGAAGGTAATGAGCACATTCCTCGTGTTGCTAAAAAAAATGGCCTTAAAACGTTGGTTGGAGCTTGGTTAGGGGATGATTTGGAGATGAACGAAGCGGAAATAGAAGGGCTTATAGCCTTGGCAAAAGAAGGGTGTGTTGATATTGCTGCCGTAGGTAATGAAGTCTTATATCGAAATGATTTAACTGCGGAGCAGCTATTAGAATATATTACTCGCGTAAAGGCAGCTTTGCCAAGTATTGAAGTAGGTTATGTAGATGCATATTATGAATTTTCACAACACCCTAAAATTACCGAAGCTTGTGATGTTATTTTATCAAATTGTTATCCTTACTGGGAAGGCTGTCCTCAAGAATATTCGCTAAGCCATATGCAACAGATGTTTGGTCAAGCAACTGATGCTGCAAAAGGTAAAAAAGTAATTATTACAGAGACAGGATGGCCTAGTCAGGGTAGTAGTTTAAAAGGTGCTGTTTCATCGGAAAAAAATGCGATGAAGTATTTTATAAATACACAAACTTGGGCTTCCGAAGAGAATATAGAGACCTTTTATTTTTCATCGTTTGATGAAGCATGGAAAACGGGAGATGAGGGAGATGTTGGAGCTTATTGGGGTTTATGGGATAAAAATGAAAAACTGAAGTTTTAATACGTTAAACATCCAAAACAACATAGTGCGAACATAAATTTTGTTTTTAAACCTTGTGTCTATTTATACCTTAAAGTGATTTAATACTTGTTGCGGAAACCCAGTAAGTAGAAGTCACATTAGGTTTGATTTTATTTTCCCCGGATTATCCATTTCTGGAACTGTCATTACCATTTTTGCAACTCGTATTTATAATTTAACGGAAGGATGGGTCAGTGGAATACAAGATGAATAATACGTTTGTGAAGCGATTAATTAAGAACTAAATCAGTTTAGGTTTACTTTCCATAAGGAGCTATGGGGTTTTTGTTAAACGCAATGCAATAAAGGTGAAAGTTGGTGTCACTCACCTATTTCAAACTTTCTCTAGGAATTAGAATTTTCACTAGATTGTAGCTTTCTTATTCTGTTGGCAGGGTATGTTTAATGCGGTAATTTTTGTCGTATCAACCCATAAACAAAGGTTCCCGCCATGGCTGCTAAAATAACGATGAGTATGGGATAAATACCTGTTCCAAGTAAGATATACATAGGGCCCGGACAAGCACCTGCCAATGCCCAACCTAGTCCAAAAATAGTACCTCCCAAAATGTATCTGATGAAACTCTTTTCTTTAGGTGGTACTACAATTGTACTACCATCTATACTTTTAAGTTTGAATCTTTTAATTAAAAAGATAGCGCAAACGCCCATGAATACGGCAGATCCAATAATACCATACATGTGAAAAGATTGAAATTTGAACATCTCATAAATTCGGAACCAAGATACCGCTTCTGATTTTACAAGTACAATACCAAAAAATATACCAACAAAAAGGAACTTTAAAAATTTCATAACTAAAATATCAAGGGAAGAATAAAATGAGTCATTACCAGACCACCAATAAAAAATCCAATAACAGCTATTAACGAAGGAAGTTGCAAGTTGCTTAGGCCAGAAATAGCATGGCCAGATGTGCATCCGCCGGCATACCTAGTGCCAAAGCCTACAAGAAAACCTCCCAACAACAATATACTGACACCTTTTAGGCTTAAAACTGCGTCCCATCCATATATCTCGTTTGGTAATAGTGTTTCACCCACATGTGTGAAGTTCATTTTAGCTAAATCGGAAACTGTTTCTGGACTTAATTGAATTGTGCTACCATCGGATAGGAGGTGAGTTGCTATAAAACCTCCGAGGATGGCACCTATAACTACAACGAGATTCCAGCGCTGTGATTTCCAATCAAATTTAAAAAAATCTGAATATTTTCCAGCACCTGAAATCGTACAGAGTGTTCTAAGATTGGTGGACATACCGAAGGTTTTTCCAAAATAAAGCAGCAGTATTAATACGGTTGCAAGAAGAGGTCCGGAAACAAACCACGGCCAAGGTTTTAAAAGAAAATCCATTAAGAAATTTTTTATCATGTTTTAAATTATAGTAGTATCATTATTTGAGCTGTGGAAAACAGCCACTATAGGATTGCCAACAAAAATAAAACCCCTCTCAAGGAAGGGTTTTTTATCTTATTAGATCCATTACAAAATGGTAATAACACTATTTTGGTAATTGTGAATCCATTATGTGATTATACCAATGGAACTCCGTTCAACCGTTTTTCAATTTTCTTCTTCTTTTCTGTCACGCGTTTCATCACATCCATTAAATTAGAATCTTTTGTCTCTTTATAAATTTCATTGATACTTAAAATTAATTTTTTAGCCTCCCTAGAAGCCTCAACCCTATCACTAGTTGACATGTTGCTCATTTTTCGTCCTACGAACTCGTCTGCGTGTTCAAGTAAATCCATTACGTCTTTTTTTCAAAGTTAACATAAAAATCAAATTACGCAATTCTTTGTCAATTGTATTTTGTTATGGTCTAATTAGATCTCTAAATTTGTGAAAAACTTAACGTTTTACCAGGGCTTAGGCGGGGTAATAATGTAAAATGAGATGTATGAGGGGCATGAACTATATTCTAGTTCTGAATGTTGAACGTCTATTAGTTGTTTTAGTGGAATTAGGATTGTTGTGAAGTATAAAGTATTTATCTGTTTCTGAGCACTTGGCAATCATATTAGATTTTGATAAGATAGTAATAATCCCCCATTTGAAATCTCCAAGTCTTAAGGCTTGTTTTCAATTTTAGTTTTGTATGATTTGCTATCTCGTATGTTCTCCTTATAAGGGTTCATAGCTGCCAACTTAATATTTGCGTTCTCAGAACAAACTAATCAGATTCCATTTTTGAAGTTGAAAATGTATGAAAAGAAGACTAGAGAGGTCTAGTTTAGAAAAACCCTTTGCCTAGTGGAATTAGCATCGGCTTAAAACTTAAGTCAAGCAGTTAAGTTTGGTTTAAAATCGAATGAGAATCTTGTTGATTTTTCATATTTTAAATTGTTCTACATCCTCGTTTAAGGAAAGTGTATTCCTGGTCATTATTTTTTCTCTAATACTAATATCTCCTATTCTATGCGTGAATTTTACTATTTCATTTAATTTCGATTTTAATTGAAACTAAAAAGTATAGTCCTAACAAAATTCATAAAATTAGTTTTTAGTTAATGCGTGTTGTTCTGCTTCACTTTAGAAAAACGATTCTTATTTTTGAAGTAAACGAATTCACTTATGCGGTTAAAAATTATATTTATTGCCCTACTAGTATGTTCATCTGATGTTCTTGTTGCGCAACAGATGGATTTTTCAACTTTAAAAAACTTAAAGATTAGAAACGTTGGTCCCGCCAATATGAGTGGCCGTATTACAACAATTGATGTGGTTACGGCCAATCCAAAAATGATGTTCGTGGGGGCCGCATCCGGTGGGGTTTGGAAATCCGAAAATGGAGGTTCCGCATGGACACCCGTATTCGATGAACAGCCCACACAGAATATTGGTGCCTTGGCTATTCAGCAAAGCGATCCAAACGTCGTTTGGGTGGGAACGGGTGAAGGAAACCCAAGGAACTCCATGAATTTGGGTATGGGTATTTTTAAAAGTGTGAATGGTGGCCGCACTTGGGAACATATGGGATTGGAAGCTACCAAAACCATCCATAGAATAAGTATAGATCCATTAAATCCAGATACTATTTATGTGGGTGCCATGGGAGACCCGTTTACTGCCAATGAGCATAGAGGTCTTTATAAGTCAACAGATGGAGGATTACATTGGAAAAAAATCCTGTATTCCAATGATCGATCAGGAATTGCAGATTTGGTGATGCACCCAAGCAATCCAAAGAAGCTTTTTGCAGCGCTGTATGAGCATAAGCGCACACCCTATTATTTTACATCGGGAGGCGAAGGTTCTGGACTCTATGTATCAAATGATGCAGGAGAGAATTGGAAAGAATTAGGGTTGAAGGAAGGTCTTCCGTCCGGTAATTTGGGCAGAATAGGTTTCGCCATAGCGCCGTCCGAACCTAGTAGAATCTATGCAAAGATAGAAGCAAAGAAGAACGCCATATACCGCAGTGACGATGGGGGTACTAATTGGAAATTAATAAACGATAATCCCAAGTTTGCAAATAACAGGCCTTTCTATTTTCAAGACCTCGCCGTAGATTCAGAAGATGCAGATAGGGTTTATAATATTTATCAGCCCTTGTCCGTCAGTTATGACGGTGGCACTACGTTTGATACTATTCCAATGATTCCTGCTGATGAAACAAAGGGAATTCATGCTGATTTTCATGCGTTTTGGGTAAACCCCAAAGATGCACAACATTTTATCATAGGGGGTGATGGCGGCTTGGGAATTACCTATGATCACGGTAAAAGTTGGTATTTTCCGGAGACCATACCTGTGGCGCAGTTTTACCATGTAGGTGTAGATAATGATATGCCTTACAATGTGTATGGCGGCATGCAGGATAATGGTAACTGGTCTGGCCCTGCATATACTTGGAAAAGGGGTGGTATACGCACCTTGTATTGGCAGTATTTGGTGGGTGGTGATGGATTTGACATTTCTCCGGATTTAGATAATTCCCGCTTTGGGTATGGATCTTCTCAAAATGGTAATTTATATCGGTATGACAAAGTAACAGGATATTATGTGAATATTATTCCACCCGCTCCCGATTTAAAAACGTCATTACGCTTTAACTGGAATGCAGGTTTTGCTAGAAATCCCTTTGATACTAATTCGGCCTATTATGGTTCGCAATTTGTGCATTTGACTGGAGATAAAGGGGCGGCTTGGAAGATTATTTCTCCCGATTTGACCACCAATAATCCGGAACATCAAAAGGCGGATTATGGAGGACTTACCCTAGACGTTTCTGGCGCGGAACGTTATAACTCTATTTTAACTATTGGCCCAAGTCCAATCGATAAAAACGTGATTTGGGCGGGCACCGATGATGGTCAAGTACAGGTTACTATAGATGGTGGTGCGACTTGGAAAAACCGTACTAGAAACGTTAAAGGCATGCCCAAAGAAGCTTGGATAGCCCAAATTGAAGCTTCAAGGTATATTGTGGGAACTGCCTGGATGGTGGTCAACAATTACAGGAAGGGTGATTATGAAACCTATCTTTTTAAAACTGATGATTTTGGTACAAGTTGGACGCGATTGGCCCATGGGGATACGGTAAAGGGATATGCGCTAAGCGTAATACAGGACCCGGTGGAACCCAATTTAGTGTTTTTAGGAACCGAAAATGGACTATGGGTAAGTATGGATACAGGAAACTCATGGACCCAGTTCAAAAATGGTTTTCCTTCTGTTTCCACCATGGATTTAAAGATTCAGGAGTCGGAATCTGCCCTAGTTGTTGGGACTTTTGGTAGGGCTATTTGGGTGATGGATGATTTATTATCCTTACGGGAAATTGCAGGAAACCGATTGAAAGCTAGGATAACGGCCTTGCCCATGAACGATGCCGTACAAGTAAAAGGATTGTTCATTAATCCGCCCGGAAATATATGGACAGGCTTTCATACTACCTTTGAAGGTGAAAATAAAGTTTTTCAAAAAACTAAGATTCCTTTTTATATATCAGAAGAACCAGTTGTAGGGACTGGAGTCAAAGCTGAGGTATATGATGCTCAAAATAGGTTGGTTAACACCATAGAAACCAAGGAACTAAGCAAAGGACTGAATTATATCATTTGGAAACTTGACGAGACTTCGGCTTCCTTGCTAGGTGCATGGCAAGATGATTTTTCAAGGGATATTCCGGTAGTTCCAGGCGATTATACTATTATATTAAAATATGGTTCGTTTACGGATATGACTAGCGTAAAGGTGATTCCCGATCCAAGATTTGACTTGGAACCCAATGCAGACCAAGCCTTGTACAACTTCAGAAAAGAGGTGGATAGTCAAGTTTTTCTGTTGTCCAAGCATTTAGGAGAGCTAGATGTGAAAATGAAAATACTAGAAAAATATTCTGAACAAGTTAAAGAACATAAGGGAGAATCAAAGGAGGCCTTGGTTTTAAAAATCAATGACTTGAAGGTAGCCTTGAATCTACTTCGTTCTAAAGGGCAGACTCCAAAACCAGAAAGGCAATTAGGAGCGTGGCAGTCTTTTGAAACATCACCCTTTTCCAAAATTCAACAAGCCTTAGGTATAGCAGCAGCACAAACGAAGGTGCCTTCTCAACAACATAGAGAAACCTTGGAACAAGCTACCCTACTCATTTCGGATTTTTCCACAGCAGTAACGGATTTTATGAAAACCGATTGGGCAACCTTTGAAACCGTGATTGAAAATAGTGGGTTAATAGGGGAATTAGCAAATTGAAAAATACTTTCAATCTATTGTACCCTGAAACTCCTATTTTTTAAGACGTTTTAACATCAGCTCCATTAATGCATTGGCGCTAATACGCCCTTTTTCCTTGATAAACGGACGAGGGGTATTGTCCCCAATTTCAAAAACTAAAGCTTCTGCGCCGTAAGCGGCAAAAAAATAGTTTCGGGAAACGGTGGTAGGTTCTATTTTATCATTTGGTTTTACATTAGGGTCATAGCCGTCGATTTGATTTTTAACAGCATCAAGCCAATCATAAACAAGGTTTGGCATATTCCCTTTTAACTTTGGATCTACCGTGTAATAAATGTCGTCCCAAGTAGAATGAAAATCAATGCCAAAATAGAATTTACCTTGTGTTTCATTAATTTTATTTTGCATGAATGCTTTTACTGCCTGTGTCTCAGGTTGGTTAAAATTTGCCCAATCTCTGTTCAAGTCTATGCCACCCGCATTATGACGCCAATGGCCATTGTCCACTCCATCAGGGTTCATGAGGGGAATCACATAAGTCGTGAATTTTTTTCTGAATTTACGGGCTAATTTGGAGTCGGAGCTGAGGTTCTCAACAAAAGCTTTCATCGCAAGATATCCAGTAACCTCTGGTGGATGTTGCCTAGAAATAACAATGAGCATATTCTTGGATTCTGGGTCGCCTACCGTTAGCATATTCAAATCTCTGCCTTGTTCACTTTTTCCGATACTTCTTGTTTGCACAAAAGGTTTTTGGGACAAACTATCTGCCCAACTAAAAACGCGGCTAGAGGTCTCCAATTCTTGCCCGGAAACCCAAAGGGTATCGGGTCCAACCTCTATGCCCATCTTTACATATAATGGAAGTGCGCCAGGTCCAAAATCGGCATCCCCTTTTTCATATTCGATGTAGTTAACGGAATCGAGTGATGACCAATGTATGCCGTCACTACTCAATTTAGGGTAATAGCGGTGCTTTACCGTTTCTTGATAGGTCAACACTACATCTATTGATTGCTTTTCAGTAGCCCATACCTTAAAAGCATACCATGGACTTATATTTATTGGTGTATTTTCTGAAGTAATTAAAGCAGTATAAGTGCTGTCGTTACTTTTAACTATTCCGTTTAGCCTAGCACCCACAAAGTCATTTGAAAAAACAACATTTGAATCCGTAAAAGTAGATTTCCCTTTCCATTGTGTTTGTATCGGTTTTGATTCGGTATTTATTATTTTGATTGGGGGTTGCCCTTGGAATTTTGGTGTCTGGGCGTCAATGTGAAGTGCTAAGAAAACACTAAGAATAAGGAGAATATTTTTCATTTTAAGTGAAGTTTATTTTTAGTAATAATGATAGTAAAATACCCTTCTTATATTGATTATGTGTTACAAAGGTGTAACATCTATAAAAAAGAAAGGACTACATTTCTGTAATCCTTTGATAATAATGTGACCCTGACAAGATTCGAACCTGTAACCTTCTGATTCGTAGTCAGATGCGCTATCCAGTTGCGCCACAGGGCCATTTATTTCCCCCATAAGGGGCTGCAAATATATTT
>JBLICT010000092.1:0-11546 GCA_047632415.1 Maribacter sp.
TCCTAAGGCGTATCTTTATATCATGAACTGGGAACAGGCCAAAAAAGATTACATCCATTACCTAAAATTAGAAAGGGGCTTGTCGGACAATTCCATTCAAAACTACGTTTTAGATATTAAAAAATTAGTTCGTTTTCTAAAAGAACATAACATTGACCACTTGCCCATTACCATAGCACAAAGTACTGTTCAGCAATTTATTTATGAAGCGGCAAAAGTGGTGAACCCAAGGTCGCAAGCCCGAATCATTTCTGGTTTAAAGAGTTTTTTTAATTACTTGGTCTTTGAAGATTACAGAGCCGATAATCCAATGGATTTAATAGAATCTCCAAAAATTGGAAGAAAACTACCCGATACACTTTCCGAAAACGAAATAAACCAGCTTATTGCCGCTATAGACCTGAGTAAGGCAGAGGGCGAGCGAAACAGAGCCATATTAGAAACCCTTTATGGCTGTGGTCTTAGGGTGTCCGAACTAACTGGAATAAAACTATCAGACCTTTATTTTGAGGAGGACTTTATAAAAGTAACCGGTAAAGGAGACAAACAGCGTTTTGTTCCCATAAGCGCGATTAATAAAAAATATATCAATATTTATAGAAAAGAGATACGCGTTCATTTGAACATAAAAGATGGTTTTCAGGACACGCTATTTCTCAATAGACGAGGCAAGCAACTCACCCGCGCAATGATTTTTACTATTGTTAAGGATCTAGCAGAAAAAATAGGGTTAAAAAAGAATATAAGTCCACACACGTTTAGACATTCCTTCGCTACACACTTATTGGAAAACGGAGCGGACCTTAGGGCGATACAACAAATGCTTGGCCATGAAAGTATCACTACAACAGAGGTGTATATGCACGTAGACCGTAGTCATTTGGCTTCCGTTATGAACAAATTTCATCCAAGAAAATAAAATGACTAAGTTATCTTGTATTTTGTAATACAGCTAATCTTTAAACTGTGAATAATCTCTATTATACGGACGAATAATCAATCGCGCCTCCCGATCAAACTTAATATAGTTATACACCCAGTTCACAAAAACCACTACCCTATTCCTAAAACCGATAAGGAAAAACAAATGCACAAACATCCAAACAAACCATGCGAATACCCCTTGAAATTTGAGATGTTTCAAATCACAGACCGCCTTATTTCTGCCTACGGTTGCCATACTTCCTTTGTCTTTATATGCGAAAGGCTGCAACGGTTTTTGTGCTATCAAACGAACAAGATTCTCCCCTAATTGCCTGCCTTGCTGTATGGCCGGTTGCGCCATCATAGGATGACCATTTGGGTGTTTATCACTCTTCATGCTGGCGATATCCCCAACGGCAAAGATTTCTGGATGATCTAGTACCTGATTGTATTCATTTACTTGCAAACGATTACCGTCAGCCAAAAAGTCTTTGGCATCTAGTCCTTTTATGGTTGCACCCATAACCCCAGCAGCCCAAACCAATGTGGCAGATTTAAAACTTAAATCGGAATTTGTAGTCACCGTTTTACCATCATAACTAGCAACTCGCACATTTTTCCAAACTTGCACACCTAAGTTTTCTAAGAAATCTTCTGCTTTTCTAGAGGCCACTTCGCTCATAGCATCTAAAATTCGACCACCGCTTTGAATAAGATTAATAGTAGCTCTGCGGGTGTCCAAATCCGGATAGTCCTTTGGTAAGATTCCCTTTTTAATCTCAGCCAAGGCACCGGCCAATTCTACCCCTGTTGGTCCACCGCCTACAATAATAAAGTTCATTAACGCATCCCGCTCATGGTAATCATCCGTAAGCAAGGCCTGTTCAAAATTCTCTAAAATTAAACTGCGTAGGTTTAAGGATTGGGGGATAGTCTTCATAGCCATAGCATTTTTCTCTAACTCGGTATTCCCATAAAAATTAGTCTCCGAACCTGTTGCCAGCACTAAATAATCATAGGACAAAGGACCTATTGAAGTATTTCAATATTTTTTTTTGCAACTATTTCCTGTACCTCGGCTAATCTAAAAAAGAAATTATCATAGCCAATCAATACCTTCCGTAACGGATAGGCAATGGAATCGGGTTCTAGCCCGCCCGTAGAAACTTGATAAAGTAGGGGTTGAAAGCAATGATAATTGTTCTTATCCAACAATACTACCTGAACTTCTTTTTTACTTAATTTCTGGGCGAGCGCAACGCCACCAAAGCCCCCACCAATAATTACAATTCTTGGAAAGCTCGAACGTGGTATATTCATAATATAAATCTATTCGGCAAAATTAAACAATCCCATTTCTTTTAGACCAGAATACTTACTTTTTAGTACATTTAGAGAATTACTAAAACCGACAAAACAATGCGAAAATCTTATCTTCTAGCCTTAGCGCTTTCTATTATCTTTTCAACAGTAAAAGGGCAGGACAGCTCTGGCCCTATTTTAAAACAATTAGAGTCAAAAAGTGAACAGTATGGAAACATTGCCCAAGAAATATGGAATTTGGCAGAAATGGGTTATCAGGAGGAAAAGAGCTCAGCACTGTTGCAAAAAACACTATCGGATGCCGGATTTAAAATAAATAAAGGGGTTGCTGGCATACCAACAGCATTTATTGCAGAATATGGAAGTGGAAGTCCCATTATTGCGATTATGGGAGAATACGATGCACTGCCAGGACTTTCTCAAGAAGCAGTTGCTGAGAAAAAATCTGCGGGAAAAGCGGCAGGCCACGCTTGCGGACACCACTTGTTCGGTACTGCATCCATGGCCGCGGCCATTGCCACCAAAGATTGGTTGACTGCAAATAAGAAACAAGGCACTATTCGATTTTATGGTACCCCTGCAGAAGAAGGTGGGTCAGGAAAAGTGTTTATGGTTAGAGAAGGACTTTTTAACGATGTGGATATCGCATTACACTGGCATCCTAGTTCGCAAAATGCAGCTAGTGCAGGGGCTGCGCTTGCTAATAAATCAGCAAAATTTAGATTTTATGGCGTTTCTGCCCATGCTGCCGGTTCTCCTGAAAAAGGACGTTCTGCGCTAGACGGTGTAGAAGCCATGAATATAATGGTAAATATGATGCGGGAGCATATACCGCAAGAAGCCCGTATACATTATGTAATTACCGATGGTGGAAAAGCGCCTAACGTGGTTCCTGATTTTGCTGAGGTCTACTATTATGCACGTCATAACACAAGGGATGTCGTTATAGACATTTTTGACCGTATGGTAAAAGCAGCAGAAGGCGCGGCATTAGGAACCGGCACAACAATGGACTATGAAATGATTGGTGGTACACACGAATTGCTACCAAACCTAACACTTCAAAAATTAATGCACGATAACTTGTCCAAAATTGGGGGTATTGAATATTCTGCCGAGGAAAAAATATTTGCAGATAAAATCGCTCGAAGCCTAGGTCAAGAAAAAGCAGATTTAGCTATGGCGAAAAACGTGCAACCCTATAGGACCGAAGCAAGAGCTTACGGCTCTACCGATGTTGGTGATGTTAGCTTTACCGTCCCTACTGTTGGTATGGGTGCCGCTACTTGGGTACCAGGAACACCCGCTCATAGTTGGCAGGCGGTTGCAGCCGGAGGAACGAACATAGGTAATAAAGGAATGATGGTAGCCGCCAAAACATTGACGTTGACCGCTATTGAACTATTTGGTAATACAAGCTTGGTTTCCGAAGCCAAAAAAGAGTTCCAAGAAAAAAGAGGAGCTGATTTCAAGTACATTCCTTTACTAGGAGATCGCACGCCAGCATTAGATTACAGGAATTAAATAGTAATTTCAATAATACCTTTAAAAGCAAATTCAAGGGCAACACTAAATTTGGTGAAACGCTTGAACTTGCTTTTTTTTTATAAAAAGTAAGAAATAGGTGTAACAAAGTAAACCCACTACACACTAATGAAGCAATAACCACCAACTTATAGTGAACAAAGAATTGGAACATAAATTTGTGACCGAGCTGCAGGACAACCAAAATATTGTCCATAAAGTTTGTACCCTATATACAAACGACCGCGACTCTCACAATGATCTGTTTCAGGAAATAACGATTCAACTATGGAAAGCCTATCCTAAATTTAGGGGAGAGGCAAAATTTAGTACTTGGATGTATCGTGTGGCACTTAATACGGCTATTACCTTATATAGAAAATCCAAAAAGCGCATTGACACCCAAGATTATGAATCGGTAATTTTTAAGATTAAGGCCGATGAGTATGATGAAACCGAGGAGGAGCAGTTAAAATTGATGTACAAAGCAGTACGTCAATTGGGAGATATTGACAAAGCATTAGTGTTCCTGTACTTGGAAGAAAAAAATTACACGGAAATATCGGAAACCCTGGGGATAACAGAAGTTAACGCCCGAGTTAAGATGAACCGTATCAAAACAAAATTAAGAACCATTTTGAATCCTTGAGTTATGATGGATGAACTGGAATTATTAAAAAGAGACTGGCAGAAAAAGGATGCGGAGTTGCCTAAATTAAGCTACGGAGATATCCATAAAATGATTTGGAAAAAATCTTCCTCTATCGTAAAATGGATTCTAATCATTAGTATTTTAGAGTTTATACTACCACAACTTTTAATATTTGCGCCTCCTATGGAAGAGGCAATGCAGATTTATAATTACATAGGAGTTTCGAAATATCTTTTTCTACTATCCCTCGTGATTTATGCCGTTGCCATTTACTTTATTTTTCAGTTTTACAGAAGATTTAAGGAGATATCCGTTTTAGATGATTCAAAAAACTTAATGAAGAAAATTCTAAAGACTAGAAAAACAGTGAAGCACTACGTCTTGTTTTCCTTGTCTATGATTATGGTTACCATTATCATTATGATTATTGGGGTTTATTTAAACGATGATATTACCCATATAGTTCCAGAACTTAAGGATAAGCTTCAAAACATATCGCCAGATAAGCTAAAAATCACCCTGATGCTAACCATAGGTATTATAGGTGTTTTGCTAACCTTACTAACGGGTTGTATTTACTTTTTACTCTACGGCCTCCTTTTAAGGAAACTGAATAAAAACTATGCCGAATTAAAACAGTTGGAATTTTAAGATTTATTTGTGTTACGCCATTTACGTTCTTTGTTTTCCTCCTCGTAGGCCAAGAGCTCTTTTTTGGAAATCACTTTTAGGAAAGAAGGATGTTGTTCTATAGCATACTCCAATTTTTCGATAATAGATTCGGTAGATTCATTTTCGTAATCGATATCCAACGGTTCTTTAATTACCATAGACTGCAGAATTCCTTTCTTTTTTACCCGCAATCCTTGTTTATCAAAAGAACGCCTAAAACCATCTATTACTACAGGCACTACTATAGGTTTGTATTTTTTTATAATGTGGGCAGTGCCTTTTCTTATTGGTTTCCAAGGTGTCGTAGTCCCTTGAGGAAAGGTAATTACCCACCCATCTTCCAAAGCCTTTCCAATATTGGAGATATCACTCATCTTCACCTGTCTGTTGACATCCTTACCTTGTGCACGCCAAGTTCGCTCTACACTAATAGAACCTGCATATGCCATAATCTTTGTCAACAAACTTTTTCCCATTGTCTCAGCAGCGGCTACGTAGTACATATTTAGTTTTGGTTGCCATATATAGCCAAGGTTCTTAATGGAGTTTTCGCGGCCACTTAAACTGGCATTGAACACATGAAACATCGCCACAACATCTGCAAAATAGGTTTGGTGGTTACTTACAAAAAGCACCTTATTCCCTGGTAGATTGCGAAGAATATCGGAACCTTCTATCTCCAATTTATTAAAACGTTTGTAGCGCTGATGACTTAAAACCGCTAAAATCCTAATCAACCACTTTTTAATAAACAAATTATGCCCAAAAGGGTTCTTACTGAACAATCCCATAGGTGCTAAAATAAGAAATATGGTTTATAACACTTGTTTTAAAAGTACCTTAATCTCATTTAACATCATGGCCGTAGCTCCCCATACAATGTAACCGTTTAATTTAAAGGCTGGTACATCAACATTTGTGGCATACGAAGTTGTTATGTTTTTTGTAGTTATGCTCTCGTCTAATAAAAAATGAGCAAGCGAAACCTCTAAAAGAGCGGCAACCTCCGATTCTTGAATTACAAAAGGTTTTGGTTTTTTATAGAGACCAATAAAAGGCTGTACATCAAAATTACTGGGAGGAATAAATATTTCAGTCAGTTCTTTTAAAACATCAATGTCGTTTGGATGCACCCCTACTTCCTCATGCGTTTCCCTTAGTGCAGTAACCATTGAATTTGCGTCCTCCTTTTCTGCTTTACCTCCAGGAAACGCAACTTGATTGCTATGTACGCCTTTATAGGTTTTTCTTAAAATGAACAACAGGTGTGTTTCTTCCTGTTCATTAGGATAAAATAAAGCCATAACAGCTGCCTTTCTAGGTGTTTCTTTATTCGATTTGGCTTCTAGGAGTTCATTAATTCTAAACTCTGGAACCATTTTATGATGCGAAGCCTCCCCCGGTAGTGGCAGATTCTTTATTTTTGATATCCGTTGTTCAAAAATGTTGAAATTCATGTGTTTAAAAGAAATTTGGTTTCCCCTTGCTGCGGTAGTAGTACTATTAACAGGATGTAAAGATAGTCCTAAGAATATAAAAGCTGAGAAAACAGCTGTCTCAACTGCAATAGATACTACAAATACAAAAACGGAAACCATCGAAAACGAGGAAGAAAAGGAAGAAGCGTTTAAACTTACGGAAGAAAACGCCATCGATTTCTTTTTTGAATATCAGCAGGACCTAAAGGACGATAAAGTTAAGATCACTACGAGATTTGGTTCGTTTGTGGTGGAACTGTATGATAATGTTCCCTACCACAAAGCCAATTTCATCTACCTGACCAAGAAAGGTTATTTTAAGGACACACAGTTCCACAGGGTGGTCAAAAATTTCATTATTCAAGGTGGAAACTCGGATGACACCAAGACCGCAAAGAAACGTAGTGCCATTGGCCGGTATCTACTGCCGCCAGATACGCGCAAAGGCCACAAACACCATAGAGGAACCATTTCTATGCCGAGTAGCGAAATCAACAATCCGCATATGTTAGCATCTCCGTTCGAATTTTTTATTGTCACCACAGACCCTGGCTCGTATCATTTGGATGGCGACTTTACGCCGTTTGGTAGGGTTATAGAAGGTATGGATGTAGTGGATAAAATAAATTTACAACCTATTGGTAAAGGCGATTGGCCTGTGCAGAACACCTATATACAAGATGCGGTCGTAGTTGAATAAATTTTAGGTCGAAGTAAGCTACTTTTCACTAATCCCTTCACAAGAAACCACAACCTCAATCCCTATAAATATTGGGTAAGGAAATTTTAAAACGTACGGCCAATAAACGCATTACAATAATCGAAAGTATAGCGGCTACATACGCATATGTAGTATCGACAGGAAACTGAATAAGGATAAAATAAATAATCCCACCTAAGATGCAAATGGTGGCATATACTTCTTTCCTAAAAATTACAGGAATCTCGTTACAAAGAATATCTCGAATAACACCCCCAAAACTAGCCGTAATAGTTCCTAAAATAATACATATTACAGGAGAGAGCTCGGCATTTAAGCCCTTCTCTACCCCTACCATAGTGTACAGTCCAATACCAATCGTATCAAAAAGAAATAAGGATTTTCTAAAATATCTAAGCTGGTTTACAAAAACAATAGCAGCAAAAACAGTGGCGGAAATAGTAATGAGATACACTGGGGTGGTCATCCAATTTACAGGCGTATTTCCTATAAGAAAATCGCGAAGTGTTCCACCACCAATCGCAGTTACGAAAGCAATAATCAAGACCCCAAAGAGGTCTAATTTTTTCTCCATCGCCACCAAAACGCCTGATATCGCAAAGGCAACGGTTCCTAAAATATCAATGACCAAATAAAACATAAGCTAAAGTTGTTGTGTATAATAACAGTAATCTTTTATAACGACATCCACAAAGTCAGTCGGTTGCTTATCACTCATTATCTGTGTTACTTTTTTGATTCTTGTACTCAAAGATAAGATTACGTTTTGATCACCGTTTCGTTTTGCCTTATCATAAAGATTTTTTATAGTACCCATTTCGGTATCCGTAAATACGGTCACCTGAGAAAATTGTGGTACATAATCCTGGGGTAGCTCTCTAAGCAAGGTGTCTTTTAGAAAAACACGCCTTTTTTCGCTTATTATGGTCGTACCTGCTGCTATATCTCCCACACGTTGTCCTTTGCCTCGCATTAAAATAGTAAATACAGCTACACCTCCCGAACTTATGGAAATATCTACAATCCTCAGAATCCATCGTATAAAATAACTAGAAAAATCAGGCTTGGAGCCATCTAGCTTTACTACCCTAAGTTGCATTAAATGCTTTCCTATAGTTTTTCCGTCCATAATGATCTCCAAGACTAAATAGTAAAGAAAAGCAGGTAAACCTGCAACCATAAAAATAGCCCACTGATCACCAGTGTTAACGTCTAACGCTAAAAGAAGCCATATCATAAGCACATAATAGATAACGATGATTAGCGTATCTATAATGAAAGCCAATATACGATCCCCCAAGTGCGCCGTATTTTGATTTATGCTTATATTTTGGGCTGTTTCTATTTGAAATTGTTCCATTCTTTTGTTTCTTTGATATAAACCATAAAGTTAATGCGCGAGGCCGCTTTTGTAAAACAAAATAAGGACAAATGGTCAACTTTTGAAAGTGCATTGGCTAACAAAACGGATATAGCTCCAAATCTATTGTCTGATTTATACATTGAAATTACAGATCATTTAAGCTACGCCAAGACCTTTTATCCAAAAAGCAACACGGAACGCTATTTAAATGCCTTGGCTTCCCAAGCGCATCAAAAGATTTACAGGACTAAGCGGGAATCCAAAAACAGAATTATAAGTTTCTGGAAAACAGAATTTCCAATAATGTTCAAACAACACCATAGGGAACTACTTATCGCCTTTTTGGTCTTCGCTTTCTTTGCGTTTGTGGGTGCTTTTTCCGCTGCCAATGAAGGTGATTTTGTACGGACTATTCTTGGAGACGGCTATGTGAATATGACCTTGGAAAATATAGAAAAGGGCGACCCCATGGCAGTGTATAAACAAATGGGGGAATTTAATATGTTCCTTGGCATTACCATTAACAATGTACGTGTGGCGCTTCTAGCATTTGTGTACGGTTTTTTGTTAGGTATTGGCACGCTCATGGTCATGCTACAGAACGGAATTATGTTAGGAAGTTTTCAGTACTTCTTTTATGAAAAAGGGCTGCTATGGGAATCTATGCGCACCATTTGGATTCATGGTACTATTGAAATATCGGTTATTATTATTGCAGGAAGTGCGGGACTTGTATTGGCCAACGGCATGCTGTTTCCAGGCACCTACACCCGATTAGAATCGTTTAAAAGGGGTATTAAAAATGGACTTAAAATCATATTGAGTACCGTACCTTTCTTTATCATCGCTGGTTTCCTAGAAGGTTTTGTCACCAGACATACCGAAATGCCAGACTGGCTTGCGATATTAGTTATTGCGGGATCCCTTGCTCTAATTATATTCTACTATATTATATATCCATACCAACTACATAAAAACCTAAAAGCGATATGAAAAGCCATTATATTGAATTTAAAAAACAACGGGAACTAGGGGAAATACTATCAGATACCTTTGCCTTTTTTCGTAACGAGTTCAAACCATTCTTCGCTACCTTCTTTACCATTGTAGGTCCGTTTTTGGTGGCAATGGTAGTGTCATTGGTGCTGTATTTATACTTTTCAGGTGACTCCCTTAATTTAATGGTTTTCGATTCTGATATGAATGCTACAAATCTGGTTACCACCGTTCTGGTAGGGTTTGTGTACATAGTATCGTGGGTTGCCGTATACACTATGTCTCAATCTACGGTATTGCATTATATAAAATCCTATGCCAATGGTAATGGAACTATTGATATAGAAACCATACGAAAAGAGGTGTATGACAGTTTTTGGAGTTTTATTGGGTTAGGCATCATGGTTGGGCTTTCTGTAGGTTTAGGTTTTATTTTTTGCATCATTCCAGGAATCTATCTTTATGTTCCCCTATCTCTTTCCTTTTGCATTTTGGTGTATAATAGAATGGAGGCATCTGATGCGTACAGCTACAGTTTTACCCTAGTAAAAGAGGAGTGGTGGATGACCTTTGCTACTATATTTGTAATTGGTATTATTGTAGGTATAGCTACCTATATTTTTGCAATCCCAACAGTTATATACCAATGGTTAAGAATGGGTATATTTTCTGGAGAAATAGATGCAGAAGGGATGATGGATATCTTCAAAGACCCAATTTACATTCTGTTGAACGTCATTAGCACACTAGCGCAATTTTTATTGAACCTTATTAGTATTATTGCAGGCGTCTTTATATACTTTAACCTCAACGAAAAAAAGAATTTTACAGGTACCTATGAGCGTATAGATAGCTTAGGTGAAATACGTGAAAACTAAAGATGCGGAACCCCTTTATAATTATTTTATTATGTACAATCTACTGCGTGCCGTCATGGGCTCAGGATAGCATTGCTAAGGTTAAAAAGGATACCTCTGACATAAGACACATACAAATTGAAGAAAGCCAACTAGAACAGTTTAGGAATAATCCAGATTTTAATTACGAAGAAGCACTACCTACAGCACCAGAATGGTGGATTTCTTTTAAAAATTGGATAGCCAATATCGTTATTAAATTTTTTGAATGGCTCTTTGGGGTAGAAAAAGCCGTCGGTGCCTTTAGTGCATTTTTACAAGTACTGCCTTACATGCTTTTGGTTGTTCTTTTATTTATTCTTATCAAATTTTTCCTAAGTGTGAATGCGAGAGCGGTCATGCATGCAAAAAAAAATCAGGCCATTGTTGCACTATCCGAAGAAGAGCATATCGTTAAAAACGAAGATATACAGCAGCTGATTGAAAATGCCATAGGACAAAAAGACTATCGTTTGGCTGTGCGGTATTATTACCTCTACATGCTGCAACTGATGAGCGAAAAAGAATTTATTGTTTGGGAATTACAAAAAACGAACGACGATTATAAACTGGAGCTACAAAAGCAAGAGCTCGTGCAACCATTCGCTACAAGCACCCGACTATACAATTACTTCTGGTATGGAGAATTTCCAATAGACGAGACAAAATATAAGAAAGCGGAAGCCAACTTCCTTTCCTTAAAACACTTGTTGATTAATGAGTAAAAAGAGTGCCATATATATTGTTATTGCGGTACTTACACTATCCGCCTTTATGCTCTTGGAGTATAATAAACCCAAGGAAATTAATTGGTTTCCATCCTATGTGGCTGCCCATAAAATTCCCTACGGTTCCTTTGTATTCAACACTCTATTGGAGACTTTATTTACGAATCAAATCAATCAAATTTACGCGCCTCCATTTGAATTTGTAAGCACAAACGATACCTTGTCTGGCACCTACCTCTTTGTAAACAATGCTATACAATTTAACAAAG
>JBLICT010000093.1:0-11545 GCA_047632415.1 Maribacter sp.
AAAGAACAAAGCGATTCCAATACATCGAATAAGCCTCCCTCTTGGGAGGGGAAGATTTTTCAAAGAACCAACTGTTTCTACCATATCTAAGCAAGCCTCCCCTCCTGGGAGGGGACTGACGGGTGGTATTTGGGTGAAGAAAATACGTGATAGTCTAAAAACCCATGTGTCCCTTTAAAAAAAACTTCCGCCTTTTGTGTTTGTGTTTGAACTTGACACTTGAACTTGGACTTAATCTAAGGCGTACTGCTACTCACCTGCAATAACTTTCCATTATAGAGTTCCTGCCCAGTTAACGAAAAGTTCATGATATAGGTAGCCATTTGAGTAGCCGTAACCGGCGCTTGATACCCTGGAAAGGCTTCCGCCAACATTTCGGTCTGTACGGCACCTAAGGCCAATACATTAAAAGAGGGTCCGGTTTCCTTGAATTCTTCTGCCCAAAGCTCGGTCATGGTAATCACTGCTCCTTTACTGGAGCTATAGGCCGATAAGCCCGGGAACTTAGCACTGCCCTGAACACCGCCCATAGAGCTTACGGTCACCACATGGCCCTCTTTTTTTATAAACGGCAATACTACTTTTGTCACTGCCGCAACACCAAAAACGTTGACATCGTACACGGCCTTAAATTCTTCCATGGAGGTTTCCAGAAAGGGTTTGTTCACCAATTTCCCTGCGTTATTGATAAGGATGTCTACATGTTTCCATTCAGTCTTTAAAAAGTTTTTCAATTTTTCTAAATCGTTCGTTTGCGACAAATCAAATGAAAACCCTTGGATGTTCTTATGGTTCAACTCGGTAATCGGAGTTACATTCCTCGATAATGCCAACACGCTATGACCCGCATCGGCAAAAAGTTTAGCCATTTCGTACCCAATACCCCTACTCGAACCTGTAATAATTACGTTTGCCATTACTTGTATGTTATTTCTTTTACGGGAGCGTTTGCTATGCCTTCCACTACGGGTATCATTTTATTAATTACTACTGCCATGTGCTCGTAATCCATTTTCTCGTTTTCGTCTCCAACCTTATGGTAGTGATCAAAATTTGTGAAATCGAAGGTGCTATAGGTCTGTGAGGGCACATTAAAGGCCGTATGAAAGGCATAGTTATCCGATCGCATAAACAAATTGAATTCCTTTGCTTTTGGTAAAAACCCAACTACTTTCTCATTGGCATAGCCATTGCTTATAGCTGCCATATTAGAAAGTTCATAACCTGTTAGGTATATAAGATGGTCTTTCCCCACCATGGGAACCCCTACCATCTCAAAGTTCAACATCACATAAAGGTCCAAGCTATCGGCTTTTAATTTTTCCGCTAAATGCTTAGATCCTAAAAGGCCTTTCTCCTCGGCACTGAACAGCGCGAAAATAATACTGCGCCTATTGGTTCTTTCTTTACCAAAATAGCGTGCCATTTCTAGCACCGTCGTTGTCCCAGAAGCATTGTCATTTGCGCCATTGGCAATAGCATCGCCGTTTTCCGGTGTCATTAGTCCTATATGGTCGTAATGGGCGCCCACTAAGACGTATTCATTTTTAAGAAGCGGGTCGGAACCTTCTAAAACACCCACCACATTAAAGGCAGGTTCATCAAAATTACTCAAGGTATCCCTATAGGTTTTAAAATACGGTGCGATACCATTTGCGGTAAAACGCGCTGCTATAAAATCAGCCGCCTTTTCAATGCCCTCACTACCCGCATCTCTCCCCTGTAAGGCATCGGACGCTAGAAATTCCATCGATTTTGCCACATCCTGAGCGGTTGCATATTCGGTTATACTCGCAATACCGGTAGTGGCCGTACTCGTTTCTTCCGCTGGAACAACCCGGGCTTTTAGCCCTTCAGGACCAGAAACGGTTTCGGAAATTGCGGTATTACCGCTCTTACCGGCTCCACAAGAAACAAGTAGCGCCAAAGAAAAAAGATAAAAAATGGATTTCATAGAATTGTATTTAGGGGGTTAAAGATAGAAAAAAGAGACTGCTTGAACCGAATAAACAAGGTGAACGTTTCGCGTTGGAGCACATTTGTAAGGTACTTGCAATTAACACGGAAATTTTGGTGTATTTTAAAGGTTCTCGATACAGCGTCTCTTTCAGGACGCCACTCGAACTGACATGATGGAAATAAAAAAGCACCCCATTTCGGGATGCTTTTTAATGTAATTTATCTTAAGACTACTATGCCAACATAGTAACAGGGTTCTCTACAAAATACCTTAAGGTCTGCAAAAACGCGGCGCCAGCGGCACCATCTACCGTTCTGTGATCACAGGCTAAGGTTAACTTCATTGTGTTACCTACTACAATTTCCCCATTTTTAACAACGGGCTTTTCTACTATGGCACCTACGGATAGTATGGCAGAATTAGGCTGGTTAATAATGGAGGTAAACTCCAATATCCCAAACATCCCTAAATTTGAAACGGTAAATGTACTCCCTTCCATTTCGGAAGGTGTGATTTTCTTAGATCGTGCTTTTCCTGCCAAATCCTTTACCTGAGCTCCTATTTGAGCTAGGCCCAACTGGTCTGCAAATTTAACTACAGGAACCACCAAGCCATCATCAACTGCTACAGCAACACCCATGTGAATGTGCTTGTTGTAACGCGTTGTAGCTCCGTTCCAAGAGGTATTTACCTGTGGATGCTTTTTCAATGCCATCGCACACGCTTTCAATACCATATCATTGAACGATACTTTTGTATCTGGCAAGCTATTGATTTGCACCCTAGAAGCCATCGCATTGTCCATATCCACTTCTATAGTCAGGTAGAAGTGTGGCGCCGTAAACTTTGAATTCCCCAAGGCCTTCGCAATCGCCTTTCGCATATTGGAATTCTTCACTTCTTCCGAACCTTCCTCTCCTACAGGCAAACTAATAGACGCCGTTGCAGGAGCAACACGTTCTGGGGTAATCGCAGTAGCGGAAGCCGTAACCTCGGATGGTTTATAATTCTCTATGTCTTTCTTTATGATTCTCCCATTGTCCCCAGAACCAGAAACAGCAGCTAAATCTATTCCTTTGTCGGCAGCGATTTTTCTAGCCAATGGAGAAACGAAAATACGTTTGCCGTCAGGTACAGGTTTAGAAACTTCTTCAACCGCAGCAACACTTTTTTCTTTGTTCTTCGTCTCTGTAGTTGCCTTTTCCGTACTTACAGGTTTATCACCAGCAGATGCACTATTTAAAACCGCATCTACATCTGTACCTTCTGGTCCAATAACAGCCAAAACAGCATCAACCGGAGAAGACTCTCCTTCTTGAATTCCTATATACAATAGGACTCCCGAATAAAACGATTCAAATTCCATCGTAGCTTTATCGGTTTCGATTTCAGCTAAAATATCTCCTTCTTCAACAGTATCGCCCACTTTTTTCAACCATGCGGCAACGGTACCTTCTTCCATGGTATCGCTTAAGCGGGGCATTTTAATGACCTCTACCCCTTCAGGTATTTCTGTAGCCGGAGCATCGGAAGCGGAAACTTCTTCCGCTTTGGTTTCGGCAGCAGGTTGCTCTTCTTCTTTTTCCGCAGCGGCAGGACCTGAATTTAATAAGCCAGAAATATCTTCCCCTTCATCTCCAATAATGGCCAACAAGGAATCTACCGGGGCGGTATCGCCTTCAGCTATACCAATATACAATAATACGCCTTCGTTAAAAGACTCAAATTCCATCGTAGCCTTATCAGTTTCAATTTCAGCTAAAATATCGCCTTCCTCAACTTTGTCTCCCACCTTTTTCAACCATGCGGCAACGGTACCCTCTTCCATGGTATCGCTTAAACGGGGCATATTTACAACTATCGCCATGTATTTTATATTTTATGTTCAACGAATGGGAAATCTTTTTGCTCGTAAACCATATCGTACAACTGATTTACAGGTGGGTAATCGGATTCCTCAGCAAATTTTTCACATTCCGAGACCAATTTTTTAACTCCCTTTTCTATATTTTTGATTTCCTCCTCCGTTGCGTATTTATTCTCCTTAATCACATCTAAAACCTGTGTGATAGGATCAATTTTTTTGTATTCTGCTACTTCATCTTTTGTTCTGTAGTGCTGTGCATCGGACATAGAGTGTCCTCTATACCTGTAGGTTTTCATCTCAAGGAAGGTTGGTCCACCTCCGGATCTTGCCCTATCAATCGCTTTGCTCATTTCCTGTGCAACGGTTACGGGATTCATCCCATCCACTGGCCCACATGGCATTTCATATCCCAAACCTAGTTTCCATATTTCAGTAGAGAAGGATGTTCTTGCTACCGAGGTTCCCATAGCATATCCGTTATTTTCACATATAAAAACAACAGGTAACTGCCAAAGCATTGCCAAGTTGAAGGTCTCATGTAAAGACCCTTGTCTTACCGCACCATCACCCATATAACATAAAGTAACGGCATTACTACCGTTGTACTTGTCCCCAAAAGCCATACCGGCTCCCAGTGGAATTTGACCACCAACAATACCGTGACCCCCATGAAACCTGTGTTCCTTAGAAAATATATGCATAGAACCACCCATTCCTTTAGAGGTGCCCGTAACCTTACCGAAAAGCTCGGCCATAACCCTTTTAGGGTCTACGCCCATTCCAATAGGTTGCACATGATTTCTATAGGCTGTTATCATCCTGTCCCTGGACAAATCCATCGCATGTAATGCTCCGGCCAAAACAGCTTCCTGTCCGTTATAAAGATGAAGAAATCCTCGTACTTTTTGCTGAATGTAAACGGCCGCAAGCTTGTCCTCGAACTTCCTCCAGAAAAGCATGTCCTCGTACCATTTCATATATGTCTCCTTGGTGATTTTTTCCATTGCTATTATGAGTTTATTACAAATTTAGCGGACAAAAAAAGCGAGCGCAAATTTCTACCACAAAAGAAAACAAAAATACGCATATAAACGAACGGATAAAAAAAAACACAGCAAAAGCGCCAAGAAATTACCACTTGACACAAAAAAGCCCCAAGGTGTTTTTAAAACTATGCTAAAAATGTACTATTAAAACCCAATGGGAGTATGTCTTCGATAGCTCTGCACTCGATAACACTTCCCTTTTCACCCATAAGCAATAACCGTATGGGCTGTTTTTGTTTGAATTCATATTCGAAAATAGCCTGCCTACAATTTCCGCAGGGTGCCGCTGGAACACGTACCTCATACCTATCGGAAGTCGCCGTAATCGCAATGGTCTTTACTGCGATACCCGGAAACTTAGCGCCTGCATGAAAAATGGCTACCCGTTCTGCACAGAGTCCGGATGGGTAGGAAGCATTCTCCTGGTTACTACCAATGACAATCTCCCCGTTAGCCATTTTTACAGCGGCACCTACCCTAAACTTAGAATAGGGCGCATAGGCATTTTTCCTTACCGCAACAGCCTTAAGCATAAGCGCCTGATCGTCCAGTGCTAGTTCGTCCATGCTATCGTAAATGGTAATATCAAAACTTATATTTTTTTGTACGGACATAATGTCTATTTAATTAAGGTATACTCAAAGGTAATTTCTTTCCCTAAAACAGTAGTGCATCTTCACATTGCTTTTAAAACAAAAAAAATCCCGCCTTGTAGCGGGATTTTAATTCTGTATGATTAAACTAATGCTTAGTCGTTATAATATTCTTCACCTAAATTAAATGTTAATCCAAAACGCAAGGTGTTTTCTAATGGATTTCTAACCTGCGATGTAGAGAATAGATACGATAAATCTATTTGGGCGGACTTAAATTTAAATCCTGCGCCCAAAGTAAAGAATTTTCTAGCACCTTTTTCTTCGCTTTCATTAAAGTACCCTGTGCGTACCATAAACGCATCTTGGTAGGTATACTCTGCTCCTAAAGACCATGTGATTTCCTGTAACTCTTCTGAAAAACCATCTGGAGCATCACCAAAAGAACCAAGAATACCGCTCAGCCCACTTTCATTTTGGTAGATTTCATTGTCATCGGAATCAATATCCCCGTCGTTGTCAAAATCTTGGGGTGTTGGCACCAAGAGCTTACTAAACTCCGTAGTAATACCGATTACGTTATCTGCATCCAGGATAAAATCAAAACCCCCTCCAAGCCTTAGATTACTCGGTAAAAAGTTTTCCTGACCACCTTCATCATATTGAATCTTACCACCAATATTAGAGAAGTTGAAGCCACCTCTCCAACGTCCATCAAAACTGTTGTATGCTATTTCGTCCGAGCGATAATAACCCGCAACATCGACTGCAAAAGTGCTCGCTGCTTGAGAATCTGTACTAGAATCTTGAAATCGTAAATTAGAGCTGATGAACCGTCCTGCTACCGCCATAGAAAAAGTGGGACTCAATTTTAAAGAGTACGAGCCATCCAAAGCAAATTCATTCGGTTTCACCACTGTTCCTACGTCATTAGGGCTTTGCCTAAGTTCAATTTCACCAAGTGTAAAATACCGTAAGCTTACCGCAAAGGCACTTTGTTCATTAATCTTATTATAAAAACTTCCGTTTAATAGTGAAATATCCGTAATGATACTTTCCAAATAGGGCGTATAGCTTACAGCAATACCCATCTTGCGTTCGGCAAATGCAAATTTAGCTGGATTCCACTGTTGTGAAAACGCATCTGTAGAAGTAGCAACTCCCATATCTCCCATACCGGCGGAACGCGCATCTGCTGCAATAGTCAAAAATGGCACTGCAGTGGTGATTACTCTTTGGTCTTCTTGAGCCCACACGGTCAAACCTGCTAGCATTAGACAAACAAATACTATTGAATTCTTTTTCATTTAAAATATTATATTAGTTCTAAAGAAGTAAAATTAACGCCTTCGCTCATCTTACTCTAAAAAAATCGACATATTTACGGTAAAACGGACTTTTGAACGAAATCTTGTGTAAGATCCTAAATATTTTAGTTTAAAAATGGTCAGAAGCCTTACTACCTAATCTAAATTAAGTAGGCAAAACGGCATCATAAGGTATACTACAACTCTATTAAACTCGTTATAATCGTGAACGGATGTTGATTCACTCATATACTTTATGATTTACACGCAATGTGAAAATAATTTAAAGGGGATGAAATATTCTGATGAAAACACCGTTTTAATCAGCGAAAGTGGCGTAAAATAAGTTGAGAAATAAAAAACGTCGAAATTTTAGATTAAAAGATTGAACTCAAGTCCTAGATTTATGAAAAACAAGTTTATTAAAGTTGTACTCTCATGCACTGTTATAGCTGGAGGTTTAACAGTTACAAGCTGTTCAAAATCCACCTCTTCCAAAAATGTTTCCAGGGCTACAGGTTGGAATATCAACGCTAAAGAAGGGGGATTCCAGTACAATACCGATTTTAAGGAGCAAGAAACGGCTCCGGGACTAGTATTCGTTGAAGGGGGAACTTTTACAAAAGGTAAAGTTCAAGACGATGTAATGCATGATTGGAACAACACACCTACCTCACAGCATGTACAATCTTTTTACATGGACGAAACGGAGGTTACCAATGTCATGTACTTAGAATATTTAGATTACTTAAAGAGTGTTTACCCGCCCGAAAATCCAAAATATACCAATATTTACAAAGGTGCTTTACCAGATACTTTGGTTTGGAGGAATAGATTAGGTTTTAACGAAACCATGACCAATAACTATTTAAGACACCCCGCTTATGCAGAATACCCTGTTGTAGGTGTCAACTGGATCCAAGCAACACAATTTGCAGAATGGAGAACAGACAGAGTAAACGAGATAATGTTGGAGCGCGAAGGGTATCTTTCCAAGGACGCAAAATACCAAGCTGCGAGCGGAGAGGTTGCAGGAACATTTAGTACAGAAGCATATTTGAATAGACCAGAATCTGTCTATAATGGACAAATAGATTCTTTACAAGGGAAAATGAAAAAGGATAGTACGTCTACTTTTGCAAAAAGGAGTAGCGGAGTTATCATGCCAGAATATAGACTTCCTACAGAAACAGAGTGGGAATATGCAGCGCAGGCTCAAGTAGGGAATAGAGAATATAATAACTATAGAGGTAGAAAAAAATATCCATGGGACGGTGATTACACAAGAAATGGTCAACGTGTGGGTAGAGGTGACCAATTAGCCAACTTCAAGCAAGGAAAAGGAGATTATGGTGGTATTGCTGGCTGGTCTGATGACGGCGCAGATATTACTGCACAAGTAATGTCCTATAAACCAAACGATTTAGGTCTATACGATATGGCCGGAAACGTTGCAGAATGGGTTGCCGATGTATACCGACCTATAGTAGACGATGAAGTAAGTGATTTTAACTATTACAGAGGTAACGTTTATATGAAAAGTGCTATCGGAGAAGATGGTAAGGTAAATATATTAAGGGATTCTATCGTTTATGACACCCTACCGAATGGTAAACTTATCGCCGTAAACCTTCCAGGCGAAATAAAAATGGTTCCTATTGATGAGGATGAAACCTATTTAAGAACTAATTTCTCTACTAGTGATAACATCGATTATAGAGATGGTGACGCAGGCTCCTCTAGATTTTTTAATCGATTCAGCGATGAAGATGAAGGTTCTGACAAAACCAAAATGTACAATTCTCCAAAACATAATATAGATCGGGATTCTACCGGCAGTATTACAAGGCAATACGATGAATCGAACACAAGAACTTCGCTTATCAATGATGAAGTACGGGTTTACAAAGGAGGCTCTTGGACCGATAGAGCATATTGGCTAGACCCAGCACAAAGAAGATACATGCCACAATATATGGCTACGGATTATATCGGCTTTAGATGTGCAATGTCTAGAGTAGGTTCGAAATCCAAAACTAAAAACAAGACGGTAAGAGGTAAGAAAGCAAAATAAATTCTTACACTTTAGATACTAAAAAAGTCCTTTTTTTAAAGGGCTTTTTTTTATCTTCGATTTTATGAATATAGCCGAACTACACCAACTATTTCTCCAATATCCCAACGTAAGTACAGATACAAGGAAAATAAATAAAAACGATATTTTCTTCGCGCTGAAAGGCGGTAATTTCAATGGCAACGAATATGCACTTAAAGCGATTGAAAAAGGAGCTGCCTATGTAATTGTAGATGAAAAGGAATTCGCAATTAACGAAAGGATTATCCTTGTTGCTGACGTGTTGGCCACCTTGCAAAAGTTAGCCAACTTTCATAGACAGTATTGCGATGCCAAAGTTATTTCACTAACCGGAAGTAATGGAAAGACCACAACCAAAGAGCTCATTAACGCTGTATTATCTAAAAAGTATAAAACAATTGCCACCAAAGGAAATCTCAATAATCATATTGGTGTCCCATTAAGTCTGCTTGATATTTGCTCCGATACGGAAATTGCCATTATAGAGATGGGGGCGAACCATCAAAAAGAAATAGCATTCCTTAGTAGTATTGCAGCGCCTGATTTTGGATACATTACAAATTTTGGTAAGGCGCATTTAGAGGGTTTTGGTGGTGTAGAAGGGGTTATAAAAGGAAAAAGTGAACTGTACGATTATCTTACAGCGAATAGTAAAGTGGTGTTCATGAATGCGGATGACCCCATTCAAAAAGAGAAATTAGACCATTACATTCACATATACGGGTATAGCACTACAGACCCAAAGTTTTACAACATTACGATGACAGCGGCAGATCCTTTTGTAGAAATTAACGTTGAAGGAACCACGATTAAAACCCAATTGATAGGGAGTTATAATTTCACCAATTGCTGTGCTGCTATTATTATGGGAACGTATTTTAATGTCCCCTTAGCACAAATTAAACAAGGATTAGAAAATTACCTTCCCGATAATAATAGATCACAAGTATTAGAAAAAAAAGGACATAAAGTTATTCTAGACGCTTATAATGCCAACCCGAGTAGTATGACAGCGGCCCTTGAAAATTTCGCCAACCTAAAAGCCAACACCAAACTATTGTTTTTAGGCGATATGTTTGAACTGGGAGATACAGCCCACGCAGAACACCAAGCTATTGCTGACCTTACAAAACAACTGGGCTTTGAAAATGCTTACCTAATAGGAGAAAACTTTTTTAAAGTACAGAGCGACTATAAAAAATTCCATACATATGATGCGGTAGCCGATTTCTTAACGAAGAATAGGATTCCAACCGGAGCTACACTTTTTATAAAAGGTTCTAGAGGAATGGCTTTGGAACGGATATTAGATTGCATTTAAAAAAATTAGCCTAATTAGGCTTGCTATCCGTACAAAAGCGCTTTGAATAGTGTGGGATATACTGGATTCGAACCGGTGACCTCTGCCCTGTCAAGGCAGCGCTCTAAACCAACTGAGCTAATATCCCTATTACTTTATCCTGCACTACATATACATTTTACACACCAAAAGATACATAAAAAGCTCTCGTAAATCGAAAGCCTTTTAAACATCCTGTGGGCCCTACTGTATTCTAACCAGTGACCCCCATGCTTGTAAGGCTGTTAATTTTAGTCTATATGTAATTATGATTTGTTTTATTACGGTATGATTTTCAATACTTTATGAATTTTTCATTTATTACTACTTTCATTTAATATACCATTAATAAGCAATTTGTTGTACAGATTTAATCCAGACCCATGGCAACGGTAAAAACAGTTTTGAGAAAAACTAAATTAACTAACGGTAGTTATCCAATAGCCTTAAGCGTTTCTCTGAATAGAAAGTCCAAATTTTTCCAAACAATATTTCGTGCCTTTCCTAATGAATGGAATTCTACTACAGGAAGTTTCACGAGCAAAAATTCCAATAATAGACTGTTACGTAAAGTCAAAGATAAAGCTTTAAAAATATTAAGTGAATTGGAAATTGAAAAAAAAGAGTATGATCTTAAAGACTTTGAAGACCGTTTTCGAATCATATCAAATCCTGTACAACAGACTGTATTCTATTTCTGAAATGAAATTATAGAAGAAATGATAACGGCTAGCAGAACAGGAAATGCACAAGCAAATAGGGATTCATATAATTCTTTAAACCTCTTTAACAAGAGCACTAAACCTGCTTTTAAAGAGGTAACGTATTCTTTTCTTAATAAATACGAGGTATTTCTAAGATCAAGAGGAGGAACGGATGGAGGCGTGAGCATCCGATTGCGGGCTCTTTATAATTTGCGATTGAAAGAAATTTGGCAAAGCCAGAATTATATCTCTTCAAAACATACAAAAATTTCAAAATTGAAAGGAAAAAGCTTTGGCAATGGAAGAGGTTATTAAGATTAAAAATTTAGACTTAGGGATTTACCCGCATCTGATTAACAGTAGAAATTATTTCATTTTTAGTTTTTATACAAGAGGAATGAATTTTACAAATATGAAGAAACTAGAATGGAAGCAGGTAACTACAAAAAACATATACTATAAAAGGTCAAAGACAAAATCCAATTTCACAATTAAAATTTTACCTTCTGTCCAAAAAATCTTGAACTATTACCTAGAGTCATCTTTAGATACCAAATATGTTTTACGAATTGTTTGAAGGAAAAAGGGGCCGCTACCGATATCATAAGTGAATTAATGGGACATAAAAATCTTA
>JBLICT010000094.1:0-11372 GCA_047632415.1 Maribacter sp.
AGACTTTACGACCCACGTAACGCCTTCTTTAACCATAGAAACAGATATAACCGCACCACGATACAGCCCTATGGAGCAAGGGATTAGTATCAATAGAATTACCAATTTTATCCATGAGAATTTAGGCGATTTTCCTCATAAAAAATTATTGGTTAGCCAACTCGATTATAACAAAGACCCTTTATACGGTTTAAATTTATTACCCTCCTTTGTAAGGCCATATGAGCAACAGTTTCAGTTTGAAATGAAGTTTTTGAAAACAACTTTGAACAGTATGCTCAAAGAAACGCTTTTTTTAGACCCAAGAAGCGAGCAATGGCTAAACAGTGCTATTGCCAATTATCTTATGATTGCTTTTGTGGACGAATACTATCCTAACCAAAAATTATTCGGGAATTTATCGCATATATGGGGCCTGCGTAACTTTAATTTGGCCAATATGGAATTCAATGAACAATATGCCTTCCTTTATAACCTTATGGCAAGGAGTAATAGAGATCAAGCCTTAACCGTACGCAACGATTCTCTTATCAAATTCAATCAACAAATAGCCAACAAATACAAAGCAGGCCTAGGTCTTGCTTACCTAGCAAATTATATAGGGAAAGATAAGGTAGACCAAAGCCTTAAAACTTTCTTCAAATATTACCAACTGAACAAAGTAAAAGTTCTTGATTTTGAGTCTATTTTGAAAAGATCAACAACCGAAGATATCAATTGGTTTTTTAAGGATTATGTAGCTAACGACAGCAGAATCGATTTCAAAATTAAAAAAGTTCAAAATCTTGGGGACTCTCTAAACGTTAGTATCAAGAACAAGGAAGGCACCAATGTCCCAATCTCAATGTTCGGCCTAAAAAATGATACGGTTATTTCTAACTACTGGTTCAAGGATATAAAAACCTTAGAAACATTTACCATACCAAATAACGATGAAGATAAACTAGTACTTAACTACGACCAAAAAATACCAGAGTTTAATCAACGGGACAACTGGAAATCCTTGGGAGGATTTTTATCCAGTAATAAAAAATTGCATTTTACTTTTTTTAAGGACACCGAGAATCCTTATTACAATCAAGTGTTCTATGTACCCGTATTAAATTTTAATATTTATGATGGATGGACCCCAGGTATGCGACTCTATAATAAAACCTTTTTAGAACGCCCTTTTGTGTATGATTTTGCTCCTTCCTATTCGTTTAGGGAGAAAGCTTTTGTAGGGTACGGAAAGTTCAATTATCGTAAATACTTGAATAAAACGGGGCTTTACGTTTCCAATTATGGTATATCGGCATCCACCTCCCATTTCAATGTAAACTCAAGAGCTACCTCAGTAACTCCTTCCTTAAGTTTTGGTTGGAGACCAGATGATTTAAGATCTGATAAGCGAGAGTTCTTAACCTTTAGGCATGTCAACATCCTTAGGGATTTTGATGAAAGTGTTCTAGATCTAGCCAATGACTCGGAAAATCCAGACTACAGTGTATTTAATGCCAGATACCTAAATAGACATAATGGCATCATTGATTATAACTCATGGTCTGTGGACTTTCAATTGGCCGAGAACTTTAGTAAAGTAGCCTTTGAGTATGAGTATCGAAAACTCTTTGAAAATAATAGGCAGTTTAACCTACGTTTTTTTGCAGGCAAATTCCTGAGTAACAGCACCGATACCAATTTCTTTAATTTTGCTTTAGATAGACCAACAAATTATCTTTTTGACTATAGTTATTTAGGGCAATCGGAAGATTCGGGAATCTATAGCCAACAGCTTATCATTGCGGAAGGTGGCTTTAAATCCTTTTTGGACGAGGAGTATCGTTTTTCTGATAATTGGATGACAACTGTTAATACAAGCATTAATCTTTGGCGTTGGGTAGAATTGTATGGTGATGCCGGTTTGGTAAAAAATAAAGGTTCCAGAGCAAAATTCGTTTACGATAGCGGTATTCGTTTAAATCTAGTAACCGATTTCTTTGAACTTTATTTTCCTTTATATTCCAACAATGGCTGGGAAGTGGGCCAGCAAAACTATGGGGAGAAAATCCGTTTTATCATTACGGTAAGTCCAAGAACACTTACGGGATTATTTACTAGAACCTGGTTTTAGATTCTATATTCGCAACAAAAACCCTTATTACCAAGCCATAATTAACAAATACGCAATTAATTGTTGCTAAAACCAGTAATATCTCAAGGAATATTGCCGTTCTACCATTGCTAAAATGCTTTTGTTTGAGTATTTTTGCAACAACACGATATAGCCTATGAATGTCTCATCCAAAACTAGTAATGATATTTCCTTTAAAGATTTTAAGGCGCAAATACTTCAAGATTATGAAATAGCTTTTATAAGCAGGTCATGTAGTATTTTGGGTAGAAAAGAAGTACTTACCGGTAAGGCTAAATTTGGAATTTTTGGAGATGGTAAAGAACTCCCTCAATTGGCCATGGCCAGAGCCTTTAAGAACGGAGATTTTAGAAGCGGTTACTATCGTGACCAAACCTTTATGATGGCCTTAGGGCTACTAAAACCTAAGGGTTTTTTCCATGGCCTATATGCTACTACCGACATGGAGAAGGAGCCTATGAGCGGTGGTCGTCAGATGGGAGGTCACTTCCTTACCTACAGCCTAAACCCAGACGGCACATGGAAAGATTTGACACAACAAAAGAATAGTAGCTCGGATATATCCTGTACCGCTGGCCAAATGCCCAGATTATTAGGATTGGCACAGGCCTCAAAAGTATATAGAGAGGAAAAAGGAATGGACAGCTCCAAATTTTCCGATGCCGGAAACGAGGTAGCATGGGGAACCATAGGAAATGCAAGCACCAGCGAAGGTATGTTCTGGGAGACTATAAACGCCGGTGGTGTATTACAAGTGCCCATGGTTGTGAGTATTTGGGATGATGAATACGGAATTTCAGTACCTGCAAAGCACCACACTACAAAAGAAGATATCTCTAAAATACTCTCAGGTTTTCAACGCGATGAAGAGCATGAAGGTTATGAAATATTAAAAGTACAAGGTTGGGACTATACAGCTTTGATGCACGCCTATGAAAACGCATCTGATATTGCCAGACAGGAACATGTACCGGTAATCATTCATGTAACCGAATTAACCCAACCTCAAGGGCACTCCACTTCTGGTTCTCACGAACGCTATAAAGACGATAAGCGATTGGAATGGGAGCGTGATAATGATTGTAACAAGCGGTTTAAAGAATGGATTTTAGAATCTGGTATTGCCACTACTTCCGAACTGGCAGAAATGGAGAAACAGGTAAAGAGAACAGTTCGAGAAGCAAAAAAAGAGGCATGGGCAGAATTTTTGCAGGAAAACGTTGCAGCCAAAAAGAGCCTCGTACAGCTCATACATTTAGCTGCGTCTAAAAGTCCAAACAAGAATTTTTTGACTAAACTGAAGAATGATCTTATAGCAGTTGAGGAACCTATACTAAAAGATTTGGCCGTCGCATCTAGAAAATCCCTTCGGTATCTTTTGGGAGAGTCCTCGGCAGAAAGACAGGCATTGGTAGACTGGGTGCAAAACTTTTTGACTAAAACGCAACCAGACTTTAGTTCCTACCTCTACAGTCCAAATGACAATAGGGCTACCAATATCAGTCCGATTGCACCCCTATATGATCACAGCGAAGAAAAAGTTGATGGAAGGGTTATTTTGCGGGATAATTTTGATAACCTTTTCAATAAGTACCCTAATGCTTTGATTTTTGGAGAAGATACCGGTGTTATTGGAGATGTAAATCAAGGATTGGAAGGTTTACAGGAAAAGTACGGAAGTACTAGAATTGCAGATACCGGCATTCGTGAAACTACGATTATAGGTCAGGGTATCGGAATGGCATTAAGGGGATTACGGCCTATTGCGGAAATCCAGTACTTAGATTATATCTTTTATGCCATGTCTTCACTAACAGATGATTTGGCTACGCTTTTATATCGTACCAAAGGAAAGCAAAAAGCACCGTTGATTGTAAGAACGCGTGGGCATAGATTGGAAGGAATATGGCATTCTGGTTCTGAAATGGGAGGATTAATACACCTACTTCGTGGCATGTACATCTTAGCTCCAAGAAACATGACCCAAGCGGCAGGCTTTTATAATACCTTAATGAAAAGTGACGAGCCTGCATTGGTTATCGAAAGCCTTAATGGCTACCGTTTAAAGGAGCCCAAACCTACGAATTTAGGTGAATTTTGTACTCCGATAGGTGTTGTGGAAACTATTAAAGAAGGCACGGATATTACGCTAGTGTCCTATGGTTCAACACTCAGGATAGTGGAACAAGTAGCAAAGGAGCTATTGGAAGTTGGAATAGATGCAGAAATTATAGATGCTCAGACCTTGCTCCCTTTTGATATCAAACAGGATGTGGTGAAAAGTGTTCAAAAAACAAATCGCCTTTTAGTTATAGACGAAGATGTTCCTGGAGGATGTTCTGCCTATATCTTAAATGAAATCGTAGAAAAGCAACAAGGGTACAAGTATTTGGATAGTGCACCACAAACGTTGACGGCTCAAGCGCACAGAGCGGCTTATGGTACAGATGGTGACTACTTTTCTAAACCAAATGCAGAGGATATTTTTGAAAAAGTCTACAGCATACTTCACGAGGCAAATCCACAGGATTATCCAAAATTGAGATAATAGACCGTTGGATTAATTGTAGCTCAATAAGATATTTCTATTTTTTAAAATTAGATTAAGAACAATTCCATTTGGACTGTTGCAGTGAGCGCAGTCTGTCCATTTAACTAATCTACTTATTAATGCATTGCTGCTTTTTCTAGGCTATGTTTTAGTTGGTATTTTCTTATATACCAACTACAATACCTAATTCTCCATAATGATTCATTCTAAAATAAACCGTTCACTACCCTATTTCAATTTCTTAAACTAGCTTTGTGTCAAACGACGGACATAGTATGAATGCGATTCTGGAACAGTATTACGGATTAACAAATTGCTCCCTTAAGACATTGGAAGGATATGAGAGCATCAATATTAGGGTAAAGGCTGACTCCGGCACCTTCGTTTTAAAAAAATACAACTACACAGAAGAAACCATAGCGGTACTGCTAGCTGAAGACCGTGTCGCCCAAAAGCTAAACGAAATTGAACAGTTAAACTTTCCGGAAAGTATTCATAATCTAGAAGAACATCCTGTTACCATAGTTGATGGTTTTATTTATAGACTCCTACCTTTTATAGAAGGAGAATTTTTGGCTGAAATTCTAAAAGATGAAGCGTTACTGATCTCTTTCGGCACCGCCTTAGGCAATATAGATAAGATACTGCTGGGACATTATGATGCTGTAATAAAGGCAAAAGAAACCCTCTGGGATTTGAAGCATTTTACCAATAACCGTAAATTTTTAAATGACATTACCGATGCGAAGGACCGCAACCTGATACGTTATTTTTTCTTACAGTTTAATGAACATATAACTCCTATTCAACATAAACTTCGAAAAAGCATTCTTCACAACGATGCCAACGATTGGAATATACTTACAACTAATGGGAAAGTTACCGGAATTATAGATTTTGGCGACATGTGTGATTCATGGTTAATTAATGACCTGGCCATAGGACTTACCTATGTAATGATGGCTGAAGAACAACCGCTAGCAGTTGCAAAAACCGTAATATCAGCCTATAATAATGTCCTTCCATTACAAGAACAGGAACTCGACGCTTTATACTACCTCGTTGCTGCCAGGCTCTGCACTAGCGTATGCAACTCGGCACATACCAAAAAACAGAAGCCAGATTCCGACTATATTACCGTAAGCGAACAACCCGCATGGAATTTGTTGAGAAAATGGCTTAGAATAAATCCTATCCTAGCCAAAGATTGTTTTAGAAAGGCCTGTGATTTTACCGAGACCAAAAAGCAGACCTTGGAACACCAGCTAAAAAGAAGAGATAAAACGATAAGCAGTGCCTTGTCTTTAAGCTACTCTAATCCCATTCAAATGTCCAGCGCTGCCTTCCAGTTTATGTATGATACGGATGGGAATACAATTCTAGACGCCTATAACAATATTATGCAAGTAGGCCATTGCCATCCCCATGTGGTGGAGTCTGGACAACGGACTATGGCGAAGCTGAATACCAATACCCGCTACGTTTACGAAGAACTACTCTCCTATTCGGAAAAGCTGCTGTCCAAATTCCCAGCACATCTAAATAAGGTATTTTTTGTAAACTCGGGAAGTGCGGCTAGCGACTTGGCCATAAGAATAGCCAAAACCCATACAAAGAAAAATAAAGTCATGGTTCTGGAACACGGTTACCACGGGAATACACAAAACGGAATAGATATTAGTCATTACAAATATAACCACAAGGGCGGAAAAGGGAAAGTGGAGCATATTTTACAGACTCCTATGCCCAAAGTGTACGGTTCAGGTTTTGAATCGGAATCCGAAGCCAGCATACATTATTCTGATATCACTAATAAACAGATTACAGACGAACACGGAAATATAGCGGCCTTTATTGCAGAACCGATTGTGGGCTGTGGCGGTCAAGTTCCATTGGCAATCAATTATTTAAAAGAAGTCTATCCAAAAATAAGGGCGCAAGGGGGAGTTTGTATAAGTGACGAAGTACAAGTAGGTTTCGGGCGCTTAGGTAGTCATTTTTGGGGCTATGAAATGTATGATGTAGTACCAGATATGGTGATTCTTGGCAAACCTATGGGAAATGGACACCCAATTGGTGCCGTAGTAACCACCAGCGAGGTAGCGGAAAGTTTTGACAACGGGATGGAATTCTTCAGCTCTTTTGGAGGTAACCCTGTATCATGTGCCATTGGAGAAGCAGTTTTAGATGCAATCGAAGCAGATCAGTTACAAGCCCATGCGCTTGAAGTTGGCTCCTTTCTTAAAAAAGGAATTACTATGCTTCAAAATACACATAAAGAAATTGGTGACGTAAGAGGAAGTGGGCTATTTTTAGGTGTAGAATTAATCCAAAAAGATGGCAGTCCAAATAAACTACTGGCACAAACCATAAAAAATGATTTACGTGAGAAATTCATATTGGTAAGTACAGACGGCCCTTACGATAATGTGCTAAAAATAAAACCCCCTTTATATTTTAATCTAGAAAATAGTAGAGAACTTTTAAATCAGTTAAAAATAATTCTACAGAAGACAATAAAAATTGATAGTTTTAGCCAACATAATTAAACGATAACATGAAAACTTCCCCCCTAACGGCTGCTGGACTCACTTTATTAAGGATTTCCATGTCGGCTATGATGCTTACGCACGGACTTCCTAAACTTCAGAAACTAATTTCAGGTGACTTTAAGTTTGGTGACCCTATTGGTATTGGTCCAGCTCCTTCCCTATTCCTAGCCGTTATTGGTGAATTCATATGCCCTATACTAATAATTATAGGATACAAAACCCGTTTGGCGACTATCCCAACAGCGATAACCATGTTGGTAGCAGCTTTTATAGTTCATGCAGCGGATGCTTTTGGATCAAAGGAAAAAGCCTTGTTATACCTTTTTGGGTTCGTAGCAATTGCATTACTTGGTCCTGGAAAATATAGTATAGACAGGAAATAGAATTAGAAAATCTTTACAATAAGTTCTTTTAATAAATCTGCTTGATTCATATTGGTAGAACCTACACCCTTGCCTTTCAAATCCATTTCACGTAAATGGGATATTACTTGGCTTACTTTTCGCATAGGAAAATTTCTAGCAGCCGTTTGTATTTCATCCACAAAGTAGGGGTTGATTCTCAGCATAGTAGCAACATTTTTTGGAGTATGATCTTTTAAACCATGGTATTGTAGTAGCTGCGTAAAAAACATATTAAGTAAGGTAATTGTAAGCACAAAAGGATTATCCTTAGGATTCTGAGCAAAATACGTAACTATTTTAGTGGCTTTCAAAACATTCAGCTCTCCAATAGCTTTCTTTAGCTCAAAATTATTATAATCTTTACTAATACCTATATGTTCTTCTATATGTGATGGGGTGATTTCGATACCCTGAGGTAACATCAACTTTAGTTTGTTCAGTTCACTTATTATTCTCCCCAAATCGGTACCCAAATGTTCTGCTAAAAGCATTGCCGACTTCTGAGGAATAGAGAACCCTGCGTTCTTTCCAGCCTTTTGAATCCATGCGGGTATTTTATAGTCTCTCAATACCGGACTTTCAAAAACTACCCCGTCTTTCTTGATTGTTTTATACAAGGGTTTACGCTTATCTAGCTTCTTGTATTTATAACAGATAACCAAAACAGTGGTCACTTGAGGATTCTTGGCATAAGATACTAGGCTTTCTATAGTTCTGGAAAGGTGCTGAGCTTCCTTGACTATAACCACCTGTCTTTCGGCCATCATGGGATAGCGTTTGGCATTCCCTACAATATCATCAATCGTGACATCTTTCCCATAGAGCACCATTTGGTTAAAGCCCTTCTCCTCTTCCGTCAATACTTTACTAGAAATATAGTCAGAAATCATATCTATATAATAAGGCTCCTCCCCATATAGAAAATAGATAGGTTTTAATATACCTTTACGTATATCATTAACAATTTGTAATGCTTCGTCCATTCGAAAAAAAATAATGAAATTTGCCTTATGCAACCGTTACAATTTCCCAGCTACAACTTCAGACTCAAAAATAAACAAAATAAGCCCTTTATCTTTGACCTAGTCAGGAAAAAATTCGTTTCCCTCACACCGGAAGAATGGGTAAGACAGCATGTATTAAATTATCTTATACTCGATAAAAAATATCCACTAAGTCACATTAACGTTGAAAAACAGATTGAACTGAATGGCTTAAAAAAGCGTTATGATATTGTAATTTTCAATACCGATGGAAGTATTCATGTTTTGGTAGAGTGCAAAGCACCTGAAGTAAAGATTACGCAAAATACCTTTGACCAGATTGCTACATATAACGTTAACTTGGATGCTACTTTTTTAATGGTCACCAACGGATTACAGCATTTTTATTGCCAGATGCTGCAAAAAGAGGAAAAATATGAGTTTTTACCGGAGATTCCTGAATTTAGCCGTTAATTTGTCATCGTTTTGAAGCTAGCCATAGTCATACTCAACTGGAACGGAGAAGTGCTTTTAGAGCGTTTCTTGCCCTCGGTTATCGAATATTCTTCCGATGCTGAATTGTATGTGGCAGATAATGCCTCTACAGACAACTCTATTTTATTTTTAAAAGAAAACTACCCTACCGTAAAGATTATTCAAAATAGCACTAACGGCGGCTTTGCACAAGGTTACAATGACGCCCTGAAGCATGTAAATGCTGATATTTTTTGTTTATTGAATTCAGATGTAGAGGTTACTGCCCATTGGTTGGACCCCGTTATGAAAGCTTTTAAGAATTTGCCCGAGGCAAGTATTTTACAACCTAAAATATTAGATTTATTAAAGCAAGACCATTTTGAATATGCAGGAGCTGCCGGAGGCTTCATTGATCAATTGGGGTATCCTTTTTGCAGGGGTAGAATTTTTCAACATTTAGAAAAAGATACAGGTCAATATAACGATACCAAAGAAATATTTTGGGCAACAGGTGCCTGTATGTTCGTAAAGCGCGCTGTTTTTGAATCTTTAGGCGGGTTTGACACAGATTACTTTGCACACCAAGAAGAGGTAGATTTTTGCTGGAGGGCAAAAAATAAAGGCCACAAGATATACTATGTAGGAGCTTCTAAGGTATATCACTTAGGCGGTTCAACATTGAGTAATATGAACCCTAAAAAAACATATCTCAACTTTAGAAACTCCCTCTTTTCTATAACAAAGAATCTTCCTATAAGAAAAGCGGTTATCATTATCTTTATGAGGCTGCTCTTAGATGGTATTGCCGCACTACGATTTATTTTTCAATTCCGCTTTAAACATTGTATGGCCATCTTAAGGGCGCACCTTAGTTTTTATAGACAATTTCCGAAAATGCTGAAGAAGCGGGAGAAAACTAATTTTATACTAAAATACCATACAACAACGTCCATAGTATGGTCTTACTTCGTACATGGTGTAAAGGAATTTAACATTTTAGTAAAAGATTAACTAGTCTTACGATTTAACATATTACAAATTATATAAATTTGATATCGATTAAGGCGAAAATTCAGTAAATAACAAACAATTAATATAAATAACAATTATGAAAAAAATCATTCTAGGATGTCTTGGTGTAACGCTTTTATTATCTTCCTGTGTATCGCAGAAGAAATTTGCGGACCTTGAGGCAAAACAACAGGAAACTCAGGATTTATTAAATTCTGCAACAGTTAAACTAAACGGCTGTTTAGAGGATAAAGCAACAGCTACCGCAAGATTACAGACTTTAGAAGACCAAAACTCGTTCTTGAAAGCAAACAATCAGGAATTAATTAACAACATGGGCAACCTTACGACCTTAACTACAAAAGGTGCTGAAAACTTGGAAAAATCTTTAGAGAGCCTTCAAGAAAAGGATTTAACAATTCGTAAGTTAAACGATGCTATCACTCGCAGAGATTCTGTAAATCTTTCTTTGGTGCAGAGCTTAAAAGGTGTTCTAGGTAATTTGGATGATGAGGATATCGAAATCAGCGTAGAAAAAGGAGTTGTTTTCGTTTCTATTTCTGACAAATTATTGTTTAGCAGCGGAAGTTACAACATTACCAAAAGGGCTAAAGAAGTATTAGGAAAAGTAGCCAAGGTTGTAAACAACAAGCCAGATTTTGAATTTATGGTAGAAGGTCATACAGATGATGTCCCTTTCAGAAAGAATGGCGCGTTATTGGACAACTGGGATTTGAGCGTTAAACGTGCAACATCTGTAGTTCGAATTTTACAAAACGACTTTAATGTTGATCCTAAGCGAATGACGGCAGCAGGTAGAGCGGAATTTATTCCTGTGTCTGCTACAGAAAAATCTAGAAACAGAAGAACACGTATCGTAGTGCTTCCAAAAATAGATCAGTTTTACAGTATGATTGAAGAAGGAATGAAAGATCCTGCAATCAATAACTAGTACGTAGTCTCAGTAGACGCTAGTATATAGTAAAAAAGAGTGCTTGAAATATCAAGCACTCTTTTTTTATGCTCCTAACCGAACATCTGAAACTTTAAATTTATAATTTAAACACAGTTGTTTGCATAGCCTATACATAAGTTTAATAACAAAGAATAATCCAATCTATACTCAAATATAAACTATTGTCTACTAGCTAGATAATATCCAAACTACCCTTTCCTTCTCTGATAACCTCAGGGTAAGCTCCAGACAAATCGATAATTGTAGACCCTACATTGTCACCATAGCCGCCATCTATAACAGCA